>CP126121.1:1807383-2127860 GCA_030123625.1 Nitrospira sp.
ACAATCTCCATCATCGTTGCGATCGCATCCAAGACCGCTCATACTCCCGGAATTATCCAGCACTAGAATGATATTCGGTGCGACCTGGTCGCTGACGAACGGTGGAACGGCGAAATATTGATCCATCGTTTGGGCTTGACTCACGCTGGCCCCTGCAAGACAGCTCATCAACGCAACCATGATGGTTCCACGAAGTGCAACATTCCCGCGTCTCATGGCACCCTCCATTGTCTTCTCTCCTGTGACGTGCTATCTCGCATTGGTTGCTGCTCACCGCGGCAACATCAGCAACATCCAGTCGATCTTGTCAGTGGTCCCTTTTTGAATGCGGTATTTCACATCTATATCAACTCTAATGGTGGCTGGCGCCAATGGATCGCCATGACGATCGACGAGCACAGCTTCCGGTGCGAGACTGAAGGTCCGCCCGTCAATTTGAAACGTCGTCTCATAGACTGAGGTGATTGTTCCTTTAGGATAATTGGCCATAGCGGCAGGAAGCGGCTCATCGGCATGACTTACTTGGGGTACTCCCGACCCGACAAGAACACCGATGGAACAAATGACTATCAATTTGCACAAATTTGGCGATGAGTTACTACCCTGACTGTTGGGCTTCATAGTGTTACTCAGCCTCCCACCCATCTGCCTTAACCGTTGTTCGCTCGTTTCACGCAACCTTCACCTGTGGTATTGAGACAATCAAAGGTCACAATTACTCGGCTGGTGGCACCCGTCGCTGCATTTGCCGCTACACAGTCCACTCGATAGAACTGATCATAGGTTGGTTTGTCTGGATCAGCGAAATCACTGCCGGTTCGTCGCTTGGAATAGAGAAAGTCAATGTCCCCATTGACCACGTATCCATTGACGTTCATGACAAGATTGGGGGCGTTTCCCGTTCCAACAGCAATGTCGGAGTAGTTCCGCAGCGTACCGTTGATCTCCTGGGTAAACACCCCCTGATTCAGAGCCGGTACCGGTCCCTGAGGCTCAATGAGTGCAGCCGCCGGACCAGTCATCTGAGGATCTTCGATCGTCAATCGAATTGCGCGGACCGCGGACCCCACACATGCCTCGGCAGCATCCGTTCCCTCTTCCACCATGCGAACTGCACCGGCCATCGAGTTTTCGAGGCCTGTCATCGTCAGCGCAGCAACCCCAAGAGCGCCAATGATTAGCATCAACAGCATCACGGTCATGAACGACGTACCACGCTCATCACGACACAACCTGCCCATGGTTGGAGTAACACGAAAGGTCAACATAGTCAGAGCCTTTGATTGCGAAGTTCGATGGTCCGAGTCAAGATCCTTCGACGAAATTGAAAATAGGCCGATTGTTGTGCGGGTGACGCATTGTCTCCCAGCGCAAAGAGCCCATTCGCATGGTTGTGATCGCTGATGACAGGGAAGGTCGTCGTATGCACAGGAGTCGATTGCCCTTCGCCCATGCCTTGATCTGCTCTTGTCTGACGCGCAACGATATTGACCTGCACCAATCGAATTGTCCTCGGCGTCATAAAGGTGCCGTACGGCGCAGCGGTACCGAACCAATTACGATCTGTAATGAAGTCGGCCTGGTCGAACTGGTTCGATAGATTGAGATCGTCGGGCTGCAAATCAGGTGTGCCGTTATTGACACGAGGATCACAGCCATCACAGGCATAGGCTAGTTGCAGGTCTTCGACTCCATCCATGATAGGGATGCATCCTGAATTAACCTGATTACAGTTGGGCGGGCCGCCAAGACCTACCAGTACGGCCGGGACAGCACCACGGACCAGACATGGGGCAGTTCCCTGGCAGAGGTTGAGTGCATCCGGGGGAGGAATCACTTGGTATGTGATACATTGCAGTAAATATACTTGCGTCCCCGTTCCGAAAGCCGTGGGAGCGGGAATCGCTGGATTCAGTGTCAAGCCTCCTGGATTGACAGACTGAATTCTTGAACCAGCAACTCCACCGATCGAAACAGACATGCCCAGCAATGCCGCCCCACCACCAGGAATGGCATTCCCCATAGCCGTTGTCGCATTGGCTGGCATAGGAATACTCGCGATTGGTGTATCAAGCCCTCCGATGGTACCAGGGGCCAGCGGAACGGAAACCTGCCACAACGGTCCCACGGCAGTGATGGAATTGGTCATCGGAACGACCATTGAGATCGTATCCGGCCCGATATCTGCCCCAAGCGGATTGTTGTCGCCCGGTACGAGAGCATAGGGAGTGCCGTTGATATGACACCCACCAACCGGTGTGGTCAAACCGCGCATGCCGAATCCGGCCAGCTTGAGATCGGCCGTGATCATGTCTAGGGCATTCCGAGCCGTGGCCTGTGTATTCCCGATCTGTCCGGTTATGCGCGTCGTCTTCTGACTGACGACGAGCGCACCAAACCCGGCCGCAACAATGGCCGTGGTCATCATTGTCGCGACCATGATTTCGGTCAGGGTAAAGCCTCTTTGGTTCTGGCCCCACGAATTCCACAATTGTCTCATCGATGCCCCTACAATTCCTTGCACGCTTTCAGCAAGTCCCTATTCCGGTTCAATCAATGTTTGAAATGCTACAGTTCGGGTACGTTGGGTTGCAGCACGCTCATTCCACTGCAACCGTACCGTAATCTGTACTGCGCTCGAATCGGACCTCAGTGGGAGTACCGGTACGGCCTGTACCGTACCGCGTGCATTCAACAGGTTGGTGGCCAAGACCAATGTTCGCCATTGGGTGCAGTCGCCTTGGATTCCCCTTATTGCGGCTAAGGATGGGGCAATCGAGAAGAATGGTATGGGTGGCTGGGGAGCTGGAATTCCACCCGCCAAACAATTCCCCGGGCCGGTTGTATCCAAGTTATTATAGGCCCATGCAAACCGCCGATTGCTTTGGATTCGCTCCATCATGTCGGCCGCAACATTCGTGACGATGGACAAGTCGTTGGCATCGACATTCTTCGTAAATGACACACCTTGCATAGCGGCCATGCCCATTACTCCAACCCCGAGTATGGCAGCAGAGATCATCACTTCTGCCAACGTGAACCCTTTTTCATTGGGCACCTTCATAGGTCGCCTGCCCTTCCTATTCATGATCTTTCATTGATGAGGCATGGATTGATGGCTTGTCGGCACCATGTCACCTTCCCAGAAGGCATCAATGAAATCGTATAAATCAGATTCGGGTCTCGCGTGCTCTGCAGCTGAACCGTTTGTGTGGCGAGCGGTGTCGTACTTAAACCTCGGGGGGTAAAGCCGAGCGGATTCACGGGAAGGGGCGTTATGAATCGTACGTTTTGAGGAAGGGTTTCGGTGCCCAGAGGAGCGGTAAATGCCACTGTGTCATGTCCCATTGGGGCACTGGCTGGTGTAGCCGCGATCATGAGATTGCGACTGATCGCTGAAGAGCGAGCAAGGATCAAGCGGTTATAGAGACTCGTTGTTGCTTGATATAGCTCATGTTTTGCGTACATCTGAAGAAAATTTGGGACAGACAGCGCCGCCGCGACGCTCAGAATAGCCCCTACGATGGCTATTTCTATGAGAGTGAAACCTTTTTCGTTTGAACGGGACTTGCTCATGATATTTGCTGTCTCATTCATGGCGCCTCCTGATCGAGCAAGGGACATGCCGCTTTCAATGGGACTCTTATTCCGTGTAACCTCTTGATTTGATGGTATTGCTTTTAATCCGCAACTGATGAGAGTGGCCCATTTTTCGCCTTGATGCACGACAATTTTCGGCGTGTAGGCTGTACCGTTTCGTACGGCAGGTGATTATCTTTTATTGACAGAACGCACAATCGTCACTAGGGTACCGACAGTGCTCTCTAATCTGTCAGTGGGACATATAGAAGATGTCTGAATTTCAACCGGCATAGGCTCACAAATGTCCGATGGCAAGAGAGTCTCATAAGGTCCGGCGGTTTGCCGTCCAGCTTCCCTGCCAATTTTGGAACAATGAAGACAAGGTGGACGGAACTGTCTTAAACCTTTCGGCGCAGGGGTGTGCCATGACGGCGGCGCAACCCCCGTCAGTTTCGACCTATGGTTCCCTGGATATCGATCTCCTAAACGGCGAGGGGCCAGCTAAGATTGAGCTGGCCGGAGTACGTTGGGTTTCCAAACACCGATGTGGGTTGGAATTCATCCGCGTTCACCCAGATATGCTCATGAAGCTGAGAGCGTTCGCTTTGTTGCTGGAGCAGGCCTCCTAACAGATTCAACAGGTCATCTATTTCCCCGCAACACTACTTTATTGCAACGGCTCGGACTTGACGATAGGTCGTCAGACCTTTCAGGACTTTCTGAATACCACTCTGCAGCAAGGTGACCATTCCATCCCGCATCGCCACGCTGAGAATTTCGGCTGTCCTCGCTTTGGCTTGGACCAGATTCTTAATTTCTTCTGAACCAACCAGGAGTTCGTGCAGCGCCACCCGTCCCTTAAACCCACTGTGATTGCATATTTCGCAACCACGCCCACGATAGAGAGTTAAGTCTTCCGTATAAGAAACTCCCAGCTTGTCCCAGTATCGCGCTCCATAGCCTTGCACGAGTTCGTCATACTCCTGCTGAGTCGGGTGGTATGTTTCTTTACAGTGAGAGCAAATGCGCTTGCAGAGGCGCATTGCCAGTACCCCCAACATCGCATCGGCAAAGTTGAACGAGTCACAACCCATATCCAGCAATCGAGTGACTGTTTCTACTGCGCTATTGGTATGGAGCGTACTCATCACCAGATGGCCGGTGAGCGAAGCTTCTATCGCGATATCGGCCGTTTCTTTGTCTCGCATCTCTCCGATCATGATCACGTCCGGGTCGGCCCGAAGGAATGCGCGCATCGCCGCGGCAAAGGTAAACCCGATTTTAGGATGCACCTGAACCTGCCTCAAGCCTTCCTGAGTGATTTCGATGGGGTCCTCCGCTGTCCAAATCTTTCGCTCATCCGTGTTGATATGTTTCATTATGGCGTGCAGCGTCGTGGTCTTCCCGGATCCAGTCGGCCCTACACAAAGAAAAATCCCATGCGGACGCTCGGACAATTCCTTAACGATCTGCAGAACATCTTGGGAAAAGTCCATGGCTTCTAAGGGCATGGTCTCCTTTGCCGTGAGAAGACGCAGCACCACATCCTCATTGTTTCCGGCAGTAGGCAATGTAACTACACGCAATTCAATCTCACAATCCTTCGCTAATTTGTAGCGGATTTTGCCGTCCTGCGGTTTCCGTCGCTCGGCTATATCGAGATTAGCCATGATTTTCAACCGTGAAACAATGGCACGCCGATAGACGGCAGGAATACACATATAGGTAAAACAGCTTCCATCCACTCGGAACCGTACTGCCGTCTCCTTGCGATCCGAATTGGGTTCAATATGGACATCAGAGGCCCCTAATCGATACGCTTCAGCAATTACTTGGTTCGCGAGGCGCACGATGGCTGAATCATTTTCATCGATCTCTCCGGACTCGGCCTCGCCGTTTCGTTCGATGCACGCTTCATCGACGAGTTCTCCGAGAATCTCGGTTATCGATCCTCCGTTGGCCTGTCCTGTTGCGACAAGGAGGTATTGTTCGATATCCCGCCGAAGCCCGACGGAGAAGCGTATCGTCGTGCCGGGGAACGCGCGTCGTATATCAAGGCCTTTCTCCAGATCGTGTGGATCATTGATGACAATGTCGAGGACCGTTCCCTGTCGTTTCAACGGAATCCAGGCGTTTCTTCTAAGATAATCGAAACTGAGGTTCTTCAAGAGCTCGGGATCGATGACGGTTCGTTCATCATAGGAAACGTAGGGGCATTGGTAAAATTCGCTGAGCGCCGACCCGAGTGCAGACTTCGGCACGCGATATTTATCGAGCAAGAGGGTTTCTAGATCGATTTCCCGTGATAGAGACTCTTCTATTGCAGCATCGAGATCCG
Source organism: Nitrospira sp. (assembly GCA_030123625.1). Taxonomy (NCBI): domain Bacteria; kingdom Pseudomonadati; phylum Nitrospirota; class Nitrospiria; order Nitrospirales; family Nitrospiraceae; genus Nitrospira; species Nitrospira sp. The sequence goes on from CP126121.1 coordinate 1,813,304, forward strand.
CCTGTTTGATAATGCCGCGATAGGCGCTGCAGTCTAAGAGACTGCGTCCCATCGTCATTTTGCGAGGGTGTTTGGCCATTGCCGACTTTTTTAGACTGGCTACAGAGAGGACTTGCCGTTTGTGATGCGTTTCAATACCTTGCGTGATCATTTCTAACTCATCCTTTCTCATCGACAATTAGAAGTTGTTTTTATGTGCGAGTCTACTTCACACTGAGATCGTTCTTCGCCTATGGCTCAATATCGTGCCATCCAGGTACCAGGGGCACGATAGACCACGGGCAATCCACGATATAATCCACGACTGAAATCGTGGTCATACCACACCTCCACGCTGCTTCCTGAACCTGCAGACGTAATTGTTCCACCTGCTGCTATTGCTCCGAATAATCTGACTTTTCCGATGATCGTGATATCGCCACTTGCGTGGAGCACGCCGTTGAAGTGCATGCCGGACAGTTGAACGGGTGTCCGAACGACATCCTTACTCTGGTCTATTGGCGGAGGGCTAAGTACCCCGACAGACTGTCCTGACCCAGTGGGAGCAAGCACAACGTGGCCTTGCACTACCGCCAGGCCTTCAAAGTACGGAGCCTGCAATCTGACAATCCCGAGGTTATCTGGACGAGGAGCCGTCTGATCGAGCGTGTCAATAAATATCAGACCAAGCTGATCGCCGCTTCCCTTTGACCGAAATACCTCGTCTGGGGAAATGCCACGTCCTGGTTCTACAATACCTTGCGGATACAGAAGACCCTCTCGATCAATCGCGAAGTATCGACCGAATCTTTTTGCCACCCGCTTTATGTGTTCATAAGGCCACTGATCGAGGGGAACTCCAGGAATCGGATTCTGGGCCATGTGAAGATTGCTTGGAAAACTGGGAGTCTGATCAGATGGTAAGTGTGTCATCTGAACCGTCCCGCCTATCCATCCTTCCATCCACCGATCTTCTCGTTTCGTCATTTCGTCATAGGCTTGGCCTGTTACTGGAGCGAGCGCGCTCAGCAGTGGGATCTCATCAGCCTGCGTAAGGATCAGATCACCTCCCACCTTGAACTCACCCCAATGCACAGAGACGGGTGATTCACTTCCTGGCTGGAAGCGGCCGAGATGCTGGCCCACTTGCACCGCGGCTCTTAACGGCGGCAAGTCCAGCGCGCCCAACTGCATGAGTATCGATTGCCTGACCGGAGGATTGGTATTGGTTGTAACCGTGGTGTCGATTGTGCACAGGAGACCGGGCTTGGAAGATGCGTAGACCTTGAGTTCCTCCACTTGTCCTAAATGTGTCATTGTGCGAAACATTCCTGTTTCAGGATCGTTCAACAGTCGGTGATCGAAGGGATTGCTTGCGTGTAACCGTACATCCGGCTGATCCGCCGTACCGACGAATTGTGAACGACCGGACGCATCAAAAAATGAGGGAAGTCCTTCCCTATCATAATTTCTTTTTTCACGAAGAGATGAAAGCTGAGACACACTTGCAATTGTATGGGGGCTGTGAAACCAGGCCACCACCAATTCACCAGCCGCGTCGGCCAGTTGTTGTGCAACCGCCGTCTCGCTTGCTAATCCAGCACTGACGTTTTCTTGTCCTGCGAGATTGAGAAGCGTTGCTCCCAATAGCGATAAAATAAGGGCGACAACCATAGCTCCCAGAAGTGCAATCCCCTGCTGACGGTCTTTGACATCTCGATACGACATGTTTTTACTCCTATGATCGGAGAGTCACTTCCCGCATCATTCTATGCAGAGAGTGATTCGACTCGATTTCAAGCGCGACTCGCTTGACGAGCAACGGCTGCTGCGTGACATGACCATGCTCGTCCCAATATGAAAAATGCAGATCTTCTAGATCGCCGATGAGGATATTCGCTCCTCCATCGACCATCCGCATAAGCTTCACCGTTCCGTTTTCGTCTCGCTTGGTGTAATAGACCACCCGATTGTTCACTTCTACAGAGGCACCTGCGGGAAACGACAAAGCTACCGGTTCAGTCAAGGTCAACTGATACCGCTGACCCGATCGGGAGAGTTGATGCGTTTCGCAGGTCTGCTGGCCACAAATGATGACGGTCTTCCCCTCGCCCCATCCACTGCCATCCTGGACTGCAATAATCGATTGGCCAGGCACAACTGCACCGGTGGTCACCGTTTGATGAGCGCTGATATTGGCATGAAATTGAAATTCGTCTGGAGTCGCTGAGCCGATCGAATCGGCCACCGCTAATCGAACTTCTTGTTCGAACACCTCTAACCCCAGTCTGAGATCTTGCTGATGTCTCAAGTCATTTTGATGTTTGCTCACATGAGCCTGCGCGACATTCAAGGCGTTCAACGCTGCAGCTAAGACGATCACTCCGGCCGTTAAACTGACCATCAATTCGGTCAGACACACGCCACGCTGGTCGGACATACTGATGGAACGGCGATGCCGCGCATCAGATCTAATGATATTCCGTTGGTTCATCGTTGCCCCACAAAATTGGGATTGGCTCGAATGGTCGCTACCTTGACTTCTCTCTTGTGCCCGTTTGGCCCGGAATACGACGCAACTGCTCGGATTATCACCATGGCAGTGGAGTACAGTGGTTCTGGCTCCTCTGTCTCAATTGTCCACACGACTGTCACCCCATCACGCTCATACATGGCTGTATAAATCCCATCGCCCGCAACTCTATCGGAGCCTTGGCCGTCATCGGCCATGAGCGTCTCTGGAGTACCATCGCGATCGAGATCATCTTCCAGGAGTGACTGCCAACGAACGGAACGCTTCGATTCCAACCTTGCCTGGGCCAGCTCAATCGCCTTACTGTTCAGGCCTCCCTGCTGTACGTGCCGGGAGGCAACCTCCACCGCACCCAGGGTACCCATCAGTGCAACGCCTACAATCATCATTGCCACCATGACCTCGACCAGACTGAAACCCTCGTTCTTCATCGTTCTTCTCATAGGAGCGATACCCGACCCGTGATGCTCACGGTGAGTGACTGGGTCTGTCCTTCTAGACTGTGAAGTTGAATCGTCGTGGCACTGGCAGAACGTCCGCTCGGATGGAAAAGGATTTCCGGCCCCGCGCTTGGCTCTTCGATAACAATCCCCTTTCCGCCATAGTAATATGCGTGATGAGAGGTTGCGGAGTTTACAAACTGAGTGGTAAGCGCCTGCTGCTCCAGGTCGACAACGATTCGAACGCGATCCCGATAAGTGATCGCAAGTTGGCGGGCAAGGCGCAGTTCCGACGCGATTTCCTCGGTCGTACAACGGATCTGGCTTCGCGAGTTGACGATCGAGTAGTTGGGAATGGCCATCATGGCGACCATCCCTATGATTGCGACCACCACCATGAGTTCCGTCAATGTCTTACCTTCTTGTTTCATATCTTCCTCACTGTCTGTGCACTGGCTAGGTAGCCCGTCGCTATGTCAAGACTCGTGCCACTCGCAGTCTGAGCCTTCATGGATTGTATGCTTACCGAACAATGGATTATGGGAAGTCCCTAAGCCATTGAATCGATGGAATCAGGACGAAACAAGCTCGGGATCATCTGAAAGGTGTAACCCCTACAAGGAAAGAAAGGTCGGCAGAGAGCAGTAGTACCTCAAGAGATACAGTTGTTTACAGAAGAGATACAGTAAGAAATGGTGGGAATCAGGCAGGGGAGCCGTTATCCGGCTAAGAGCCCTTGATACCAATCGAGGATAGGTTGGCCAAAGAATAGTGTCACTAGTGCACCGCAGACTAAAAACGGCCCGAAGGGAATGTACTCCTCACGCTTGATTATCTGTGCTGCAATAAGGGTGACTCCCACGAGCGATCCCAGAAGCGACCCAATCATGATCGTGATCAGCGCAGGCTTCCATCCCAGAAATGCCCCTACCATCGCCATAAGCTTGATGTCCCCCCCTCCCATCCCCTCTTTCCCAAAGAGATAGGGGCTTGCCCACGCAAGTATCCACAGAATTCCTCCACCCACGAAAACACCCAGTACGCTTCCTAGAAATCCGAGGGGTAAAATAGTAGTGGCGCAGACGAGGCCTAGGATAATCCCTGGAAATGTCAGGGCATTAGGGATGATCTTATGAGAAAGGTCTGTCCCGGCCGCCACAAGAAGAGCTGAATAGAGTAATCCGTACGTCACGGCAATTCCGTTGAGGCCGAAGATCCAAACCACCCCTGCATAACCTGTTGCGTTTAGAAGCTCGACGACGGGATAACGGAAGGAAATAGACGCAGTACAGTATCTGCAGCGCCCAGCCAACGCGAGATAACTCAGAATGGGAATATTATCGTACCAGGCAATGGGTTGAGCGCATCTCGGACAGTGAGAACCCGGCCATACAATTGATTCCTGCCGCGGTAAACGATAGATACAGACATTGAGAAAGCTACCGATAAGTGCGCCCAAAAGCCCGGCAATCAGTATGATTAACAGCCCTCCCTCATGCATAATTGCTCAGAGTTCTTTCCCTACCTGGTAACCCTACTAGGGCCGAAGTGCCTTTATTTACATTCTTGAATGACCATACCATAATAACTGTCTATAAGCACGATTACCCATTGAGTATACCTGATGTATAGACCTACTAATATGGAGAACTAACTACTATGGCGAAGACAGCTGCCAAGGCACGGACTCGAAAATCTCTCGCGGATCTTGAGCCTCCTCCCCGCACCAAACGGCCCGAATCGCTCACCTCACGCGAACAGGAAATTTTGGAATTGATCTGGGCAGGATTTAAGAACAAGGAAATCGGTCAACGGCTGAAGATCAGCGTCAAAACCGTCGAAGCCCACCGGGCCAATATGATGAAGAAAATGCGGGTGTCGAATACGGCTCAACTACTGAAGACCGCCATTCAGGGGGGCGTGCTCAGGATCCGGTAAAGTCAGTCAGTCCTGAGTCTGACGTCGCTGGCGAACCGCCTCAAACAGGACTATTGCGGCGGCAGCCGACACATTCAGCGACCGAACTTGACCCCTGAGTGGAATGCATACGCAGTCATCGCAATGTTGCAACACGCCAGCTCTGATTCCCGTTCCCTCTCCTCCAAGAACCACTCCAACCGGTTCTCGTAAGTCGACGTCCGTAAATACTTTACTCGCCGATGGTGTGACCCCGTAGATCCACACTCCGGCCGCCTTCAACGACTCGATCGATCTACTGATGTTGGTTACGCGTGCAACGGGAATGTGATCGATCGCTCCCGCCGAAGCTTTGGCAACCACTGACGTAAGGCCGGCGGCCCGCCGTTCGGGAATAAGCACCCCATGGGCACCCGCTCCTTCCGCCGTCCGAAGCACGGCGCCAAGGTTATGTGGATCTTCGACTCCGTCCAGAATCACCAACAGTGGTGCCTCATGCCGTTGGGCCGCTCGAGCAAGGATCGATTCCTCAGTCTGATAGGCCTTCGCTGACGTAAAGGCCACAACGCCTTGGTGCTTGCCGTTGGGAACCAGACGATCGATGGAACTCAGAGGCTGGACATGAATGGGGACACCGCGTGATCGAGCCAGCTGCACCAGATCGGTGAACTGTTTGTCGGTCCGAAGAACCAGCACACGTTGTAATGGTCGGTTTCCGGCTTTCAGTGCTTCGCGCACGGCATGGAGGCCATAGAGAATCTCCTGAGAATTAGCGCTTCCACCGGCTGGTGCCATCAGGCTTATCCTCGATGATGATGCCGTGTAATGCCAGTTCGCTCCGTATCTGATCAGCGCGCGAGAAGTCTTTCTTCTTTCGCGCATCATTCCTCTCGGCTACCTTGCCCTCAATAATAGCATCCGATAGCTGAACATCGGTAACCGTAGGTGTGCCCGACTGAGTCTTTGCTAATCCCTTACTCCTGAACTGCCAATGCTGCAGCTGAAACAGTCCTAGAACACCACCAAGGACTCGGAACTCTTCTCGAAGTTTCGTCCCATCATGATAGGAAAGCCCCTGACCGAGCAGCTGATTGGCTTCACTTTTCAAATTCTGTAAGGAGGCAATCGCCATCGGCGTATTGAAGTCGTCGTCCATGCCCATCTTGAAGGCTTCTTCGTAAAAGCCAAGCGTATGGTCAAATTTGTATTGAAATACTTCGTTTGGGGACGATGTTTCTTTCTCTAATTCAGCTAATCGTTGGAAGAGATCATAGAACCCGTCCAGAGCATACTTTGCTTCTTCGAGGCCCCGGTCTGAAAAGTCGAGTGGTCCGTGGTAATGTGTTGAAAGGAGAAAGTATCGAAGGATTTCACCTGTGATCTCTTCCGACCATTCCGACTTCTTAAAGATCTCCCGGATTGTGAAAAAGTTCCCAAGTGACTTGGACATTTTCTCTTTGTTGACCTGAACGAACCCGTTGTGGACCCAATAGCGCGCGAATTCTTTTCCTGTGGCACCGCATGACTGAGCTATTTCGTTCTCGTGGTGCGGGAAGATCAGATCCATCCCGCCGCCATGGATATCGAAGGTTTCACCGAGGTATCTGAATGACATGGCGGAACACTCAATATGCCAGCCGGGCCGGCCTGGTCCCCAAGGACTCGGCCATGAAGGCTCACCAGGTTTGCTGCTTTTCCAGAGCGCAAAATCCATGGGGTGTCGCTTCCGCTCGTCAACTTCTACACGTGCCCCTGCCTGTAGATCTTCGAGTTTGCGCTTGGAGAGACGCCCATAGTCGGGATACCTCGCTACGTCAAAATACACGTCCCCGTCGACTCGGTAAGCCAGGCCTTTCTTGAGCAAGATCCCCGTCAGATCGATGATCTCCGTCATGTGCTCGGTTGCCTTGGGTTCGATTGAGGCTTGACGTACGCCAAGCTTTCCCATGTCGTCATAGTAGGCTTGGATGAACTTCTTTGTGATTGCACCGTAGCTCACACCCTGTTCATTCGCCCGTTTGATGATCTTGTCATCGACATCGGTGAAATTCTTTACAAACTCGACGCGATAGTTGGAATATTCGAGGTATCGGCGAAGGACGTCGAAAACCAACGCGCTTCGTGCATGACCGATATGGCAATAGTCATAGACCGTCACGCCGCAGACATACATCTTCACCGTCTCCGGCTCGATCGGCTCAAACAACTCCTTCTTCCCGGTAAGCGTATTGTAGATCTTAAGCATGTGAAGCCCCTATGGGGTCGTGGGGCTACGCTTTGGCCAATGAGACCAGAGAAAATACCCGAGGGCGACCGCCAGAAAAAGGCCGATGATGATGTCGAATTGATGAAAATAATCCCGAAGATGTTCCCACTGTTCGCCCATACGAAGGCCGATATAGGCCAACAGATAGCACCAGGGCAGCGCCCCTACAAATGTGAAGACGACAAACCGTGGAAAATTCATCTTCGCAATGCCGGCCGGGAGCGAAATGAAGGTGCGCACCACCGGAAGCATTCTGCTGAAAAAGACGGCCGCCTCTCCATATTTTGCGAACCAACGATCGGCGACATCCAGATCGTGGTGCGAAACCAGGAAATAACGTCCATAGTGCTCCGCAAATGGCCGCCCGCCCCACATACCCACGTAGTAAGCCACGATCGAGCCGAGAACATTGCCGACCGCGCCGGCCAGCGTAACTCCGAGCATCGTAAATTGTCCGGTCATGATCAGATAGCCGGAAAACGGCATGATAATTTCGCTGGGGAGCGGAATGCAGGCGCTCTCGACGGCCATCGTAAAGAGAATGCCCCCGTAGCCGAACCTTGAAATACACGCAATGATGAATCGGCTCAACTCGCCGATGACCGCTTCGATCAGCCCTCCTACCATGCCCCTCACTTCCCTGTACGGTCGATTGTGGACTGAACGGTTGAGGATTTCTTGATGCCTCGGTTCATGATCGGCTCCCACGCGCGGAATTGATCCAGCACCCCATAGTGCGTCATATCCAAATGGATCGGCGTGATAGAGACAAACCCTTCTTCAATCGCCTCGTGGTCAGCATCCTTACTGCGGCTCCACGATATCCGTTCGCCGGCAATCCAATAATATTTCCGTCCATGCGGATCAAGCTTTTCAATGATCGGATTATGAAACCGCCTCCGGCTGAGACAGGTGACCCGCACACCTCTAATTTCCCGTCGCGGCCGATTTGGAATATTCACGTTCACGAGCGTTTCCTCAGGCAGCCCGTGAGCAAGGATAAGGCGGGCCACGCGGACCGCATAGCGTGCACCAACGCCAAAGCAAAACGTGTCCGGCCCTTCTTGGGATACCGCCACCGATGGGATTCCAAGAATCGTCCCCTCCATCGCCGCCGACACGGTGCCTGAGTACATCACATCATCGCCGAGGTTGACCCCTTTGTTGATGCCGGACACGACGAGGGCGGGCGGTTTCGGCATGACTTTAAGCAGCGCAAGATTCACGCAATCCACCGGGGTTCCATTCACGGCATAGGTACGTGGACTTAGTTGATGAAGACGCAATGGTTTGTGCAAGGTCACGGCGTGAGCGACTGCCGTACGCTCCCGATCTGGGGCGACAACCCAGACTTCCCCGATCGCAGTCAGCGCCTTCGCCAAGACTGCGATTCCCGGCGAATGGATACCGTCGTCGTTGGTCACAAGGATGCGCATGATCGGCCTTCAACAAAAAGAGCTGCGCGAGGCAGCTCCACGGATCCCGGCTGGGCGGCGGAATTCATCTACTCCGCCCTCAGCCCCGTCACTCAGCACGAAAAGGATTGGTCGGGGCGGCGGGATTTGAACCCACGACCACTCGCACCCCAAGCGAGTGCGCTACCGGGCTGCGCTACGCCCCGACACATTTGTTGTCCTGCAGATACCATCCTGACGATAAGCAAGAGGCTGCTCTCGATAAGGCTACCCTTCGCTCATGATGAATGCGAGTCGAGAATTTTGAGAATAACTTGGAGATCCCCTCTCAACTTTTTGGCGACCTCTTTCGGGCGCAGCCGGCGTGAAGCAGCCCGCCCACGACGTACCCAGTATCGCTTGACACCCTCGAGGGTATGTCCTTCTTCATACAGCATACGCTTGATTTCCAGCACGGTTTCGACATCCCGTTGTACATAGAGGCGTTGGTTTCCTCGACTCTTTTTGGGTTTCAAAAAGGTGAATTGAGATTCCCAGAAACGAAGCACATACGCGGGAAGCTTCGTCAATTGACTTACTTCGCCGATTTTATAGAAAACCTTGCTCCCCAGCCTGGGTTCAGTTCCCATGACCGGCCTCACGGTGCGTCTAGTTTGTCGACGAAGCCGAGCTGGTTGTAGACCTGTCTGCTCTGTGTACGCAAGATGATCAAAAAGACCGCCCGCAAGGCTTCAGTGAGGCGCGCGGTGCAATTCTTAAGGAGCGCCACGCCTGTGTGCGCCCGCGAGCCAGTGAGCGAGCCGTATCCCTACCTGGGCGTACTTTGTTGGCGAGAACGAAGCGGGCGGTTTTTTCCAACATCCTACTATGAATTGACGTATTTCTTGAACACTTGGCTTGGCCGAAACGTCACCACTCGACGGGGGGTAATCCCAATTTCTTCACCAGTTCGAGGATTTCGTCCCTTGCGGGCTCCCTTGCTGCGCACGACAAAATTGCCAAACCCCGCGATTTTAACCGATTCTCCCTTCTGCAAGACGGATTTCAACAAATTCAGGACAAACTCGACGATATCAGCGGCTTCATTTTTCGAGATGCCGACCTGTTTGAAAATTTCATCAGCAATATCCGCCTTTCTCATACCACCCCCCTACGTAACCACTGCAACTCGCCGCGTTTCTGTCCGACCGACTCTCTCATAATGCGATGAGTTTTGCTTAAGTTACGTGAGGTTACGATACCTGTCAAGAATAATTTGGCGGATGCTTACGAAATACTCTAGTCCTTGTCGAGAAGTTTGTATTCGATACTATCTGCGAGAGCCTGCCATGTCGCCTCGATAATGTTTTCCGAAACCCCGACCGTCCCCCACTTATCCTTGTGGTCTCCCGACTCGATCAAGACACGCACTTTTGATTCCGTCCCTCGATTGGCCGCCAGGACGCGCACCTTATAGTCAAGCAGCTTCACTTCCCGAAGCTGGGGGTAGAATTTTTCCAATGCCTTGCGCAGCGCATGATCAAGCGCATTGACCGGTCCCGTCCCGACAGCCGCCGTATGTTCCACCGCTTCACCGACTTTGACCATCACGGTGGCCTCGGAAAGAGGTGTGCCATCTTCTTGTTTCTTTTCAACGATCACGCGAAATCCGAGTAATTGAAACGAGGGCCGATGGCTCCCCATCGCCTTTCGCATCAGCAATTCGAACGACCCTTCGGCTCCTTCGAATTGATAACCCTGGTTCTCATGGTCTTTCAACGTATGGATCAGCTCGTCTACCTTGGCATGGTCCTTTGAGAGTTTGATTCCATAGGCTTCCATCTTGTCAAGAAGGCCGCTCCTTCCTCCGTAGTCGGAGATCAGCATCCGCTGTCGATTCCCGACCTTGGTCGGATCAACATGCTCATAGGTCGCCGAATTCTTCAGCACAGCATGAATATGCACTCCGCCCTTGTGGGCAAACGCGGCATCGCCGACATAGGGCTGATGCTTATTCGGCATCAGATTCGCGATCTCAGTGACGAAGCCGGACACATCCTTCAAATGGCTCAAGCGATCGGCCAATGTGGCCCGCCTCATCTTCAACTCTAAATTGGGAATGATCGAACAAAGGTTGGCATTTCCGCACCGTTCCCCAATCCCGTTGATCGTTCCCTGCACCTGAACGATGCCTGTTTCGATCGCCACCAGAGAATTGGCCACCGCCATTTCGCAGTCGTTATGCGCATGGATGCCGAGTGGAACCCGACATTCGCGTTGAACCGCGTCGCAGATCTCACGAATTTCCCACGGCATCGTCCCACCGTTGGTATCGCACAGGATCACTCGCTCTGCTCCGGCCTCTACCGCTTTTCTGATGGTGGCGAGCGCATATTCCGGATTGGTCTTGTACCCGTCGAAGAAATGTTCCGCATCGTAGAACACCCGACGTCCCTTCCCGTGGAGGTACGCGATGGAATCGGCGATCAACTCCAAGTTCTTGGTCAGCGAGATCCCTAGGGCATCCGTCACATGGAAGGACCAGGTTTTCCCGAATAGAGTGATCGTCTTCGTTTCGGCAGCGAGCAAAGCCTGAAGAGTAGGGTCCTTGCGGGCCGTGTTGCCGGCTTTTCTCGTAGAACCGAACGCGATGACTTCGGCATGCTGCAGCGGAATCGTTTTGATCATCCGAAAGAACTCAATGTCTTTCGGATTCGCTCCGGGCCACCCCCCTTCAATAAAATGTACTCCCAAACTGTCCAACTTTTGCGCAATGAGGACTTTGTCTTCCGCTGAAAAGCTGACATCCTCCGCCTGGGCACCGTCGCGCAAGGTGGTGTCGTAGATTTCCAGCGATGCTGTCTGATCCGCAGACGGTTTTCGTTCAGCAACCGAATGGCGCTCACGAACAGCGCGGGAAGAGTCTGATTGGGAAGTTTTTCGAGCCATGGAAAGAGAGGGTATCAGGAGCGGGGCTTCCCTGTCGAGACGTCAAGGTCCGGGGAAATTAGCGGCAGACTAAGTCGCTGGCGAGCAGATGGAATTCTTCCAGACGCTCCTGGAACACGGTTCCAGATCGCGAGATCGATCACGGAGAACCTGCTATGGAAGCATGGGAGCTGAATAATCGATTAGATGATACCCAAGATCCGATCTCATATTATTGGCATGTTCCCAGTCTGATAAAGCCGATTAGGCAACCGCATATTCGACAGATTTCGGATTCTGTACCGCTTTAAAGCATTGATGATTTCCATGCCTACGATATTCCCATCCTTGTCATGATGACCTTGATGCAAGGTAAATTGTCATTGTCTCTCGCGTGGAAGGCGCTAAATATGATCCCAATCCTCGAGGCCGATAAACGCCTTCAGTGCTTGCTTCTTTCGGGGACCGTCAATGCCTTTCCGTGTCCAACACCTGCTCGAGGCGAGCGATGAGGGGCGCCAGGTCATCCTGCACCGTCTTCCAGAGAACATCCAGGTTGATGTCGAAATAGGCGTGGACGAGGCGATGACGCATGCCGACAATGTCCTCCCAGCGAATCTCTGGAAATTGAGCCCGGCTGTTTTCAGAAGTGCGAAAAGCTGCTTCACCGATGATCTCAATGGCCTTGACCAGCGCCAGCACCAACTGACGGTCGCTGTTGAGATCGACACGATTTCGGCCTTGCACAAACCCGAGCGCTTCCCGCGCCGCATCGAGCATGTGCCTCAGGCGGACGTCATCCTCCTTGCGCATATTGAACCTCGGCCTCCTTCAACACATCCTCGCGGAAATATCGGCTCAAATCCTCGGGCGTGCGAAGATCCACTTTGCGGCCGCCGAACAGGGTGGACAATTCACGTTCCATGCGCGCGATGCCGAACAGGCCAGGAACGTGGGCGGGTTCGAACTCTACAAGGACGTCAATGTCGCTCTCAGGGCCGAAATCGGCCCGCAGCACGGACCCGAAAAAGGCCATGCGGCGGATATGTCGTTGCCGGCAAAATTCCGCAAGTTGTTGTTGGTCAACCGATATGTTCGCCATCAGTCTACTCTTCTTGAGCACGGTCTGGGATTACCACGCTGGAATCGATGCCGGCATAGTTCATCCTCTCAAATCACGCTTCTCAGTATATCGCGCTGCGCTTCATACCATCATTCAAAGCCTTGTCGGTACTCTCTTAGCGCCGCTCGAATGTCAGAACGGCCCACTACTGATTTGGAGGTATAGGCGTGCACGGTCATTCAGAAATCTCGAACACCTTCAGCACAGCGTCGCCGTGAGTCCTCGACAATTTAAATTAGCCTGTCTTTTTCCTAGCCCAGCCCTCTGCAGCTAAAGGCAATTCATTAAGTTCGAGACGTGCTTCGCGCCAGGCTGGGTAATGCTCCTGGAGAATTGCGATGAAACGTTCGCTGTGTCTTGGTTCGATCAGATGAATCATTTCATGGACGACTACGTATTCGAGTAGATCCTTCGGCTTCTTTACCAGTTCTGTGTTCAACCTGATGTGTTTCCGTCGCGAATTGCAGCCCCCCCACTTGGTTTTCATGCGTTGCAAGAAATAGCCAGCCACCGCAGACCGAGACGTGACTCCCACTTGGCGATCAGACGAGGAACGATCTGATGCAGAAGGGACTTGTGCCACTCGTGCATCACCCTCGCACGAACCGCCTTGGTGCTGCCGGGTCGCACAACGAGGGTGATCCGCCGATGATCCAATCTGACGCGAGGCTTTCCATCCTCATGCTCCACCGATAACAGATGGCGCCCTCCCCACAGGTAATGGGTCTCCCGTGTGATGAACCGGCAAGGGCTTTCGCGAGCTTGTTCAGCAAATTTCTCCCGCTGTGTTCGAATCCACGTCAATTTGGAAATCGCATAGGCACGAGCGACTTCCGCCCTGGTACTGGTGGGAGCCACCAGGCTCACGCGGCCCTCCGGCGGATGCACAGACAAATGCACGTGCCTGACCGCCTTGCGAATCAGTTGGATAGAAATGTCGCCTAGCTGCAGGGTCTCATTCATCCATACCCCGGTTGGTTCTTGACCAGTTCAAAGAGAGCCTTCGTTGCCTCACGATTGCGGCCGAGCAATGGGTACAGCGCATTGAGCACCTGCGCTTCCCGCGCATGGTCGCCCTTCCAACCTGCCGGCGCCTGCTCCCGCATGGCACGATCAATCTCCAACGCCAGCCTTGCCAGCCTATTCCCGTATTCAGCTTGAGATTCAGCGGCGACATCGGCTGCGCCGTGGCCAGCCGCGAGGATCTGCGGGAGGTTGCGAAAGAGGACGATTGCCTCCCGGTTGCCGTGAAGCATCGCAGGAACGTCCTCCTCCGGCTGTTTTTCCACCAGCCGCTTGGCCAGGGCCTCCGCTTTCTGAAGGAACTTCTCGTAGGCCGCCGCATCCGCACGGCTCTGCTTGATCAGATCGCCCAGCAGCTTCGACATCTCGGTGTAAAACTTGGGGTCGGTGAGCTGGTCGCGGATGATGGTCTTGCGAAGGTTGTTGATGATGCCCTCCGCGATGGCGTTCTTGGAAAGCTTGCCCTTCTCGTTCAGCTTGCGGGCGATGGCGTCGTGGATGCCGGTTTCGACGATCAGTTCCGTGAGCGACAGCGAATTGAGGTTGCCCATGTCCGCCGGCGGGTCGGCTTGCACGTAGGTATTGAGCAGGTGCCGCATATCAGCCTCGTAGGGCTTGATGTCCAACTCCTCGCCAGAATGCTTTTTGATGGCGCCGCGGGTGTCGCCGTAGAACTCGACTTCCTTCTGCAACGCGGCGGCCTCGGAATCGGAGTAACCGGCCCTGGTAAGGTTCTGGGCGATGTCGGCGTAGGCGCGCACGAACGTGGCGACGGATTTGTAGAAGGCAATGCGCAACGGCTCCGTGTCCGCCAGTGCTTGAGGATTGGCCGCGTCACCGCAGAAGTAACGGAGAAACTGCTCCACTTCACGCGGGAGCGGCACCGGCTCGCACAGGTAGCGGAGTGCCTCGCGGGCGGCATCGAGCTGTTTCTTTCCTTCCTTCAGCCAGTCCTTCAGCTCGACGTTGTTCGAGCCGCCGTTGCCCTGATCAATGTCCAGCTCATCGGAGCTATAGACCGCGATGGCCTCCTGCACGTCTTTGAATAGCTCTTTGAAGTCCACGATGTAGCCGTAGTCCTTGTCGTCACCGTCCAGGCGATTTGTGCGGCAAATGGCTTGGAAGAGGTTGTGGTCGTGCAGCTCGTTGTCGAGGTAGATGTAGGTGCAGCTCGGCGCGTTTGACCTTTTGCGCGCCGTCGCCGAGCTTGTTCGAGTCGTTGAAGTCGGGAAAGTCGCTACGGGCGAGGCGCTGGTTGGCATCGATCAGCGGCTGGATGATCTGGGTGTTGATGAGGTTGCCGATGTCGCTGTTGCCCTTGAGCGCGACCATGTCCTTAAAGCTGGCCCCTTTGGGGATGACCACGGGCGGGGCAAAGTCGTCGGAGTCGCCGTATTTGTCGGAAACATATTTGATGAACAGCATGAACAGGACGTAATCCTTGTACTGGCTGGCATCCATGCCGCCGCGCAGTTCATCACAGGACGCCCAGAGAGAGGAGTAGAAATCGGATTTTTTGATGGCCATCCTTCAACTCAGCTGAATAGCAAGGAATACGTTGTAGGGTCGGTGGCCCACCGCGCGCGCAAGGATACCGGCTTTGAGAAAAGGGGACAATAGGGCCGGTGTGGCATGAATTGCCGGCAATTAGATCCGATTGCCCGCACTACAGATATTTAGGGTCTGGTTGAATACAGGAGGTCAAGATGTTTGATGAGGTTGATCCAGATCAAATGCCGAGTGGAGCGATCGCATGGCCAGTTCGAGGTATTTCTCGTCTATCACGCAGGAGATTTTGATCTCCGAGGTGCTGATCATCATGATATTGATCCCTTCGCGGGACAACACGTCGAACATTTTCGCCGCCACGCCTGAATGCGACCGCATGCCCACCCCGATCAGCGAAACCTTGGCGATGGCCTCGGTCACCGAAACGGTTTTGGCTTCGCTGTCTTTCGCCACCGCTTGAATGATTGGTACGGCCTTCTTGAGATCGGCGCGGGGCACGGTGAAGGAGAGGTCCGTCAGGGCGGCCTGGCTTATATTCTGAATGATCATGTCGACATTGATCTGAGCCTCCGCAACAGGGCCGAAAATCCTGGCGGCGATGCCCGGCCTGTCCGGGACGCCGACGATCGTGATCTTTGCCTGATTACGGTCCCCCGTCACGCCGGAGACCGCCGCCGCTTCCATGTCCGTATCTTCCTTCGTCACGAGCGTTCCCTTTCCTTCCTTGAAGCTGGAATTCACTTCGACCGGCACGTTGAATTTGGCCGCGAACTCGACCGATCTGGTCTGAAGCACTTTCGCGCCAAGGCTGGCCATCTCGAGCATCTCTTCATATGCGATCTTGTCGATTCGTCTCGCCGCCGGCACGATATTGGGATCGGCCGTATAGACTCCATCCACGTCGGTGAAGATGACACACCGATCCGCCTTCAAGGCCGCCGCAAGCGCAACGGCGGAAAGATCGGACCCCCCACGGCCAAGGGTCGTCACGTCGGATTGTTCATTGATCCCTTGAAAACCGGCCACGACCGGGATGACCCCTTGCTTCAAAGCCTCCCGGATGCGATCCGCCGCGACCCGCGCGATCCGGGCTTTGGTGTGAGCGCTATCGGTCATGATGCCGACCTGCCGTCCCGTAAAGGATCGGGCATTGAGTCCTCGTCCTCTCAATTCCATCGACAGCAGCGCGATGGTGATCCGCTCTCCCGTCGAGAGCAGCATGTCCAATTCGCGTTCGTCCGGAACGGCCGTCACTTCATGCGCGAGTTTGGTCAGTCGGTCCGTCTCTCCACTCATGGCGGAGAGCACGACGACGACCTGGTTCCCCTCCCGCTGCGTGTGAGCCACACGGTCGGCAACGCGGTGAATGCGCTCGATCGTTCCAACGGAAGTCCCTCCGTATTTTTGAACGATGAGTGCCATGGGTCTCAACTTTTGGAGAAGAACTTATTGACAAACTTGGTGGCATCACGGGCAGGCATGTTCATGGCGAGCGCATCGGCCTCGGTGAAGCGGCGACCGGCTGCCTGTGATCCAGTTGTCCCTCCTTCACCAAACGCATAGAACGCCGGGCTTTGCGGATCTTCCGCGTGATCGCAAATGATGAGGAAACGATAAGGGCCTTGTTTGCCTAAACCGTCGACTAGCGGTCCGACCAGATTGCGATCAAACTCTTCAATGCCATGGACTTTGGCTTTGATATCAGTCCCATGTATCACCTCATCCGTCAATTCAGCATGCACATACACAAAATCTTTCTTGGCCAATTCCTCCAACGCCACCGCCGCCTTGGTGCGGAAATCGCCGTCGACCAACCTCTCGGGATCCACCGCTTCGAGCCCCGCGTTCATCCCGACACCACGATAGACGTCACTGGTTGCCAGAATCGCCCCTGCGATGTCATATTTTTCCGCCAAGCTCGGCCACATGACCGCTCGCCCCTCACCCCACAACCAGACACAGTTTGCCGGTTTCTTTCCCGCTGCGAGCCGGTCATCGTTCACCGGATGGTCGCGCAGAATCAGGTACGCGGCATCCATCAACTTCCGGAGCGTATCCGCCCCATCCCCCGTGGGTAAGGCATCGGCGATGGATTGACCGAGTATCTTCTGAGGATCATTACAGACGGCTCGTGGTTTTCCATTCACCCACACCATCAGATGGCGATGGCCCGCTCCCGGATAAAACTGAATGGTCTCCGAGCCGAGTTGTTCATTGATCGCGTCGATCAATTCTCGCGCGTCTTCGGTTTCAATCAATCCGGCCGTCGCATCCTCCATGATCACGTGCGGCCCTAATTTCTTAATTTCACCGCCTTTGCCGCCTTCCACCCCCAACGTCACCATCGTACAGCGATACACCACGTCATGTTCGGTCACCGACACGCCCAAGCTCGCCGCTTCCAGCGGCCCCGGGCCCTGATAGAACTTTTTGGGGTCATACCCAAGAATCGCGGCTCCGATCAATCCGCTCCCGTGATGAACTCCTTCCATGGGAATCAGCAGTTGACCGAGTTCACCGATCTGTGCGAGCCGATCGAGATTGGGGGTCGATGACGCTTGTAAGGGTGTGCGCCCTCCCAGTTCGGGTCTCGGACGGTCCGCCATCCCACCGGCATGCACCATCACATATTTCATGAGATCCACACGTGTGTCAGACGTTCAATAGACGAGCAACGTCCTCGCGCGTTGCCTTGACGGTTACCGGCGGCTTGGACACGCTGATCGCCGTATCGGCGTCCTTTAAACCATGCCCTGTAAGCGTGCATACAACTGTCTCTCCCTCCCGTAGAATGTTGGATCGGTGCAGCTTGGCGACACCGGCGACGGACGCAGCGGAAGCCGGCTCACAAAAGACGCCTTCGGTCGCCGCGACCATCGTGTAGGCCTGGAGAATTTCTTCATCTGTCACCATATCGATCGCGCCCGCGGATTCCTCTATCGCATTCAGCGCCGAGGACCAACTGGCGGGATTGCCGATTCGAATGGCCGTCGCAATAGTCTGCGGTTGATCGACGACCCTTCCCAACACGATCGGCGCGGCACCGGAGGCTTGAAATCCCATCATACGGGGCGTTCGTGTGATCTGATTCGCCGCGCGATACTCTTTGTATCCTTTCCAATAGGCCGTGATATTTCCGGCATTTCCAACCGGCAGGACATGGAGAGTCGGAGCATCGCCCAATTGATCACAGACCTCAAAGGCGGCCGTCTTCTGTCCTTCAATCCTGAACGGATTCACTGAGTTCACTAACTCGATATGCAGACTGGCTGAAAAGTCTTTCACCAGGGTCAGGGCCTGATCAAAGTTGCCTTCGATCTGAATCACCGTCGCTTGATGCATCATCGCCTGGGATAACTTTCCCATAGCGATCTTACCGGCAGGGATCAACACGTAGACAGCCAGCCCGGCACGAGCTCCGTAGGCGGCAGCCGATGCGGAGGTATTGCCGGTGGACGCGCACATGACGGCTCGTGCGCCGCTCTCCACGGCTTTCGAGATAGCCAATGTCATCCCGCGGTCTTTGAACGAACCAGTCGGATTGGCGCCCTCGAACTTCAGGTAGAGTTCGACCCCCGGCGTGATCGCTTTCGCCAACTTCGTGGCTCTGATGAGAGGGGTATGACCCTCTCCCAAGGTGATAACCGGTGTCTTCTCGGTTACAGGGAGGAATTTTTGGTATTCCTCAATCACTCCACGCCAACGAGTCATCGATCACTCATCCTTGCCTTCGACGCGAATGAGCGTGGTCGGTTCAGAGACGAAGGCCTTTCGGTTGATTTCTCGAAGCGCGGTTTGCACATCGCGCTCTTTCGCGGTATGTGTTGTGATGACCACCGGCACCGTCTGCCCTTCACGGCGTCCTTGTTGCATCATAGAAGAAATGCTGATCCTGCAGCGTCCCAGTTCACCTGCGATCTGCGCCAATACACCGGGTCGATCGACCACCGTAAACCGCAGATAATACAGCGAACTGATCTCTTCCATCGATCTCAGCCGGAGGGGTCGTCTCTGGCCTTGCTGAAACGATGCCACCGGCACCCGTCCGACGGCGCCCTTGAGGAGATTCCGTCCGATCGCAATCACATCGCTCACCACGGCGCTCCCGGTCGGCATGGATCCGGCTCCTCTGCCATACAGCACGACGTCACCGACGGCATCGCCGACGAGTTGGATGGCATTGTACACGTCTTCGACTTGGGCGATGGGCGACATAGCGGGAAGCATGGTGGGATGGACTCGAGCCTCAATTTCCCCCTCGATGAGTTTTGCGATACCGAGCGATTTGATCGTATACCCAAACTGTTTTGCGTAAGCAATATCGGTCGGCGTGATGCTCGTAATCCCTTCCGTGTAGATATCCTTGAAGTTGATGGGAGTTCCATACGCGAGGCTGACCAAGACGGCAAGCTTATGCGCCGAATCAATCCCGGCGACATCAAAAGTCGGATCGGCTTCGGCATACCCTGCCTGCTGTGCATCCCGAAGAACCTCTTGGAAACTGTGTCCCTCAAGGGTCATTCTCGACAAAATATAGTTGGACGTGCCGTTGATGATGCCGTAAATGGACTCGATCGTATTACCGGCAAGCCCCTCGGTCAATGCCCGGATAACAGGGATACCGCCGCCGACGCTGGCTTCAAACCCCAACTCTACGCCTTTCCGCGTGGCGGCTTCAAAAATTTCCTCTCCGTGAAGGGCGAGGAGCGCTTTGTTCGCCGTCACGACATGCTTCCCGGCGGCGATCGCGTCCAAAATGACCCGCTTCGCCGTATCGTATCCGCCGATCAGTTCGACCACGATGTCGATATTCGGATCGGTCAGGACACGATGAACGTCGGTCGTCAGGACCCCCGGGGCCAATGCCACCCCGCGGTCTTTCGTCACGTCCACATCCGCTATCCGGAGAAGCTCGATCGGCACACCGATACGGCGGCTGATGAGAGAGGCATTATTGAGGAGGACCTTGGCCACACCTGTGCCGACTGTGCCGAACCCGACAATTCCGACTCCAAGGCGTGACTTCATGTGCATGACTTCATTCTTCGTCCCCTCCGAACTTGAGGGCTTTGCGGATTCCCCGGACGGCTTGCCTGGTTCGATGTTCATTCTCCACAAGTCCAAATCGCACATACTCATCGCCACCTTCACCGAACCCAATCCCCGGCGAAACCGCGACTTTCGCTTCTTTGAGCAACAGTTTCGAAAATTCCAACGAGCCCATATGCCGATAGGGGAGAGGAATGCGTGCCCACACAAACATCGTGGCCAACGGCTTCGCGACCTGCCAGCCGATTCGATTGAGCCCGCCCACCAGCGTATCTCTTCGCTTCTGATAGCGCAACACCGTCTCCTTGACGCAGTCTTGAGGGCCGTTCAATGCGATCACACTGGCGATTTGAAGAGGCTGGAAAATACCATAGTCAAGGTAACTCTTGATCTTCGCCAATGCTCCGACGACCTCTCGGTTGCCCACACAAAAGCCCACTCGCCAACCCGGCATGTTGTAAGCCTTTGACAAGGTGTAGAACTCCACTCCACAGTCTTTGGCTCCCGGAATCTGAAGAAAGCTCGGCGCCTTATAGCCGTCGAACACAAGGTCGGCATAGGCGAGGTCGTGGATGACGATGACGTTGTGCTCCTTGGCAAACGCGACGATCTTCTTGAAAAACTCCAAATTCACCACTGCCGTGGTGGGATTGTGGGGAAAATTAATCACGAGAATCTTCGGCCTCGGAAACGTCTGCCGATAGACGCGCGTCAGATCTTCGAAAAAGTCGCTGTCCTGGCGGAGTTCGATACCACGGACCTCACCACCGGCAATGATGAAGCTGTACATGTGGATGGGGTAAGTAGGCGTCGGAGTCAAGACGACATCGCCTGGGCCGATCATGGCCAAGGCCAGATGGGCCAGGCCTTCTTTTGAGCCGATGGTGACAATGGCTTCGGTCTCCGGATCCAGGTCAACATCGTAGTTCCGCTTGTACCACCCACAAATCGCATGCCGCAGTTTTGTGATGCCGCGCGATGCCGAGTAACGATGATTCTTTCCCTTGCGGGCAGCCTCGATCATCTTCTCGACGATATGAGGCGGTGTCGGTTGATCGGGATTGCCCATCCCAAAATCAATGATGTCTTCCCCATGTTGCCGCGCTTCAAGCTTGAGGGATTGAACCTGCGCGAAGACATACGGCGGGAGTCGCTTGATTCGATAAAAACCTTCGCCCAACCCCATGAACTTCCTTTGACTGTTTTTTAGATATTCCCCGACTAACTCATCACGATACATGAGCGAAGGGACATGGAAAGCGCGTATTTTAATGGAGGGCCTTGGTCGAGTCAATTTGCCTCATTGCTGTGCGCTTCTGAAGCCGCGAGGACCGAGACCTCTTCACCTACCTCAGTCCTTAGCCCATCGCCGAACCCGTTCTTGCCCCGTCTCGTTCCTTTCTGCTACTAATATTGGTCGGTTACCGGATCTCTACCTTGTCTGAGTGCTCTTTCTCTGATTGGCTTGATACGTGATGATCATGGAGGGTGAATGGCTCGGCTTGGTGTGAATATCGACCATGTGGCGACGTTACGGCAGGCCCGTGGAGGAACCGATCCCGATCCCTTGGCGGCCGCTGTCCTGGTCGAACTGGCAGGAGCAGATGGTTTGGTCGTTCACCTACGGGAAGACCGACGCCATATCCAGGACCGAGACCTGCACCTTCTTCGCGAAATAGCCCGGACAAAGCTTGACCTTGAAATGGCGGCCGACGGTGAAATGGCGAAGATTGCTCTGAGCGTCAAACCCGACCTTGTCACGTTGGTCCCGGAAAAACGGCAGGAACTCACCACAGAAGGTGGCCTTGATATTGTAGGGCAGCGTGACCGAATTCAAGACATTGTGACTCTGTTACATAACGGGGGGATTCCCGTTAGTGTCTTTGTCGAGCCTGATTTGAGTCAGATCAGGGCCGCGCACAAAATCGCCATTGATTTTGTGGAATTGCATACCGGTCGTTACGCGAATGCCACCCGCTCCAAAGAGGCCGATGCGGAATTCGAAGCCATTACCCACGCCGCCAAGCTGGCCTACAAGCTGGGAATCGGCGTCAATGCCGGGCATGGACTGAATTACCGTAACATCAAGCGCCTGACGCATATTCCCGAAATCGTGGAGTACAACATCGGGCACAGCATTATCGCACGGGCGGTCCTCGTCGGTCTCGTAGAAGCCGTAAAAGAGATGAAGGCCTTGCTCGGTTGACCTAATACCATCGACCCGCTGCTGGGTCGCCCGTCATCACGTTGATTCACCATGATCAAGATCATCACCGCGGCACAGATGCAGGAACTCGACCGCCGAACGATTTCAGAGGCTCATATCCCGGCGACGACGTTGATGGGACGTGCCGGGTCCGGCGTCGTATCTTGTCTTGAGCAACGGTTGGGACCTGTGCGGGGCAAGACGGTCACCGTTGTGTGCGGAAAAGGCAACAATGGGGGGGATGGATTTGTCGCGGCTCGCCTACTTCGTCGACGCCATGCCGACGTGCGCGTGCTCGTCCTGGCACCTATCTCCGAACTAAGCCGCGATGCGGCAATGATGTATAGGCAATTCGTTCGTAGCGCAGGAAAATCTTCCGTCTATCTCTACACGTCCAAGGCTCAGGCGCAAGCCCTTTTTCAGGACAGCGATATTCTTATCGACGCCCTACTCGGGACAGGACTTTCTTCTTCTGTAACCGGACACTATGCCGAGACCATCGACAGTATCAACGAAATCGCTCGGCCTGTGGTCGCTGTTGATCTTCCCTCGGGCCTCCATGCTGATACTGGAACGATCTTAGGCCGAGCCGTTCGTGCCTCCCTCACCGTGAGCTTTGGCCTCCCGAAGTTAGGCCTCTATCAGAACGATGGGATCAACCTTGCCGGAGAAGTGGCGATTGTCGACATCGGCATTCCACAGGCCTACCTTGATGCGATTGAGAGCCGGGCAACCTTAATGACACAGCATGTGGTGCGAGCGGCTCTGCCTGAACGGCAACCGTCGAGTCACAAAGGCACATATGGCCATGCCGGCATTATTGCCGGATCCGTGGGGAAAACCGGGGCCGCCGCTATGGCCGCACGAGCGGCCTTGCGTGTCGGGGCAGGCCTCGTGACTGTCGCAATCCCTACAAGTGTCAACGATGTATTGGAAGCAAAGCTCTTGGAAGCGATGACGGCTCCGATGCCTGAAACTAAAGCGCGCACCTTTGCACGGACTGCATTGGATCGGCTCGTCGCCTTCATGGCAGCGAGAACCGCTATCGCCATCGGTCCAGGATTATCCACTCATCCCGAAACGGTTGAACTCGTCCAGGCTTTGACGAAACAGCTTGACCGTCCGGCTGTCCTGGATGCCGACGCATTGAATGCACTGACCGGACGGACCGCCCTCCTGGCCTCTTGCAAAATACAGCCCATCATCACTCCCCATCCAGGGGAAATGGCGCGATTGGAGGCTGACTCGACGTCTCAGACGGTCAACAGCGATCGGATCGGTACGGCTTCCCGCTTCGCGCGAGAGCGAGGCCTGTTCGTCGTTTTGAAAGGGGCTCGGACCGTCGTTGCCCGACCGGATGGAGCCGTTGCTATTTGTCCTACCGGCAATCCAGGGATGGCGACCGCAGGAACCGGTGATGTGTTGACCGGCATGATAGTGGGACTCTTGGCCCAAGGCATGCCTTCCTGGGAAGCAGCCTGTGCCGCAACGTACCTGCATGGAGTCGCCGGTGATTTGGCTGCGGCAAAAAAGGGGCAGGCCGGGATGATCTCGGCAGACGTGATCGAGGAGATTCCCTATGCGCTCAAACTCATACAGCAAGCGCCATCAACGACGAAAGCCAATGCAATGTGGAACGCTCTCGTGTGACGACGTTCCCATGGCTGGATCTCTCCATTCTCTGAACCTCATTCTCTCATCTGTCGCCGAGACAGAATCATTAGGGTATACCATTGGACGTCTGCTTCAAGGGGGGGAGGTACTGGCCTTGATCGGTGAATTGGGCGCAGGTAAGACGGCGCTGGTCCGTGGGATCGTTGCCGGGCTCGATGGACCGACCGCGTCCGTTACGAGTCCGACGTTTCTGATTGTACATGAATATCAGGGGCGGCTTCCGATCGCTCATATCGATTTGTACCGGTTGCAGAGATTCGAAGAAACCGAGTCGATCGGACTAGTTGATTATCTCAGGGAGGGGACGGTCGTTGCCATTGAGTGGGCGGACCGGTTTCCACAGTTGCTCCCGGAGGACCGGTTGGAACTCACAATCGCCCATCGGACCAGAACGACCAGAACAGCCCGTGTGGAAGCTCAAGGTCCACAATCTCGTTTACTTCTCGCTCGTATCAGAAAAATGATTCGTCCCGTCTCTCGATCAGTCGGGCTACGCCTCCGAGACGGCAGAAAGACTTCGCTGCGATGACTCGACTGATCTTGGTCGGTACTCTTTTGCTCCTTTCGCTGGCCTTCTTTCTTCAAAACCAGGAGCAGGAAGTCACACTTCGCTATTTCTTCGGATTGCTCGAAGCCTCAACTCCCATTTACAAACCTGTCATGGCCGGTTTTGTCATCGGCCTTTTTGTTGCGGCTATCTTGTTGTTTCCTCCCTGGGTACGTGGGCGTATCGATCTTCGGCGAAAGACGAAGGCCTTACAGGAAGCCGAAGTGAACTTAGAGCGACTTCGGCAATCGCTTGAGAGGTTGTCCGGACGGACCCAGAGTTCCACGCCAATGGAATCTCCGAGGGACCTCGTTGATGAATGATTCGACCTTGAGTCCGCTCATGCGGCAGTATCGTGACATCAAACAGGGATACCCTGACGCCATACTGTTTTTTCGGGTCGGAGATTTTTATGAGATGTTCTACGAGGACGCACAGGACGCTTCTCGACTGTTATCGATCGCCCTTACTTCCCGCGACAAGAGCAGCGCCCATCCTGTTCCGCTGTGCGGGGTTCCCTATCATGCCGCGACAGGCTATATCGCGAAGTTATTGAAGGCCGGCCGCCTCGTCGCCTTGTGTGAGCAAGTTGAGGATCCCAAGTCGACAAAAGGCCTGGTACGGCGAGAAGTCGTCAGGTTGTATACTCCCGGCACACTCGTTGACACGGAATTTCTGGCTCCTTCTGAGCTGAGCTATCTGGTCTCTCTCGCCGTTCGTTCAGGCGCAGTCCCTGGAATACCGATAGGCCTGGCGGTCCTTGAAGTTTCAACGGGGGAATTTTGGGGTATGGAGTTTCACGGTCCTTACGCGCTCACGGACCTATTGGACGAAGTCGCTCGACTGGACCCTCGGGAAGTTCTTTTTCCCGCGGATCTTGTCCGTCCATCCTGTACGTCGATCCAACAGATGACAGGAGCGCGCTTGTGTGAGCGGCCACCGGCATCATTCAGCCAACAATCGGCTGTTCGCACCTTGACCGAGCACTTCCGCGTACCAACCTTGGAAGTCCTAGGCTGTGCAGGCTTCCCGGCTGCCTGTTGCGCTGCGGGAGCGGCCTTGTCGTACCTCCGTGAGACCCAACCGGCGATTCCTCTGGACCATGTTCGCCGATTCACAGTCCGGCGCAATGACGAGTACATGCATCTGGATGGAGCGACGATCCGTAATCTGGAACTTCTCAAGCCGCTCGTGTCGAACGAGACGGCATCGGGTTCGGGACCGACAACTCTTCTGAATGTACTGGATCGGACCGCCACGGCTATGGGAACTCGACTCCTTCGCCAGTGGTTGGTGAGACCCTTACTCAACTGCGACCAGATTCAACTGCGGCTGGATGCCGTGGAAGAACTGAAGAACCACATGCAGGTGCGGGTTGCATTACGTACGGCCTTGCGGGAAATCCAGGATATCGCACGACTCGGAAGTCGCATCGTGCTCGGTTTAGCCGGCCCGCGAGAATGTCTTGGCTTAAAACAGTCACTGTCGATTCTGCCGGAGATTTTCGTTCAACTGGCACCGCTCCAGAGTCAGCTGCTCCGCAATACACGGGCCTCCTGGGATAGCGGTCAAGATCTGTACGATCTGATCGAGCGGGCAATCCGGCCTGATGCTCCGCTCTCCATTCGTGATGGGAACATCTTCAAAGAAGGGTATGATCCGGCAATTGATGAATTGCGTAAAACCAGCCGGGAAGGAAAGAATTGGATCGCCGCAATCGAGACAAAGGAGCGTGAGCGTACGGGCATTGACTCATTGAAGATCCGCTACAATCAAGTTTTTGGATACTATATCGAAATTACCAAGGCCAATCTTGCTCGTGTCCCCGCCGACTACATGCGCAAGCAAACTCTGGTCAATGCCGAACGGTTCATGACCGCGGAATTGAAGGAGCTGGAAGAACGTGTCACCGGAGCCGAAGCCAAATTGCTTGCCTGTGAGCAAGAGATCTTTCTTCAGCTGCGCTCCCGATTGGCCAAGGAAGCGTATCGTTTGGAGGCTATGGCGGCCGTCCTTTCGTTGATTGATGTCGTCGCCGCATTGGCCGATACAGCCGCTTTGCACCGGTACACCAAGCCCACGGTCACAGAAGGAGGCGCCATTACCATACGGGAGGGTCGCCACCCCGTGGTCGAAGGACTCTGTACCGATTCGGGGTTCGTCCCGAACGACACTGTCCTCGATCTGGAGACGAACCGGCTGCTGATCATCACCGGGCCGAATATGGCAGGGAAAAGCACGTATCTTCGGCAGGTCGCCCTGATCGTGCTAATGGCTCAAATCGGCAGCTTCGTTCCCGCCGCAGAAGCCCATATCGGATTGACCGATCGCATCTTCACAAGAGTGGGAGCATCGGATAATCTGGCGGGGGGTCAGAGCACGTTCATGGTGGAAATGGTCGAGACGGCCAACATTCTCCAGAACGCGACGCCCCGGAGCCTGATTCTGTTGGACGAAATCGGTCGCGGCACAAGCACCTACGATGGCCTAAGCATTGCGTGGGCGATTGCGGAGCATATCCATGACCGTGCACGATTAGGCGCCCGCACGTTGTTCGCCACCCATTACCATGAGATGACGCAGCTGGAGCAACAACGGACGGGAATCAAGAATTATCGCGTGGCCGTTCAGGAATCCGGGGGGGACGTTGTGTTTCTCAGAAAGATCGTGGCGGGCAAAGCCGACCGGAGTTACGGTATCCACGTCGCGAAGCTTGCGGGGCTTCCTGCTGATGTGATCAGTCGAGCGCAAGCGGTATTATCTCAACTTGAACAACCTGAGACTCGTTCCAACTTGATTCAGGAACAACTTCCACTGACATCAGAGCCCCTGCCCCATCCACATCCGATCATTGAAGAAGTCAAACAGATCGATTTGTTCTCAATGACGCCTCTTGATGCATTAAATCGCCTTGCCGAGCTGCAGCGGATGGTGAAGTCGGATAACGGCGATTTATCCGATCGATAACTCTCGTGGATCAGGGAGGGAAAATGAGCGGGCGGTATTCGCCTCGGGGGGAATACCGCCCGTTTCTATTTTGGATAGTATCAGTGCGCTCGATTATATTGTGCGGACCAAGGAATTAAACCACCGAGAGTTTTTCCCCCGGGAAGCATCACATCATATTGCATCCCTACGTTAGTCCCATCGGGAGAAACCGGCGAAGTGTTGAGATCTTGCTTGGCTGCTGCGCAAGCTTTGTCGAATTCATTTTTTCCAGCACACTCTTTGAGGCGCAGCGAGGAGATGCTCAAGGGTTTACCCATTGCACCAGACACCTCAGGAACCTTCTTCACTGATGAAATCACCCGATGGTTCTGCTCAGTCTCCGTGACGACGAATTCGATTAAGTCCGTCGTGCTGCCGGGGGGTACATCCTTCGCTGCTGCGGGTCCGGCATGGGATCGCCCCATCTTCTTCAGCTCCTGCCAGGCGGACTTATCGGCATAGAACTTCACGTTTTTACCTGGATGAATTTTTTGCCAGTACAAACCGCTCTCGGCATTACCGCCGAAGACGGCGATGTTGATCCACACCGCTTCATCGTAGGGATCAAGGACGATGACTCGACCCTGTAAGGTGGTCGGTTTGCTCATATCGCCCCACTCGAATCGCTCTTGAAATGACTCAATGGCTGAGGCAGTCGAACCCATACCGACTACCAGGGCAACGGTTGCCAGAACGGCCGCACCTCGCTTCTGCAACATCATGATCGCCTCCTCCTTCACTAACATGTTCTGTATTGAGAGTGGCTAGTCCTTGATTACCTTGAAGCCGGTAATAGTTCTGCCGTCCAAGGTGATCTCCATAGCGACCAATTCTTGAGAGGCCTTGATGATTTGGTCCATCAGCGCCTTATCCTTGACCGCGAGACGAACCGTGGTGGCCGCCTGGTACCAGCCTGAATAGGTAGAATTTTTCTCACTGCCACCGGTAAATCCCCAGGCACAACAACTGAACAACGGATCAGGCGGCTTCACGTCAAAAGTCGTCGACGATCGGCCCGCAGGGGTGCCGGATCCCGGCTCTCCCGTATTCCAGTATTGAACGCCGAACAAGAGTTCCCCATCCGGATTATCGGCCCACTGCGACCAGACACGGCCTTGCAGTGTCTTGGCCGCGGCTTCGGATTTCAATGGTTTTCCACCGACCACTGCATCGGCAAGACCCAACGCTTCGAGTCCGGCAGCTAATGTGAACTCGGCGGTCAGCAAGCCGAATCCCGAAAAGACCGCCGCAGCAGCTAGAACGACAGCTCTTCTCATGTGTAATCCCTCCTTCGTCAGATTGAGCCACATAGTCCGCTGAGACTTATTCGTCACCAATACCGATACCGAATATCGCTATACGAAAGTCTTTAGAAAATATGTCGTTTTTTTCAACCGACTGCCTGTCAAAACCCCCGGAAAACCGTCCGGTTAGTATCGGAACGGTACTGAAACTGCGATGGTCCTGTCAAGGAAATGTTTATGGATTCGAATGTAGAGAAACCTGTGCCCGAATGTCAATGAATAACAATCCATTGCGAGATTTCAATAAATCGGTCTTCATGTGCATAAAGAGCAGTTAAGAAAATTTTGCCTCCAAATTCTCCACTTGACGTGAAGACAGAGGACCCAAGCCGGTCAGCGCGATTCGGTCTCCGACTAACAAATGTTGCGCGATCTGAAATACTTGCTGCTCGGTTATGCCATCGATCTCTTCAATCAAATCCTCAAGGCTCGTATGTGTCCCGGCAATCAGTTCGTCCTTGGCAAGTTTGTTCATCCGACTATGTGAACTCTCCAAACTCAACATGAGACTACCCTTCATTTGGTCCTGTGTGCGTTTCAGTTCGTGGCCATCAATACCATGCCTGGTTAGTTTTCGAATCTCACGGTAGACCAAATCTAGAACCCGCTCAACCTCTCGTGCTCGTATCCCGACGTATACCGTAATGGTGCCGCCGTCCGAATAGCCGGACAAAAACGAGTAGATTGAATAGGACAAACCTCGCTTTTCTCGGACCTCTTGGAATAGTCGCGAGCTGACACTGCCGCCTAACACACTGTTCAACGCATAGACCGCATAGCGGTCCTTATGCCCGGCTGCAACCCCCTCGAACCCGACACAGAGATGGACCTGTTCCAACGGCTTCTGTTTTATCATCGTGCCGCCCTGCAATTCGGGAGGCCAACGTTCGCGAGAAATGCTGCGTGAGGACGTGCGATACCCGCCAAAGATGCGCGCCATTGTTTTTTCAAGCCGACGGTGATCGAAATTCCCTGCAATCGCCACCACGATCTCTTCCGGACGGTAATGGGTGTCGATATACTCAAGAAGATTCCGTCGGCCGATCCTGACGATGGTTGATTCTCGCCCCAAGATCGGCCGACTCAAGGGATGCCGCCCCATGACCAATTTGGTATGAAGATCCTGGACCAGATCTTCAGGATCATCCTGGACCATACGGATTTCCTCGAGCACCACCTGCTTCTCTTTCTCAATTTCTTTTTGGCCAAAACGCGAACGAAGAAACAAATCTGAAAGCAAATTCAACGCCTGAGGCAAGTGCTGATCCAAAACCTTGACATAGAACGTCGTCGTTTCGCGTGTCGTGAAGGCGTTCATTTCGCCCCCCAACGCGTCGATTTCACGGGAGATATCCGTCGCCGAACGAGTACTCGTCCCTTTGAAGAACATATGTTCAATGAAGTGCGAATATCCCGCCTCTGCGGGACTTTCATCACGAGAACCCGCGTTGACCCAGATACCAACCGTCACGGATTTAAGGGTCGGAATCTGTTCCGTGACCAGTCGAATTCCGTTATCGAGAATGAGCTTGCGGTACAAGTGTTACCCGCCCGCTGAATCGCTTGCGCCGTTTCTTGCCGGCGCCGGGATGGTCTCTTTTCGACTGAGCCTGATCTTGCCTTGTTTGTCGATCTCCAACACTTTCACAAGGATTTGATCGCCTTCAGCCACCTCGTCGGACACGGCTTTCACGCGGTGATGCGCCAACTGTGAGATATGAACTAATCCATCCGTACCCGGCAATACTTCCACAAATGCGCCGAAGTCCATAATTTTCCTCACCGTCCCCATGTAGACTTTTCCGACTTCGACTTCCTCAGTCAAGCGGTTGATGATCTCCTTGGCTTTTTGTAACGACTCACCATCCGCAGAAGCGATGGTCACAAGACCGGTATCTTCAACACTGATCTTCACTCCGCAGTCGGACTGAATCCCACGGATCGTCTTACCGCCCTGGCCGATAATATCTCGAATCTTATCTTGTTTGACTTTCATCGTGTAGATGCGAGGCGCAAAGGGCGACAAGTCGGTTCGGGGTGCCGTAAGTCCCTTGGACATGCGGTCGAGAATGTGAAGGCGTCCCATCCGGGCCTGCTCCAAGGCTTGCTGCATCAACGCCGTGGTGATGCCGCCGATCTTGATGTCCATTTGAAGCGCCGTAATGCCGTTCTTGGTCCCACATACTTTGAAGTCCATATCGCCCAGATGATCTTCAAGGCCAAGGATGTCCGACAAAATAATGACGTCGGACCCTTCTTTGATCAACCCCATTGCGATGCCGGCGACCGGCTCTTTGATAGGGACTCCGGCGTCCATCATGGCCAGCGTTCCACCGCATACGGTCGCCATCGAGGAAGACCCGTTTGATTCCAGAATTTCAGACACAATCCGCAAGGTGTATGGGAAGACATCCTTAGTCGGAATGACGGGCTTCAATGCCCGTTCAGCCAAGGCTCCGTGCCCAACCTCTCGCCTTCCCGGTGAGCGAAGAGGCCGCGCCTCACCGACGCTGAAGGGCGGGAAGTTGTAATGCAGCATAAATGTCCGGGTGTACTCGCCTTCCAACGCGTCAATGCGCTGCTCATCGTCGGTCGTCCCCAGCGTCACCACCGCCAAACTCTGTGTTTCGCCTCGAGTAAAGATCGCGGAACCATGTGCGCGCGGCAAGGCGCCGACCTCGCAGGTGATCGGCCGAATATCGGCCGGACCGCGTCCGTCGGCGCGGGATCGGTTCTCTAAAATCATCTTCCGGACTTCCGTGTATTCCAATTGATGGAACACGATCTTAATGTGCCGTTCGCGTGAGGGATCATCGGGCTTCTTCAGTCGTTCAATCGCATCGGCCAGAATGTGATCCAACCGCTCCTGCCGGGCGGTCTTGTTGGCAATCATGATGGCGTCACGAATCCCTTGTGCAACCAATGACTTGATCTCGGCTTGCAACGCGGAATCGATCGATTCCGCAAGGACCTCTCGCTTCACCCGACCCACCTTCTTGGCCAACTCATCGATCTTCTGAACGATTTTTTTAATCTCAGCGTGAGCCAATTCCAGCGCTTCGAGCATCGTCTGCTCCGATAATTCATCGGCGCCCGCCTCCACCATCATCACCGCGTCCGCGGTACCTGCAACCACCAGATGCAGTTCACTCTGTTCCATCGCTTCGAGGTCAGGATTGACGATGAGTTGGCCGTTGACCCGACCGATCTTCACCCCGGCAACGGGACCATTGAAGGGAATGTTCGACACGGCGAGAGCGGCCGATGCCGCAGTGATTCCAATGACGTCGGAAGAACCGGTCTTGTCTGCCGAGAGGACTGAGGCAATGACCTGCGTTTCGTAATAGTAGCCGTCGGGAAACAGCGGACGGATCGGACGATCAATCAGGCGGCTGGTTAGGACTTCCTTTTCAGCTGGTCGACCTTCTCGCTTGAAGTACCCGCCGGGGATTTTCCCCGCCGCGTAGGCCTTTTCCTGGTAATCGACGGTCAACGGAAGAAAGTCGGTACCAGGCTTGGCCGTTTGCGCAGCCACGGCCGTCGCCAAGACGACTGTGTCGCCATATGAGGCCCAGATTGATCCGTCAGCTTGCTTTGCAACGCGACCGGTTTCCAGGCGGAGGGTCCGACCTGCAATGTCGACTTCTACAGTGTGTACCATCTATGGTCTCCTCTGGTTAGATCCACAGATGCCCACTGAGATGCGCTCTGTACGGAATGCTCAATGTGTAAATGGTGAATGTTAAATGTAGGAGGGAATCTCCACTCAACATTCAGCATTCATCATTGAACATTACATGCTCGGAGCGCATGTCGGTGTTCATCTGTGGGACATTCGAACGATGCTTATGGCGTCGATACACGCCGTTGTCAGCATGACCCATTACTTGCGGATGCCGAGTCGATCGATCACGGCTCGGTAACGCGCATCATCCACGCCGCGGAGATAATCCAGCAAACGTCGCCGGCGCCCTACTAATTGCAACAACCCCCGCCGCGAGTGGTGATCCTTTTTATGGCTCTTGAAATGCTCGGTAAGATACGTGATCCGGTTGGTCAACACGGCAATCTGAACTTCCGGCGATCCGGAATCCTTGTCATGCTGCCGATATTGCTTAATGAGTTCACTTTTTGCTTCTTTCAGTAATCCCATACCTACTCCTTCCGCATTAATGACTCAAGAGACTTAATACCTTACGAATTCTAATCGATCCCACGCGGCCGGTATCGCGGGTTCCGATAGCCAACAATTGGCCTGCTTCATTCTTCAGACGTACGGAAACAGCGGCGGGGGAAGCGGACAGTTGTCCGGCTCCCATCGGGAAAATGGGCGAACCATGCAAGACACGCTGCGCCTGCTCCGCGTTCACAACCACCGCCGGGAGTTGAAAGAGGAGTTGGTCCAGCGAAATGAATTGTCCACCGAGCGTTCCCGCCGTACGATGGCCGGCAACTTGATCGATCGTCATGGCCTGTTCAATCGACAATGGGCCGACACGCCGACGTTCGAGAGTAAGAAGATGTCCGCCTACGCCTAAAGCCTGTCCGATGTCGGCGCACAGCGTGCGTACATACGTGCCTTTCGAGCACACAATGCGCAGGACCACGTCACGACCGTGAACGGCCACGATTTCCAGCTGATGAATCGCGATCGACCGCTCTTCCCGCTCGACCGTTTTGCCAGCTCTGGCCGCTTTGTAAAGCGGTTGCCCACCCACTTTCACGGCTGAATACATCGGCGGCAATTGCCGCTGGACTCCTCGGAATCGACTGATCACCGCCTGAAGTATGTCTTCGGTCACCTCACAGGGATCGACCTTAGTCAAAACCTGACCGCTTGCATCCTGGGTGTCGGTTGTTTCTCCCAGGCGTAACACGGCACGGTACTCCTTATCCCAATTGACCAGGTATTCGGCGACTCTCGTGGCCCGCCCGACCAGGATGGGCAAGACACCCGTGGCGCTCGGGTCCAGCGTACCGGCATGACCGACTTTGCCGCCGCGCAATAAGCTCCGGACCTTGGCTACGACATCGTGAGATGTCCAGCCGGCCTCCTTATTGACAATGAGGACTCCTTCCAGAGCCTCGGCTAGGATGCCTGTCCGGTCCATTCCTTTAAGAGTCCGCGACCCTCTGCCCGCTGTTGGGAGAGTCTCCTGTGTCATGTTGTTCAGACTCCCTGTGCAATCCTTCCAAGAGCCGCATGATACGGTCACCGCGAGGTCCGCTGACATCCTTCTTGAAGATCACATCCGGAAGGTACCTGAGCGAGAGCCTCCGCCCTAATTCCGACCGCACAAACCCACTGGCCTTTGAGAGACCGGCAAAGATATTCCGCTCAGCCTCCCCCGTTTCCATGGTGGTGACAAAAATATGGGCGATGCGCAAATCCCCTGTCAGTTCGACATCCGTGACCGTCACGTCACGGACCCTGGGGTCCTTGATTTTTCTCATGAGAATATCTGCCACTTCCATCCGGATCTGATCAGCCACCCGGTCTGCCCTTTTATAGGTCGTCTTCGACATCTTGCTACCTTGCCATGATCAATCGCCGGCATTGCAAGGGAACCTAGAGCAATTCCAATTGGGTCCTCACTACTTCGACCGTCGGCATGCTTTTGATCAGATTCAACGCTTGTTCAAGCACCTGATTCACGTGGTTACTCTCATTTGACACACAAGCCATTCCAAGGATGGCCTTCTGCCAGAGATCCTGACCGTCCACCTCGGCGACTGAGAGGTTAAACTTGCCCCGAAGCCTGTCTTTGAGCCCATGAATGACCTGTCGCTTGTCCTTAAGCGATTGGCTCCCGGAGATGAATAATTCTACCGTGCACAGACCCACGACCATACCGGGTTTCAGTTAGAGCCAGCTCCTGACGGAGACCCTTCGATTTCGTTTAATACGGGGTCCGGCCTTAACGCAATGGGTTCCATTAAAATTTCAGGGGGTTCTACTAAAGCTTGGCGGCGATTTTGTCGATGGCATAGGCTTCGATGATATCGCCGGATTTGACATCATTGAAATTCTCGATGCTTAAGCCACATTCATACCCCTGCTGCACTTCACGTACATCGTCCTTGAAACGCCGCAACGAAGCGAGCTTCCCCTGATAGACCACCACATTGTCGCGAATCACTCGTACTCCGGCGCTTGACCGAGAGATCGTCCCGTCAATGACATAAGACCCTGCGACTGCTCCGATCTTTGGAATGGTAAAGACCTGCCGGACTTCCGCTCGTCCCAATACGCGCTCTTTCAAAGTCGGCTCGAGCAAGCCTTCCATCGCAGCCTTGATGTCGGCAATGGCGTCATAAATGATCGTGTAGAGCCTGATATCGACACCCTGTTGATCGGCCAATGCGGTTGCCTTTGGCTCCGGCCTGATATTGAAGCCGATAATGATGGCTCTGGATGCGGCGGCAAGCAGCACATCGGATTCCATGACCCCACCGACTCCGTTATGGATCACACGGAGCTTGACGGCTTCCGTCGACAGCTTTTCGACTGCGCCTGCCAATGCTTCGGACGATCCTTGTACGTCGGCCTTGATGACGATAGCCAATTCTTTCACAGATCCTTCTTGGATCTTCGCGAAGAGATCATCCAGGGACACTTTCGCAGGACCGGTCAGTTCAGCCGCCCGGCGCTTTTGAGCTCTCTCTTCCGCGATCTCTCGGCCGACTCTCTCATTGGAGACGACATGGAAAACATCTCCAGCCGACGGAACGCCCGGCAATCCGATTACTTCCACCGGAATCGACGGCCCGGCTTGCTGGGCTTTTTCACCGCGGTCATTAATGAGGGCTCGAACACGCCCGCTGAATGCTCCCACGACATATGCGTCTCCAACCCGTAGAGTCCCGCTCTGGACCAACACGGTCGCAACAGGACCCCTGCCCCGTTCGATCTTGGCTTCGATGACAGTACCTTTGGCTTGTCGGTGTGGATCCGCCTTGAGTTCAAGCACTTCCGCCTGAAGCAAAATCATCTCAAGAAGAGTATCGAGCCCCGTTTTTTGTTTAGCGGATACCTCAACCATAATGGTATCCCCGCCCCAGGCTTCGGAGATCAGTCCATGTTCAGAGAGGGCGTTTTTGACCCGATCAGGATTGGCGGTCGGCTTATCGATTTTATTCATCGCCACGATCAGCGGCACTCCGGCTGCCTTGGCATGGTGGATCGCTTCGATCGTTTGCGGCATCACACCATCGTCTGCTGCGACAACCAAAATAACGATATCCGTGACCTTGGCTCCACGAGCTCGCATAGCCGTAAAGGCTTCATGGCCGGGAGTGTCCAGAAACGTCACTTGTTTGCCGCGCACTGAGACGGTATAGGCGCCGATATGCTGAGTAATGCCGCCGGCTTCCCCTTCCGCCACGTTGGTTTGCCGAATCGCGTCGAGAAGAGAGGTCTTTCCGTGGTCGACATGGCCCATAATGGTTACCACCGGCGGCCGGGGTTCCGGCCGTTCGTCACCGCCCGCCTCAAGGACATCTTGCAGCAACTCGTCCCCGACTTTCTCGACCGATATTTCCACTTTGACTCCGCTTTCCTCCGCGAAAATCGATGCGGCATCCAGGTTCATCGGTTGATGGAACGTCAGCATTTGGCCCATGTCCATCAGTTTCCGAACAATGTCCGCCGGCCGTTGACCGATCAACTCGGCGAATTCTTTGACCGTCGTCCGGGGGGTGACTTTCACGCTCTTCCGACGTGGTTTAGTGATCTCTGCCGGGGTGCTATGGTGTACATGCTTGGATCGGTCATCCCGTCGCTGCACCGGAATCGCACGAAGGTCTTGCCAGCGGGCGGCATCCTCACGGAATTTCACATCTTGTTGCTGATCATCTCTGGGGCGACCCGGTTTCCGTACTTTTTTAAGCTTGTCTTTTTGTCCCTCGGCTTCGATGGCCTCGAATGCCATGCTCTTTTTTTTGCCTGTCACCGGCTCGGGAGTCGGAGCCCCGATCGTTGGTGGAGCGACGGTCGGCTTTGCCGGCGCCTCTTCCTGCTTCGCAGCCAGCGGCGCCGGTGTGGGTGGAGAGATCTCGCTTGAACGTTCTTCCGCTGGAAGACTGCGATCGACGAGGCCACCGTTACCAGGCTGCTCCAGGGATGGAGGCGGTATAGGCAGGGTGACCGGGGGTGCCGCCTGCGCCGAACGCTCACCTTCAGCGATTGGAGGTAAAGAAATGGCCTCGATCGGTTCATCTTCCTTCTTTCGTTTGATCAGAATACGGCGCTTGTCAGGCTTGGGCGGTTCCTCGACGACGTGGCTCCTTGCTGCCATGGCTTTGCCGTGACTCGCATGCTCCCCTGGCTTTGCACCGAGCCCTCCTTCAACCTCCGTCTCCTGCCCTTTCGATTTTGAGCCTAGCTTATCCAATACTCTCTGAACGATTTCATCGTCGAGTGTACTGCTATGAGAGGAAACCGATGCCCCCATCTTCTTGAGTTCGGGAATCAGCACTCGATTTTCCATTCCTAACTTCTTCGCGAGTTCGTATACACGCATAGCCATGAGACGGTTCCGTTTTCTATCCGCTCGTTGCTTCCTCAGCTCTGGCAGCCTGCCGAGCTTCTTCCTGCAGTCGTTGGGCCTCGGCTTCCTCTGCGAGCGCCGCTTTAATCTCCTTATCGCGTTCTACTTTTTCTTTTTCGTATTCCGTAGCGCTGATGATATCAATCTTCCATCCGGTCAAACGGGCCGCAAGCCGGACATTTTGACCATTCTTGCCGATTGCCAGCGACAATTGCGAGTCGGCTGCGACCACCAGCGCCGACTTCTTTTCTTCGTCGATCCCTACCTTTTCGATCGTCGCAGGGTTCAAAGCTTCGGCGATAAAGACCCTCGGGTCCTGTGTCCAGGTAATGATATCAATCTTCTCGCCCCGTAACTCGCGAACGACCGCCTGTACACGAGAGCCTTTGATGCCGACGCAGGCCCCCACTGGATCCACGGCCTTTTCACGTGACGTGACGGCAATCTTCGTCCGGTCTCCCGGCTCTCGAACGACGGACCGGATTTCGATGATCTTTTCCATGACTTCCGGCACTTCGAGCTCAAAGAGCTTCGCCACGAACTGAGGATGGCTGCGGGACAGAATGACTTGCACATCCTTCGGCGTTCGACGCACCTCCAGCAACATCGCCTTCACACGATCGCCGCGCCGATACGTTTCCCGCGGAATCTGTTCTTGGATCGGCAGGATGGCCTCTGTCTTTCCGAGGTCCACAAGGTAATTCCGGCGTTCCATGCCGAGAATGATCCCCGTCACGAGATCCCCCTGACGCGTCGAGTATTCTTTTTGAACCGCTTCCCATTCCGCCTCACGCACCTTCTGGAAAATGACCTGCTTCGCCGTTTGTGCGGCAATCCTCCCCAATTCGTTCATTTCGATCAGCGATCCGATTTCGTCGCCGATCTCCGCTTCACTATCATATTGGCGGGCTTCTTGAAGAGAGATCTCCGCTTTGGGATTGCTGACTGTTTCCACGATGATCTTCTTGGAAACGACGGAAATTTCCCCGCTCTTTGGGTCGATCTCCACTTGGATGTTTTCGGCCTGGCCGAAGCGTTTCTTCGCGGCTGTCTGCAGGGCGGATTCAATGGCCCCGATGACTCGGGCCTTGTCGATTCCTTTCTGACGCCCGATTTCGTCGATCACTGAGATCAGTTCTCGGTTCATACGTCACGCTCCTGCATCCGGTTACCGCCTACAATCTCCGACTCTCCGGCCCTAGATTTTTCTCCGACTCTCCGGCCCTAGATTTTTACGACCAGCTTCGCCTCAGCAATCATGTCTCGATTCAGTTTCACGGTCTGGGATGCCTGCGTTGAGGCCACGCTCAGGACGACCGCCTGTTCATCCACGTGCACCAGTTGTCCCGTGATCCTCCACTGGCCTTCGAGCGGTTGC
Organism: Nitrospira sp.; assembly: GCA_030123625.1. NCBI lineage: Bacteria > Pseudomonadati > Nitrospirota > Nitrospiria > Nitrospirales > Nitrospiraceae > Nitrospira > Nitrospira sp. Next base: position 1,852,111 of record CP126121.1, read on the forward strand.
CGAAGTTTGAGGCTCACCTCTTTTCCGATTGCCCGTTGATAGTCTTGAGCTCTCTTGAAGGGCCGATCAAGACCCGGAGAAGAGACTTCAAGGGTATAGGCATGAGGGAACGGATCGGCCACGTCGAGCGCCGGTCCTAAAGCCTTATGCGCCTGCTCACAGTCTGCGATGCTGACTCCACCTGATTTATCGATCAGGACGCGAACGATCGAGCGAGGACCTTGCCCCACACACACCACATCAACCAACTCAAGCCCGAGCGTCCATAAGATCGGTGAAATGATTTCGCGCAACCGGTCGGCAACCGGCTGTGGACCATTGCCCGGTATGCTCAACCCATTTCCTTTTGACATGTGTCCAAACAAAAAAGTGGGCATGAGCCCACTTACAGAAGGGGCACCATACCATGCACTCATGTGCAAAGCAAGGGTACTAGCCGGTCAACAATGCCCAGCGAGCAGCCAGCAGTTTTGTGAGAGGACCCGGTTGGCCGGAGCCGATGGTTTTCCCGTCGATCTGGACAACCCCGAGCACTTCGAGCGTCGTTCCGGTCAGAAAGACCTCATCCGCTCGGTAAAGAAGATCGACCGGTATGAATCGTTCTTCGATCGCAATGTCGTCCTTTTTAGCCAGCTCTAACACTACGGTTCGTGTGACCCCGGATAGAATTCGAGGACCTTCGGGAGCCGTGATGACAAGCCCGTCCTGAACAGCCATGACATTGCTCAGCGCGCCTTCCATGACGAGACCATCCCGGACCAAAATTGTTTCGAAGACACCGGCCTTCTTCGCTTCTTCACGGGCAAGGACGTTGGCCAGGAGGTTGACGCTCTTGATATCGCAGCGCCCCCATCGAAGATCTTCCCGGGTGCAGGCGCTTACGCCGGCCCGGCGGACTTCGGGGGCCAAGGGATGAAATTTTCTGATGGTCATGACGACCGTCGGGAGAATATCGGAGGGAAAACTATGCTCACGGGGAGCCGCTCCTCTGGTAAGCTGAATGTAGATCTTGGCATCTTGATATCCGGCCAGGCTGAGTCCTTGTTGAATCCACCGCGTCCATTGGAGACTGGTGTATGGTTGGCGAAGCGAGAGTTCTCTGGCACTCCGATCCAACCGAGCCAGATGAGCAGTAAGCTCGAACGGATTTCCCCGATAGGTCCGAATGACTTCGTAGACGGCGTCTCCGAATTGGAATCCTCGATCATCGATGGAAATGTTCGCCTCTTCCCAAGGAAGAAAGCGGCCGTTGATGAACGCGATATCGGGCATTTGGTTCAATTCCCGGACGGCGGCTCCGCTTCGATTCTGAACAAGCGCCGGTCTTCTGCGGTAAATTTCCATCCCATGCGCTTTTCAAAAATCAGCTCATACGTCCCTGGTTGCACGGCTTTGAATTCGAAGATCCGCTGCCCGTTTTCCACAGCGTTATTGCTCGCAATGCGAAGGAACTCATCACTGAGGAGCGCAAGTTTTTTGGTGTCGTAAGCCGGCACCCACTGTTCACCTCTGGTGCGATCTTCCCATAAATGGATGAAGAATGATTGATCGACCATGACCTTGCGGCAGTCGCTGCCGTCCAAAGCAGGATTGTAATCAGTACTGGAGATACTCACATCGATACCCTGATTCGTGCCGCGAAGACAACCGTTCAGCCGGACTTCATTTTTATATTTTCCGCCGAGGGCCGATCAGAATATCGTTCCCATCCACCCGGATTTCGTAGCTTCCTACACAATACCCGCCGCCGTCGATGCCTTGCCCATTTCGGATATCGAACGCCAGATCATGCCAGGGACAGGCAATGACATACCCTTTAAGCCTTCCCTCAATAAGCGGAGCACCCTCGTGGGGACAGCTATTATGGATGGCGTACAGCTTTCCCTCGATGTTGAACAACGCGATCGGACGGTCATTGATTCTGACGATCTTTGACGTTCCCGGGGGCAACTCATCGATCTGTGCAACCTTTTGAAACCCATCCGTCTGCATATTTCCTCTTGCCGTCTCCCAGCCTCTACATGCGAAGGGCATACTTAAGCTCGTCGCCTTTTCCAACTTCCGCTTTCTGAATGAACCCCGATTCTGCCTGTATCACATACCGAACAGCTTCAGGTGGTGGCCCGAAAAAAGGGCATGGATCTTTTGCACATGGCTCTGCATGTTCCATCATATGCACCACGTGATGACTCTCGTCCACCCATAGAATGTCGATGGGAAATCGATATTCCTTGGTCGTTACGCGATGCATTCCGTTTTGCTCAAAGATATAAAGCATGCCGCCGTTTGGAGGCAATGCCTCGCGAAAGGCAAGCCCAAAGAGCAACTTCTCCGGCGTGTCCGCCACTTCGGCTTCCAGCTCAGCGCCGCTTGGAAATGTCACGACGATGATGCTCGATTCCTTGCGTTCGACGAGGAAAACCGACGCGCTCATCAGGAGAAGAGCGAGCAGAATCATCATGATGATCCGCTTCTTCCGCTGTTCTCGATTACTCGTTTGGGCTTGATCAGATGTCATTGATGACGACCGATGCTTTCCTTCTCTGCTGGGCCCAATGGCCCAGGCACAATAATGACGTAGGTCTTCTGATCGGATTCCGTTCAGTTGACTTCAAAAATAATCACGGAATAGAATGACTTTCCGCGTGCTTACTCGCCATAAGATGACGGATGCACTATGGTGTGAGCCGCGTGAACTTGTCAATGTTCTATTGGTCTTTTGGCGTGAGAAGGAGGCACAGGTCATGGCTTTATTGATTACGGATGAATGCATCTCTTGTGGAGCATGCTTGCCGGAATGTCCTAATGAAGCAATCTTTGAAACCAGAAGCGACGCTGAGAGCAAAGGCAATCACGTTGGTGATGGGCAAGGCGTCGGCGATAATATTTACGTAATCGCCCATGACCGCTGCACCGAATGTGTCGGCCATTTTGACGAACCTCAGTGTGCTGCGGTTTGCCCCGTTGATAATTGCTGTATTTCAGACCCTCTCTATCCTGAAACAACGGATGTGCTTCTGGAAAGGGCGAAGACTTTGAATCCCGATAAAACGATTGATCCCGCCAAGGTATGGAGTGGGGTAAGAAACTGACCCTCTTGAAGTAAATTTTAAGGGGCCTGGTTCCATCGAGAACCAGGGCCCCTGTTGTAGCAGACGTAGTAGACAATGAAAAAGGCCTCGGTGGAGACACCGAGGCCTTTTCATTGTCCGAATCGAAATGTGCTACTTCAGCATAAGCAACTTGCCGCCGACATGGGCCGGATGCAAGTGACAGCGATATTCGAGGACATTCCCCGCTGCATAAAATAAATCGCTGGTGGGAACTCCAATATACTTCGTCTCTCCAGGCTTAACCACTAGCTTGGTATCCAAGACAAACGGTCCCGATTGATTCACTGCAGCGCTCAGCTGAAAGCCATGTTCAGTAGTGGAATTATTCGTCACTTTTATGAGAACTGGAGCACCAGGACGCGTCTTAAAATCGATGACCGTCGTGGGAGGATACCACGTCTTCATGTTGCCGATGTCGATAGAGTAGAACGAAGCATCCACCGCCAATTCCTTAAACGGCTGTCCGACGACGGAACCGGTTTCCAGATCACCGGTCTCAACACCACCGGCTTGAAGCGCATACGAACCCGAAACCCCAGCCAATACCATTCCAAGGCCGAGGAATACCGCCAACGATGTCTTGCCCATGACTACCCCCCTTTGCAAGATAAAGAAGAGATAAATAGAGGCTTGTGATCTATATGCTGTCAAACTTGGAGGACGTGCAGGCTTTTGGTAATGCGTGCCTTTCGTCTATTGTCTAAACGCCGGTTGTCAACGTTCATTACGCCACACGACGATCCTTATAGCATATGGTTCAAAACTGAAGCAACCGATTTGGAACGCCGAGGTTGCAAGAACCGCCATACATAGTGCACAAACTCTCCTCAGACTGCTGTCACGACCTCCTATGGACCTGTGATGTCATACACGTCATAACCGATGCCGACTCTATCTCAATGCTGAAAAATTTAGGGAGGTCTGGCCACCAATGCCCTCCTGAAGGCTTATCTGGAACTGAGCCCTGCTTACCGAGGGCTCTCTGGGCATTGACCTGCGAAGACCGCTCGCAACGATTGCCGGCAAGCGCGTAACAGCAAGCACAATGCCATTGAAGAAGGAACCACGGTTTATTACCGGCGAGCGTTCCTCCGTGATTCCGTCCATGTCCGGAACCGATTCGGCGGGATATCAGCCTAACAGTGTGACAGCCTGACATGGCACGCCACAACCGCACAGCCGGTAGGGAAGAAGGAGCGTTACGGTATGCGAATCACCAGGCTGGCGGAGTTCGCAAAACACGACCCGATCATGGACATCACGTCCCGGCCCTGAGGCCTGTGGCGCCGCCATGGCGCATTCAACCACTGCAGGTACCTCATGGGCGTTTTACAGCGGTCTCACGTTAAGTATTTCCCGAAGATTCCGATACGGCAGTTGAGGAGCTGCCGCATGCCCATCATTTTGGCGGTTAATGGAGTCGTGGAAACGTATCCGATCAAGCCGGTCGGCCCACGGAATGGCCGTGCCGAATCCGTTGGAGAGCGAGAGCATCATGGCCAACAATCATCTTCATTGGATCGCTCCGTCTTGGCCGCGCAAACGGCTTATCAGCAGCAGAGTAACGAACGGCCCCAGCTGAAACCGGCGATCCTGGCGCGTGATTTGATGAATGCTCCGGTTCTCTCTCTTCCATCCGACAGCACCTTGCTGGACGCCTGGGCGAGCATGTCAGAGAAAGGATTCCACCATATCCCCGTCACGTCGATGCACGACACACTCGTCGGGATGGTGTCGTATCGCGACCTACTCCATCATGTTCCGGAACTGATCACGGCAGCCGATACACGACAGGCCTCCAGACGGCGATTGGCTGAAATTATGACTTCCCGAGTTATTTCTGCAACACCCATGACGGAGATCCGGCAAATTGCCCGCGTTATGCTGGATGAACGGATTCATGCTGTTCCGATCTTGGATCACAATCGCCGTCTCATAGGCATCCTTGCCATCCGAGACCTGCTGCAGAGTATTGCGAACCACGGCCCCCTCGAACTCTGGACCTGACTTCCAAATCAAGACACGTTCGACCATTGTGAAAACGTCGCGGCTTGACCGATAGGACTTCCGTTAGGATCGATCACGTTCCAGATCAGGGCTTGCTCGACAAGAAATCGCCTCCCCGTTGAAGAAATTCGCACTCCCCGATATCCGCCGAAGTAGCCCTTGGCCCTTGCTTGCGTCAGCATCCGCTCTCGTTCGGCTCGGTCATCCGGCTCGGCCGTAAGCCGCGACGACGTCTTGATGAATTGATCCCAGGACAGCTCCCACAGGTTCAAGGCGATTTGATTGCCATAGTTCAAGATCGGGTCCGGCTCCACACCGTGCGACACGACGACAAACGATGCTTCGAATAACATACGTGCCTGCTGTTTTGCGTCGGATGTCCGCTCGATCAGATCTTTTCCCATCCAATGCCGATAGCTGTCCAGCAACAGCCGGCTCCACTCCACAATATGTGGTTTATTCCATGGCACAGCTTTCACGAGCGTGGTGGTAACACGTCTTGCGAGGTGGGGCAAGCCTCACAGACACCTTGTCAAGACTATGGGGCTCCTCTGTATAATGGGGCTTCCTTTAACGAGGCAGGAGCGCAGATGGCGGGCAAGACGTTGTTCGACAAGATTTGGGATTCGCATGTCGTTCGAACGGAACCGGACGGAACGACACTGCTGTACATTGATCGACAATTGGTCCATGAAGTGACATCCCCTCAGGCGTTCGAAGGGTTAAAGCTTGCGGGACGTCGTCCACGGCGATCGGCCGCAACACTCGCCGTGCCGGACCATAATGTCCCCACTACAGACCGGCGGCTGGGGATCGCCGATCACGTGAGTGCTCTTCAGATTCAAACACTCGAAGACAACTGTAAGGATTTCGGCATCGCCTTTTTCAACATGCGTGACATCCGCCAGGGTATCGTTCATGTCATCGGCCCGGAACAGGGATTCACCCTCCCTGGCACAACGATTGTCTGTGGCGACTCCCATACGTCCACCCATGGAGCGTTTGGTGCCTTGGCGTTCGGCATCGGAACGAGTGAAGTAGAACACGTGTTGGCCACTCAATGTTTGGTGCAGAAGCGTCCCAAGACCATGGAAATACGCGTCGATGGAACGCTCTCCGAGCACTGCTCGGCCAAGGATATTATTCTTGCGATCATTGGGAAGATCGGCACCGCCGGGGGGACCGGCTATGTCATCGAATATACCGGTTCGGCAATCCATGACCTCAGCATGGAGGGTCGTATGACTCTCTGTAACATGTCGATTGAGGGCGGGGCTCGTGCAGGCATGGTTGCACCCGATGAGAAGACGATTGCCTATATCAAAGGGCGGCCCCTCGCCCCCAAAGGGGATCTTTTCGATATGGCCGTTCAGGCATGGCGACAACTCAGAACTGATACGGACGCCAAGTATGATAAGACGGTGACATTGGAAGCGGAACAGATTGCGCCGCAAGTCAGTTGGGGCACCAATCCCGGTATGGTACTTGGTGTAGACCAGAATATTCCGGATCCCCGAACGATATCGGACGAGAAAACGAAGAATGCCACCGAACGGGCATTGGCCTACATGGGGCTCTCACCCAATATGCCGATTACCGACATCACGATCGACAAGGTGTTCATCGGCTCCTGCACGAACTCCCGGATCGAAGATCTTCGGCTCGCCGCCAGTTTCGCGAAGGGCAAGAAAGTTGCGAAGACCGTCCAGGCGATGGTGGTTCCAGGTTCGGGACTCGTCAAGCAACAGGCCGAAACCGAAGGACTGGATCGGGTGTTCCGCGAGGCGGGATTCGAGTGGCGGGAGGCCGGGTGCAGCATGTGTCTCGCGATGAACGCCGATGTCCTGAAGCCCGGTGAGCGCTGCGCCTCTACGAGTAATCGGAATTTTGAGGGCCGTCAGGGAGCCGGAGGTCGCACCCACTTGGTGTCGCCCGCTATGGCAGTCGCCGCGGCCATTGAAGGCCACTTCGTCGATATCCGTCACTGGGGATGAGTATTCAATGCCTCTCTAGTCCAATATCCACTTATCGTCATTCAATACTATGGAACCTTTCACCACACTCACTGGTCTCGTGGCTCCGCTTGATCGCGTGAACGTCGACACCGATCAGGTCATTCCGAAGCAGTTTCTGAAGACGATCAAGCGCACCGGGCTGCGCGAAGGCCTGTTCTTCGATTGGCGAAAACGAAAGGACGGCTCACCGGACCCATCCTTCTTTTTGAATCAGCCTCGATATCAGGGGGCTACGATTCTCTTGACCCGAGACAATTTCGGTTGCGGCTCATCACGTGAGCACGCGCCTTGGGCGTTATTGGATCAAGGGTTTCGATGCATCATCGCTCCCAGCTTTGCGGATATTTTCTATAACAACTGCTTTCAGAACGGAATTCTTCCCGTGGTGTTGAAAGCTGAAGAAGTGCTGCCGCTCATAAAGGAGGTGGCCGACACCGTGGGTTATCGCCTCACCGTGAATCTGCACCATCAAACAGTGACCACTCCGAAGGGAACCACCTATCGGTTCGAGATCGACCCGTTCCGCAAAGATTGCCTCTATCGAGGACTTGATGCCATCGGCCTCACCCTCCAGCATGAGGATGCGATCACGGCCTATGAATCTCGGCGGAAGGCCGAGGCTCCTTGGCTGTTCAGCGACGTCCATCCATAACTGAGGAGATCGTAGTGAAGCTGTTTGTGATGTTTCTCTTCTTTGTCGGTGCCGCCTACCTCACTGTCGTGTTCAACTGGTCCTACTCCGATGGAAACCGAGCCGGATACATCCAAAAATTCTCCACGAAGGGGTGGTTATGTAAGACGCATGAAGGAGAGTTGGCAATGACGACCGTGCCGGGAACGGCACCTGTTCTCTGGGATTTTACGATTTGGGACGATAAGGTCGCCGCTCAACTAACAGAGGTAATGGGGAAACGAGTGATCTTGCATTATAAAGAGTATCGTTATATTCCAACCACCTGCTTCGGTGAAACCACCTATTTCGTAGATAAAGTCGAAGTCCAAGAATAGTTGCCTCAGCTTACAGGATGTTCAAAAAGGCCGTCTTCTCACCCGCCCAATGTCTCACCCAGCCCACCCCGCGGCGATGCCGCTTTCCCGAGGCGCGCCTAGACGCGCCTTTCCACAGGCAAGGCCGCAGCAAGGTCCGCGACGCGAAGAATAATGAGCGTCACGTCTGCGGACGGGCGCGAGTCGGTGAGCGCCCAGTGTCTTACGGGTGAGGCGTATACTTTTCCACCCACCCAGCCCCGAGCTGCTCTGGCAGCTCTTGCCCGGTGGTACGTTGGGGCCTTGAGCGATGCGAGAACGCCGCTGGCGGCCTTTTTCAGCATCCTGCTACAGCCATTTCTTTCGGCGGAACCCAATTAACATCACGGCCGCCACGATTCCCATGAGGCTCAACGCGATCGGATAACCCCAGGGCCATTTCAATTCCGGCATATACTCGAAATTCATGCCGTAGATGCCCGCGATAAAGGTGAGCGGCATGAAAATCGTCGTGATGACCGTCAGGACCCGCATGACGGTGTTCAACCGATAGCTGACGCTTGAAAGATAGATGTCGAGACTCGCCGAGACCATTTCGCGCAATGTCTCGATCGTATCGACGATCTGCACCACGTGGTCGTAAACATCTCGAAAAAATAGCTTGGTGGGTTCACGTAAAAAGGGGCATTCCGAACGAGACAGGTTGTTCATCGCTTCCCGCAGAGGCCACACGGCGCGCCTCACGAACAACAACTGCCGTTTGAGCGCGTGAATGTCTTTGAGTGTTTCCGGTTTCGGATCGGCGATCACCCGCTCTTGCAGCGATTCGATCCGTTCTCCGAGCATTTCGAGAACAGCGAAATACTGATCGACCACGGCATCAATCAGGGCATACAGCAGATAGTCCGACCCATTTTGCCGAAGACGCCCCTTGCCGCCCCTCAGACGATCCCGCACCGAGTGAAAGACATCCACCCCATTTTCTTGGAACGAAAGGACATAATTGCGTCCAAGGACGAAGCTCACCTGTTCGACCACAATGTCCCCTCGCTCAGAGAGCGTGAGCATCTTCAAGACGAGAAAGAAATAGGTCTCGTAATCATCGAGCTTCGGGCGCTGATCCGTATTGGCGATGTCTTCCAGAAGAAGAGGGTGGAGACCGAAATATTTCCCAAAGGCTTCCAGAACATCGACCTTATGGACGCCACCGACATTCACCCACGTGACGGTTTCATCGGCAGGCAGCCGAAGCTCATTCACGTCCGTGACGACATGCTCGTCGCATCGGGCACCGGCATAATTGAACAGGGCGATAGTCACTCCCTCGGTCCGCCGTTCGCCGATGTGAATGAGCGTCCCGGGCGAGAGTCCCGTCTTCTTCGACCGTTTCTGCATCAGTTTCATCGTAGCGTGCTTGTACGCAGATTCCGGCGCCAGGTCAAGCCGGCCCAAGCTAGCAGCCGATCTCATAAGAGCCACAGGCTGTTCAAAAAGGCCGTCCAGCAAGGCCGCAGCAAGCGAAGAGGCGAGGCGTACGCTTCGGTACGTTGAGTCTCTAAGCGCCGCGAGAACGCCGCTGGCGGACTTTTTCAACAGCCTGTTAGTTTCTTTTCATCTGTCTCGGGGCCTGCTACTCTTCTCTCATGGCGTGGCACTACGAACGTGATGTGCTTATCGATGTGATCCGGAAAGCCGGGGTGGAAGCCTTACGGTTTGCAGCCGATGGATTTGAGATAATTCAGAAGCCGGACCGGTCGCCGGTGACCTCGGCGGATCTGGCAGTGAATCAGATTCTCCAATCTCGCCTGACGTCGGAGTTTCTTCAGGATGGATGGCTCTCAGAGGAATCACCCGATAGTCCGGATCGACTTCAGAAAAGACGGGTCTGGGTGGTTGACCCGATAGACGGAACGAAGGCGTTCATCAGTGGTGAACCGGAATTTTGCATTTCTGTCGCCCTCATTGAACAGGGTCAGCCTGTCGTGGCAGGTATCTTCAACCCTTCCACGGATGAATTATTCACCGCGACCCGAGGTGGTGGGCTTCGCCTCAATGATGAACCGATTACCCCACCATCAGCGTGGAGGGGTCAGCATCCGGTTATCGCCCTGAATTCATGGGAACGACGGATCGGGCGCTTCACGTCACTAGAGCCATCGATCGACAACCGTCCTATCCGCTCAATTGCTTGGGTACTCGCACTCACTGCAACCGGCCGCATCGAAGCGGTAGCTACATTGGAACCTGAAAATGAATGGGATGTTGCAGCGGGAGCTCTCCTCATGACGGAAGCGGGTGGAACCATCTCTGACGGCCGCGGACATGACCTGACCTTTAACCGACGTGAGCCTCGCTACAGCGGAATCATCGCCACCAGCCCACATTGCCCCAAAGCTGTCACACGGCAGCTCAAGCTCCTGACTCGCACGGTCGATGGCAGCGTGGATTAACTAGTCTAGTGTCCCATAAATGGATAGACATTATGGGCTGATGGGGATATACTGCCGGGCTATGAGATCCAAGGCTGTGGTGTTGAGCGAGACGGACCGGGCCACGCTGGGGCGAATGAGTCGGATGGGAAAGGCCGCGCAACGGGATGTCCTGCGGGCGCGGATCATCCTCCTGACAGCCGCGGGCGGGTCGGATCTGGCGGTGGCTGAGCAGTTGCGGATCAACAGACACACGGTGCGGTTGTGGCGGCAACGGTTCGCCGAGAAGGGACTGGAGGGGTTAACCGATACACCGGGCCGTGGCCGTAAGCCAATTCTCACCCACGGCGTGACCGAGTCGATTCTGACAGGGGCCGTGCAACCGCCACCAAATCGCACGCGATGGAGTTGTCGGTCGATGGCCAAGGCCCACAAGGTCTCCAAGAGCACGGTCCAACGCCTCTGGTCAAAGAACGACATCAAGCCGCACGTGACGAGAACATTCAAGATCTCCACCGATCCGCGATTCGAAGAAAAGTTCTGGGATGTGATCGGCTTGTACTTGGATCCTCCTGACAAGGCGCTGGTGCTCTGCTGCGACGAGAAAAGTCAGTGCCAGGCGATCGAGCGCACCCAGCCTGGCTTACCACTGGGAGTGGGGCACATCAAGACAGCCACCCATGACTATATCCGGCACGGCACGGTGACTCTGTTTGCCGCGCTCAATTATCTGGAAGGCAAGATCGTGTCGATGCTCGCAGAGAAACACCGCCATCAGGAATGGCTGAAGTTTCTCAAACGGATCGATCGCGAAACGCCCGCGGGGTTAGAGCTGCATCTGATTGCCGACAACTACGCTACGCACAAGCATGCGGACGTCCAAAAGTGGTTGGCCAAGCACAAGAGGTTTCATATGCACTTCACGCCGACATCGGCGTCGTGGATGAACCTGGTCGAACGCTTTTTCCGAGACCTCACCGTCGACGTCGTGCGAGAGGGGAGCTTTAAGCACGTCAAGGAACTCGGCGACCAGATTCTGGCGTACCTAGCCGAACGAAATGCACAACCAACGCGCTACGTCTGGAAAGCCAAGGGGGAAGAGATCCTCCGCAAGATTCACCGAGCCAGGCAGGTGCTGACTGTATAGCTATTTGAGAGACACCACACTAGAAGTCGGCTTGGGCCAAACGCCGACAAGCCTCATCGAGGTCGGAGTCCGTCTTGGCATAACTGAAACGGATGAAGTCGGCTCCTGCCCCACCGGGGGAAAACGCCTCTCCCGGTACACCGGCTACACCGGTTTTCTCTAACAGATACATCGCGCGATCTTTCCCTGTGTCACCTGGAAGCCGAGACACATCCGCCAATACGTAATAGGCGCCCTCCGGGATCGTGGGAGTGAGTCCTGCCTTGGTCAGAGCGCTGCAAAATTTGTCGCGCTTCTGCTGATAGTCATGAGCCAAGCTTCCATAGAAACTGTCGGGCAATTCTCTGATGCCTTGAGCCACCCCCATTTGGAGCGGCGCCGGCGCACAGACGTAGAGCAGATCGTTCATCGCGCCGATGGCTTTTGCCCATGGCTGCGCAGCCACACTGTACCCGATCCGCCATCCCGTCACGCTGAACGTCTTCGAGTACCCCCCAATGGTCACCGTCCGTTCGGCCATATTCGGCAAAGAAGCCATGCTCACATGTCGCTGCCCGTCATAGAGGAAATATTCGTATATTTCATCCGTCATGACGAACAGATCGTGCCGGCACGCAAAATCCGCCAGCGCCTCAAGCTCCATTCGGCTGAATATCTTCCCCGATGGGTTGCCGGGCGAGTTGAGAATGATGGCCTTCGTCTTCGAGGTCACGACTTGCTCAAGTTGAGTCGGAGAATATGTCCATGCCGGCGGCTGCATCCGGACAGTGACAGGAACAGCCTCGACAGCCACAAGCGCACTGACATGGTATTGGTAGTACGGCTCGAAGAGAATGACTTCGTCGCCGGGATTGAGGAGTGCGGCACAGGCACAGTGAAAGGCGCCGGTTGCTCCGGCGCTGACGGTCACTTCCGTTTCAGGATCGGCTCGAATGCCGTTATAGCGGGCCAGTTTGTCCGCGATGGCTTGCCGCAATTCAGGTATGCCGTCGAAGCGGGTGTAGACATTGTGCCCATCCCTGATGGCCTTCTCCGCTCCCTCGAGAACAATCGGCGGAACCGGTGTATCGCAGACTCCCTGTGCCATATTGAGACCCTTCACGCTCGCGCAAGCCTGTGTCATCGCCCGAATTTCCGATTGGGCAAGATCCGCCATCCGCCGGCTGACTGTTCGCATCACCATACCCCTTCTTAACCAAGCCTGAACCGGTATCCTTTGTGGCAGAGGATGATGTCGGCGGTCAAGATGCGCCACAATTGCGAGCGCGCTGGAAGGTTGTAGATGAGATCTTCGCCCGGGCCATGGGACAATTGGCCAAGACGGATCGGCTCAATGCGCACAACCTCGCCCACTTCGCCGAAGCCATTCGTCCCGATCCGTCCGATCCTGACGAGCAGACGCAAGCCTTGGCGGCACGGGTTGCACGTCGGCGACCGCTGATCGAGATGCCGACGACGGACAAGAATCGCGCGCCTCGCGGCCGGGCCTGTCCAGCAACGGGTGCAGGCCCATATCGCCCGGCTGGAAAAGGAACTGGAGCACAGCACGACCGATCTGCCCACCACCATGCGGCAGAGTCCGGTGTGGCGGGAAAAGGAAGACGTATTGCGGAGTGTGCCGGGTGTAGGTTTCGTGCTCACCACGACGCTCCTTGCGAATCTTCCCGAGCTTGGCACGTTGACTCGCAAAGAAGTGGCGGCTTTAGCGGGCGTCGCGCCGTTCTCGCGAGACAGCGGTACCCTCAAAGGCCGACGGGCGAGCTTATGTGCAGGCCCTCTATATGGCAGCGCTGGTGGCCCCGCAATTATCTCCTTGTGATACTGTGACACGGCGCACACCTGGTGTATTTCGCTCTCGCTTTGAGGAGGCAACCATGCGCATGACATGGACGAACACTATGAGAGGCCTTCTGGCAATCTGCTGTATGAGTGAGCTAGTGGCCTGTGGCAGCCTGGCAAGCTGCTTGAATAGTGGGCTCGTTGCCGTTGCCTGTGGCAGGGGGTATGGCGATCGCGACTTTTCTTCTCTGCCGCAGCCAACGGTAACATCGGCTGAAGGTCTCTGGATGGGCGCTACGCCCACAGGTCGCACCGTCGGTGGACTTGTCCTCGATGATGGATCGTATTGGGTGTTCTATACTGCAAGAGGCAATCCCAACGTCCTGGCTGGACTGGTTCAGGGAACCGGCACGTCGCACTCCGGCTCCTTCGGTTCCTCTAACACCAGGGATTTTAATTTGGAAGGCGCTGGCATTCGCGCGGCGACGATGAGTGGCACCTATGCGCAGAACAAGAGCTTTAAGGGGACGATCGCCTACGTAAATGGAGAGACAGGTAGCTTTACGAGCACCTACGATGCGGATTATGAGTTAGCCCCGAACATGAATCGTGTGGCGGGGAACTATTCTGGGTTCCGGACTGACAATCAAACGGTCAGCGTGGCACTGAACTCAGCAGGCATTGTTTCAGGAAGTTTTACAGATGGATGCACCTTTGCAGGCTCGTTTTCCCCTCGTGCAACGGGGAACGTGTTTAATGTCACCGTCACATTCGGAGGTGGCGCCTGTAGCAATGGAACAGATACGATCAATGGCGTCGCCTTTTACGATGCCGCGACACAACGGCTGTACAGTGCAGCTCTCAATAGTGCCAGGACCAACGGCTTGATATTTATCGGCACGAAGCTGTAAACGTCTTTGTTTCGATTTTCTGTCAGGGTTTCCTTTTCTTCGGCATCAACTCTTTTTCTATCGAGGTCTGTTCGCACTATTCGCAATTCATCCGCGATGAGCGCGAAGTGGATAAATCCGATAAACGTGCCGTCAAGCTTTTCGAACCGCGAGAAGATGCGGCGAAAGCCCTTGAGCCTGCGAAACAGCCGTTCGATCTCGTTGCACCGCTTGTACAGAGCGCGGTTGTGTGATTGTGGAGGATGTGATCGTCACTGCCATTACTTCGTGTGAGTCGGCAAGTTGACTTGGAGTAGAACGAATCACTTCCTCGATGTCCATCGTAACTACCCTGCTCTACTCTACGGCTTCCCCCACAACGCTTCCAGCCGCTGCGCTCGGCCGCAACCCAGCTTGTAGTACTTATATCGGATCGGGTTTTTCTTGTAGAAATCTTGATGATGGTCCTCGGCCGAGTAGAAGGTGGAGGCCTTGACCAGCCGAGTCACGATCGGCGCAGGAAGCCGTTTGGATTGGTCGATTGCACGCTTAGACTCTTCCGAGAGACGCTTTTCTTCGTCGGTCGCATAAAACACGACCGTCCGATATTGATTGCCGTAGTCGCAGAATTGCGCGTTCGGTGTAACGGGATCGATATTGTGCCAAAAGACGTCCAATAATTGTTGATAACTGACCTTCGATGGATCGTAGGTCACCTCGACAGACTCCGCATGTCCCGTTTTTCCGGCTGACACCTCGTCATAGGTGGGATTGGCGACCGTACCGCCCATGTAGCCGGAGACCACCTCGAGAACTCCCTCGACTTGTTCGAATGCAAGCTCCATGGACCAGAAACACCCACCGGCAAAATAGGCCTTCGCGGTGGTTGCCGCGCTCTGCACTCCGCTTGAGGGCCCACCTGCCAGCGTTGCACAAGTCACGAGACCGACCGTCATGATCAAGAAACGTTGAAGAGTAGTCATAGAGATTCCTCCTTCTCCTTGGTCGCGCCGCAGAGCGACGATTCTTACATCTTACTACGGCGATCGTTGAGAGAAGGATATCGATTCAAGTTGTTAGAAGCGTTCCGGCAGTGCACGTTTCTGCGGGCTGCGGACTTCAGGCCGGAAGATAGCCGTGGGTATCCTGTCCTGCGCGGCGCACTCGTCGTTGGGGTCCGTCCATGAGTTTCATGATCAGCTCAATGGCTTCTTCCGGTGAGCCGGCGGCATTGACCAATCGCGGGTCGAGTTTGCGGAAGAACGCCACGTCGGCGGGAGAGGCTTCAACGAGAATGACCGGTTTACCGGCTTTCACCGCCAAGGCAACCTCCGAGACCGTACCAGACCCACTCAATCCACACACCACGACCACATGACTGGTCAGGACATTGATGTTGTTACGGCCACTGCCCATCTCGGTGATGATCGGTACGTCTACATGGCGAGACACCTTATCCTTGGCCGTCGGCAATACTCCGATGGTCAAGCTTCCCCCCACCCGCTTGGCCCCTTCGCAAGCCGCGTCCATGACGCCCACGTCCCGACCGCCGGTCAACACGACCCAGCCCCGCCGTGCAATGAATTCTCCGAGGACTCGGGCATTATCAAGGTCCCGCTTCGAGGCTTTGGCCGGTCCCATCACTCCCACCACAAATCGCATCACTTCCTCCAACAATCCGTTCGTCTCTGTCAAAACCGAGAGGCCGTGAGGGTCACATCCGCATGCTCCCATGCCTGTTGCCATTGCTTTTCCACGTCGTCCGCTTCACGGATTTTCTGCTGAGCCCGGAGGCTCTGCATGAGTCCAAACTGGGCCCATCCGTTCCGTGGATTCTTCGTCAGATCCGCTCGGTAGACCGTTTCCGCCTTGCCGGGTTGACCGGCTCTCAGTAAGGCGGCGCCGAGATAGTGGCGGATCGGAATCGGCCAAAATGGAGGTTCAGTGTACGAGAGTTCTTCCTCCAGCTTGGCGGCGTCAGTGAACGATGCGATGCCCTCGTCGTACTTATGGCGCTGCATTGCCAGCTCACCGGCCAACAGTCGTTCCGCGATTTTGAGCAGCGTCCGTTCGGTTTTCTCTTCTGAAGTCCGATCACGACCGAAGCGTTTAGCCATACCGCCCAGGACCAGATGCTCGCCCTCGGCTCCTGGCAAGCGGCCTGACGCCGATAGCGCCATTCCTCTCCCCAGTCGCCATATCCCTTGTTGCAGAGGCAGCGTCTTGGGAGGAGGCGGCTCCCGCAGCAGTTCGTCCCACTGTCCGAACCGGATCATCGACCATATGGGAGCGGGAAGGTACAATTCCTTCCACTTATCCTTTCGCGCTTCATCTTCGGTGATTGTTCCCGTCAGCCGACGGGCTACTTTCAAGGCCTCGGTTCGTCGTCCCTCCATCGTTAAGGACGCCCAAAGAAAATGCAGATTGTGGGTGTAATAGCCGTCGGCATAGTCTCCGCCTACCTTCCGTCCGGCTAAATACTTGCGATCGACATCCGCGGCATGCTCATTCCGTTTCGCCGCCTCATGATATCGCCCAAGCCGCATGTAGATATGAGCCGGCATGTGGACCAAGTGACCGGCACCCGGCATAAGGGCGGGCAATCGTTCCGCACAGGCCAGAGCTCGGTCCGGGGCGGGAGAAGCTTCCACGCTATGGATGTAGTAGTGGCAGGCTCCCGGATGATCCGGGAAACGCGCCAGAAGCGACTCCAATGTGGACACAAGCTCCTCGGTGCCTGGTTTCGGCCGACCAGCCGCCGTCCATAAATCCCATGGATGCAAATCCATCAAGGCTTCAGCAAACAACACACCGGCATCCGGATCGTTCGGGAACTGCCTCCAGACGAGACGCATGGCATCCGCATAGGCTTTATCGAGTGCCGGTCGCGCATGGCCGTTGCGGTCGTATCGCGCACCGATCGCATCGATATAAGCCTGTTCGGCTGCACTCACATGGGCACGATGCAATCGAGCTTTTTGCACGACATCCCATGCCCGCCGTTCTGCCGCCTTATCCATCGCTGCGTTGATGTTCGGACCCAATGCGAGCGCCACACCCCAATAGGCCATCGCTGCAGAGGGATCCAGACGCGCGGCTTCTTCGAACGCCATGATCGCCTCTTCATGGTTGAAGGCGTACACGAACCGCAAACCTTGATCAAAGTATCGTTGCGCCTCAGGGGAGTTCGTCGTGATGGGATGATGAAGGGCGCCGAGATTGTCAAAGAGAGGCACCCGCGAGACAGGATGCTCAGCCGCCGTACTCGGATTGATCGCCAACAGACCTAGCCACGGCATACTCCACAAGAGCAGGTGAAAGAGGTTCATTGCCGGCTTTGTAGCAGACATGACCCACGCCTGACTAGAGGACGGGTATGAGCCTTGAGGAAGGCCCTGGCTGGTAGATTCGCTCTCTTTTACCTGCGAAGCGCTTCAGAGGGGGCCAGAGCCAACGGCCGGCACCGGCCGGACCTGGTCCAGCTTAAAGATTGAGCGACGAACCTTCGCTTTTCTGATGAGAAAACGAATGCTCGTTTTCCTGAGGCGGATTCATCGTCTCGTCTTCAGTCGGTTTCTTCCGACCGATACGGCTTCGCCTGACAGAGGCGGCTGCCGCGCCGGTCGACGTCGTCGAAAATGCGCCTGCTTCCAGCTCTTTACCGAGATGGACCAGGACCTGTTGCTGAGAGGAAACCAAGGAGGTGAGCTCTTGAATGTGTGATGTAAGCCGGGCAATCTCATCCTGCTGCCCGACCAGAAAGGACCGGAGTTCGGCGACTTCTTCGGATTGAACAAGAGTCGGTGCCTGGGCCGGTTTTTGTAGAATCGTAATCTTTGTGGCCGACGGTCCCTCCGCTTCCTGGACTCGCTTTCCGTTGGACTGGACGTGATCCTGGTGAATCGTGGTGCGCTCCATCGTTCGGTCGGGTAGCGCAAGCGGTTTACGGACCCGTGCAGAGGTCTCGTCTTCATACCGCGTCACATACGCGAAGAGATCAACCATCTTGCGCCAGCAAGCGGCTCCGGCATCGAGCAGGAGCTGTCCGTAGGGCGCAGGCACCGGACGAGCTTCATCAATCTGCTTCTGGGACGGAATGCGATGAATAAGGTTGATCGGTTCTTTATTGAATCGTGGGGCCATCTGTCGGATCCCCTTCATTTGGACCTAGTAAGATACTACTGATGTACCTACTCCTCGGGAAGGCTCAGAGTCAACCCTTTTATTCTGAAAAAGTTGAAATATATTCGGAGTCCTTAAATAATTTTTAGAAGCGTGTCACACTTGAGAAATGAAAATGCGGCAGGACGATGGCCGGCATCAACATCTTTCCCGTTTCCGAATTGACCGCTTCCATCGGCGCGGTCCATGCACTGAGACGTTGAAATGCCCGGAGTGGGCTCTCATGGAAACGGAAATTCTTGACTGCTGAGACTACCTCTCCTTTCTCGACCAAAAACGTCCCATCCCGCGTCATGCCGGTCAGCATGAGATCGCGGGGATTCACGGGACGGATATACCAAAAATTCGTCACCAGAATCCCGCGTTCCGTGCTTTTGATCAGATCCTGAATTGAATGGGCCGACGGTCCTTCGACCGACAAGGCCGGGGCCTCCAAGGTAGGAATGATTTCCACGCCGCCGGTCTTCGCCGTGAATCGGTCGTAGGCCAGTTGTGTGAGGATCCCACGATCGATCCATACCGAATCCGTGCTCGGCAATCCCTCATGGGTAAATCCCACTCCAAGCAGATCGTCATGATCCGGAACGTTCCTGAGAGTCAGCCGTTCGTCTACGATCGGTTGTCCCAGCTTACCGGCGAAAGGGCTCGTTCCTTTCGTGTACGACTTGGCATCCAGTGACCAAATCAGCCATGTCCAGAGGCCGGCTACGGCAGCCGGTTCAAGAATGACGGGATAATCTCCAGCGGACAGCTCGTACGCATCCCGACCTCGTTTGGACTTGGCAATGGCAGCCAATGTCCGCTCTTGTACCCTCAAATGATCGATCGACCGATGGGCAGCCGCGCCCCACCCGGTTGCATCACCGGCTTGGACTGTCAGGCTAAACCTGGCATCTGCCCGACGTTCGTAGCCGAATAGTCCGTTATCGGCGGCAATCCCCACTGCCGTCGCCGACGACGAGACGACGCCGGCCGCCATGATGTTCTCCATCCGACAGTGCCCGATCGCTTCATTGGCATACTCCAGACGTTTGACAGGCCCTGCCGCCATGGTCTCCGGTTTCGCCGTCTCTCGGACAGGGAATACGCAAGGGACGGGAGGCGGAAGATATTCGGGATCGACCGGCGAGACTCGAGCAATCCGTTCGGCACGCGCCAATGTGTCTTGCACTGCGCCGGCGGTAAAATTCGTCGTACTCGACGTCCCATGCCGCCCGCCAAAGGCGACCGTCACTGCCAGTGAGCCACGTCTCGCATCGACATTTTGAACGATTTGATTATTGGCGAACCTCGTCGTGCCGGCATGGTGATCGCGAAGGCTGACGATCGTATGATCAGCGGACGAACGGGTCAGGACCAGCTCGCTCAGAAAACGAAACTCCTCGGCGCTGGTCATCTTCGGCCATGTACCGCTCTGGACGGTCATGGGCTTCCTTCTCCCCTGAGCACCTGGACCCGACGAAATCTCGCGGGAGCGGCGGCATGGGTCATCCAGCCGGACTGTCCCGGCTGCCCCTTCCCACACGTAATGAATCCGTACCGTCGGCGAAACGATTGATCAGCCACTCCGTCGCAACTGCTCCAGAACTCCGGCGTGATCCCATGGTAAATCACGTCCCGCACCATGTGAGTTCGCCTGCCGTTTTCAATCAGCCAGAATGCGTCACCGCCGAACTGAAAATTGTAGCGGCGCTGATCGATGCTGTAGGACCCATGGCCTTCGATATAAATGCCGCGTTTCACGTCGGCCATGAGCTGATCACGCGTCGCCTCGCCGGGCTCCAGTCCAATATTGGCAATTCGCACGATCGGAACATTGCCCCATCCGTCAGCCCGGTTGGAGCCACGCGAACGAGATTCGTCGATCTTCGGCGCCACTTCCCGGCTCGTACAGTAGCCGACGAACATTCCGTTGCGGACGATGTCCCATCGCTGACACACCACTCCGTCATCGTCGTAGCCGGTCGCGGCCAGAGTTTCCGGCTCGGTGTTATCGGCCACTAAATTCACATGCTGCGAGCCGTAGCGAAAGTTGCCGCGCTTCTCCGTCGTCAAGAAACTGGTGCCGGCATAATTCGCCTCGTAGCCGAGCGCTCGATCCAGTTCGCTTGGATGGCCGCAGGATTCATGGATGGTCAATGACAGATGTTCAGGATCGAGCACCAGATCATACTGGCCGGCGTCGACCACCGGCGCTTTCACCTTTTCAATCGCTTGGTCGGCCACACGTGAAGCCTCCCGCAGAAAATCTGCTTCTTCGATCAGTTCATAGCCTTTCCTGAGATGCGGCGTATTGAAGCTGCGCGACGCAAATCGGCTTTCGTACAATGCAGTCGCCGTGCACTCTCCTTGCCCCGCGAGGAGATCAAACTCTAAATGTGACCCCTCAGTCGAGACAAACAACTTCCTGTCCCGACGCGCCCACAGACTTGCGCTGCTTCTCGCGATGCCGGATTGCCGCTGCAACACTTCCATAGTATTGAGCAACAAGTCGGTTTTTTTCTCCAACGGCACGCTGAAGGGATCGATGTGATAGGGCGTGACGACGCGATCGCGATGGACCGGCTCCGGCGCCAAACGCACCTTTTCGAGGGCCACCGATGCGGACCCTTTGGCGATCTCAACGGCCAGGTCCGCCACCCGCGGCACTTCTTCCAGAGACAAGATCGAACTCGCGGCAAACCCCCAAGCTCCGTGATAGAGCACCCGCACGCCGAACCCGATGTCCTGAACATCTCGAATGGAAGCAATTCGGCGGTCCTCGCCTTCGATGTGCTCCGTGCTGCTGTCTTGAATGCGGATGTCACCATACTCGGCGCCCGACTTCGCAATACGTTTCAGCGCAAGCTCGGCGAATTCGTCCCACGTTGGAGTGCTCATATCACAGCTTCTTGGAGTGAAAGGGATGAGTCAGTATAACAGGCTACGAGCAAAACGGTGAGAGTATCGGTATCGAACGAACGAGATTAGCATTGCTGTCGATAGGCTATAGCGATCGATTTCGACATTTTGGTCTCGGCGGTGAAACGCCTTTTGAGCAGGGTACTGAGCTTGCGCCCGCCGGGCGCGAAATCTCATGAATCACACGCTCAAGTTGATGTGACAGCGGACAGGTACGCGCAATGAAGTTACATTGACAAGTAAGGAGCAATCCTCGTACCTTTCCATCCGATAAATCCGCTGCCCACGGCTTTTTGTCTACAGAGGAGGCCTACATGCAACAGAACTATACGGCTGTGATTAAACAAGACGCCGGGTGGTGGATCGGCTGGATCGAAGAAGTACGGGTGTAAACTGTCAGGAACAAAGCCGGGAGGCTTTAGTCGAGACGCTTCGAATGATGCTACGGGAAGCACTGGAGCTTAATCGTCAGGAAGCTTTAGGAGCAGCCGTGTGAAGCCGGCGTTCTACTTCAGCAGGATCGGCACATTCTGAAAACAGCTCGACCGCTTCTTTCAAATTCGCGGTAGCGGATTCAACGGTGTCTCCTTGGCTGGCCACGTCAAGTTCAGGGCAGAGCGCGACATATCCTGTCCCTTCTTTCTCCATGATCGCCGTGTAGCTTCTGGATGCCATCAACCTACATCCTTAGCCGTATCTCTCTAGCGAAAGTCCCAAACATAATGAAGAATCTATTTCCAGTCTTTGGGCGCTTAAGCGGGGATGGGAACGATACGTTCTCTTGCTAAGTCCGCAGCGTAACCGATCGCCGCAGGAATATGCTCAGGCCGAAGCGAGGGATATTGATCGAGAATGCGTTCGGGCGTTTCCCCTGCAGCGAGATTGTCCAGAACCACCGATACCGGTATTCGCGTACCCCGAAAACACACGGCGCCATGCATGATTTGTGGATCAGTCGAAATGCAGGCCCTCCAATCCATTGTCAATATCTCCCGATATGGCCAACAATATAGCATGGTGCGCTCGTACCCGCCTGCTATTAAAAATACTGCCGGCGATGCGGCGGAAGGCATGTTCCTTCCGCGCATCTTGCTGCAAAGCGATGCAGTAGCTTTGCGTCGCCGTTAGACGCCAACACCGTCACCTGTGTTCCGACCACATTCAATGCTGGCTCACGCTGATCCGATCTCAAGACCAAGAGTTGAACACTCATGATCTCTCTGTCTCCTCCAACATGAAGATTGTGTGCTTTGCCACCTAACTAACACCCCGCATGCATCTGGGTCGTTCGGAGGATGTGAAGCGTCACCCAAACATGGAGCTAAGCCACGAGCATGGAGCTAAGCCACGAGCAAGGTGAGCGCGAAGCGCCAACGTAGTGAGTCGGCTTGAGCACCTAGTTATGTGCATGTCTCTGGCATGCCCAAGATCTCGCCGAAGCGTCTATGCTTGCCTTTGTGTACGGCACGTAGATGTGAAACGTAGCATTGACTTGTATTCTTCTTTTCTAAAAAGATTAAAATCTTCCACATGGTCTGGAGCACGGAAATAGCGTCACTTTTCCCTACCTTAATGGGGCTCACATTCAAACGGAGCTTCTTAGTTAAATTAGTTTCTGTGTCAACATATCGCTGATACTTCGTATCTCCACTACTCCGCTTATTCACTGATTGGAGAATCATCGCCATTTCATCATCACAAGAATAGGAAACCTCCCATAAATGATTGTGTACTAATGCATCTCTCAGAATATGTATCTCGAACAAATCGTCATCAAAAGGGAAATCTTGATAAAGCTTTTTAAGGTAGACTGGTACTGAAACTTTATCGATCTCATTCTGGGTCGCATTGTTGATGTAGCGACCCCTCATTACATACGCCTCAAGGCACACCACTGCGAGAATACAAATCGCAGAAGCAAAACCATTGATTTTGTAACCAGCTTGTACCTCGTTTGAATTCCCACTGTCGTATTTGTCTAACCTTTCGAGTAATAGACTGATTGGTTCAAAATAGGAGCTGCCAATTATCGTTACTAGGCTATCGTTCATCGAGATTCTTCTTGCATATAACGCCGCAGCCCCCGTGCCGCTAAACAGCGAAGTTAGAAAACAAAAACGGTGAGAATGCTGAGAAAAACGACCCGAGCTAAAACAGCCCGGCAATTCCGGTGGCGATTTTCTCTTGTACGATCGGGGTGGCTTCGGGAATGTCTACACTTTTTTGCCGTACGTGGCCGACCATTCTCATCTGCTGAACCTTTGCGCCGGCTGACGGCTGCCCTCCAACCGGTTGACCGATCGATTTGCCCATCTTCCGATCGGTAATTTGGACGTCGGCAATGCACAAATAGGTCACGCCATCTTCCTTGGGCGCCGGCTGCATGCCTGGGAACCCGGACATGCCGCCGAATCCAGCTCGTCCACCGTTCATGGCCATGGCCTGCCTCATGATCGTGTTCATGTCCGGCATGCCGGCTATTCCCCTCGCAGTCTCCTCACCTATGGACCCGACCGAGACCATTGCAGTGCCTCCGCTGCTGATCCCCGCGCCGGGACCTGCTTGAGCCACGCTTTCCGGTGTGACGCCATCGGCCGCCTTATGGCAGTAGATCACCTTGGCCTGGATCCAATAGTTCGCTTGCTTCGGATCCTGCACCAGCTGATATCCCTTGGCGGTGAGCTTCGTGTTCACCTCGCCCAAGGTCACCTGTTGGTTCTCCGACACGTTCCTGAGTTGGGTATAGACACTTCGATTGGTGTTGGGATCCAGGAAGATGGTGTTGCTGTTCATGAGCCCGGATCGGATCACGTTTGAACAGCCGGTAACCAGTATGAGCAATAGTACAACGGTAAGGAGGAGCGAATACGATTGAACGCGTTCGGTCATGATATGCACTAAAAGTTTCCCGCCACGGCAGCGCTCAATTTCTGTTGAAGCAACGGCGTCGCTTCGGCTTCATCCAACTTTTTTTGGTGCACATCGGCAGCCAGCCTGGTCTGGTATACGCCGGGCTCTTCCCCTGTTCCTGTTTTCATTCCGCCGGGGAGCGGCACGACCCCTTGCTCCGTGATCTGGACATCGGCCACACAGGCATAGTTCACATCGTCCGGCATTTTTGGCGCCGATTGGGAGGAGCTGAACAGATCGCTGATTCCTTGGATCGCGCTCAATCCCATCGAGGCCGCCGCACCGCCCATCGCGCCATAGGGTCCCGCCATGCTCGCCATGCCGGCAAGGCCTTGCATGGCACCTAATGTCGTGTTGAATGCTGATCCATAGCCGCTCGCCACCATCGCCTCGACCGGCATCTCGGGCTTCGTGATGTTGCAGTAGACGATGTTGGCCAGCACGATGTAATGCGCGCTATCCGGATCGTTCATGACTTGATACCCCTTCGCGACCAAGCGTGAGCCGAGATCATGAAACGAGACACCCTGATTATCGGATGAGTTGCGGACCTGAATGAATACTGTCTTGTGCGTGCTGGGCGGCAGGAAGAATGTGTTGCTGGAGATGAGATCGGTATCTTTGATATTGCCGGCGTAGGCGGAGAGCGGTAGGAGCACCAGTAAAGAAACCGCCAGGTATCGCATCGACACCTCATTACGAGAGCGACCGGATTGTAGCCAAGAGTCCGCCGAATGGCAACGGCTAAATTGATCGCACATTAAGCCTTTTTATCTAGCAGAAACGCTTGAACAATCGCCGCGCGTGGGCTAGCATGGCGGCCGGTCAAGCATTGGTCGTTTCTGCGAGGAAGACCTCGGATGTCCGCTCGCCTGATTTTCCTTCTCAGCGTCACGCTGTTGACCGTGAGCTGCAACGGCGGCGACAAGCACCTTCCCTCTTCCAATCCGCCGGAGTACGATCCGCCGAAGGTCAATCACATGCCGACGCCTGCCGCGCCCTCACGGCCTCCGTCCCGACCGGCTACACCGGCGGAACTGGAATTGCTCCGAGCCAAACTCGACTCTCTTGAAAGGAGCCAGAAAGAAAAAACGGAGGAGAAGTCGGTGTCGCTCAATCAGGGCTCGCTACAACTATTCAAGGGAATCACCAGCCCCTGCGAGGCTTTGTCGAGATTAGCACAGGGACTCGGCAGTGGGCGACTCTTTGAGGGGAACGAGGGCATGGCGTTGAAGAAAGCTCTCGGACCGGACGCCGACGATATTGCGCTCAGGATGGATGAGCAACTGATGGAAGGCCTGCAACAGTCGTTCGGTCCCCGCGCGGCGGATTGTCCGATATCGGAACGCCCACGGAAGAAGAGCAATCTCTCGCAGGCGCCTCGCCTCGTATTGACCGGCCTGTCTTCGAGTCAGCCCCTCCTCTTCGCACAGACCACCATCCCTGATACCTCGCAGGAGGACTATGATGTGAGAGACCCTGGAATACAGCGCGAAGAGGCCCCTCCCGATTGGGAGGGCTACCAGACCGCGCATACCGTGACACGGATCGGCAAGGTGGAACGGCCAACGGCAGGCGTCTACGAAAGCTACGACATGGTGATTGCCCCCAAGGCGAAGCGGTGCCCGCATCTGGAAGGACCTGATCTGGAGGGAGTGGCGGAGGGGACGTTTGAGTGGTCCTTTGTGATGGCTCGAGCCACCCCCGAACAGCCGGCGGTGCTCTATCGTCGCCACGTCGTCGCGAATCTCAAAGGGAAGGTGAGCGATGATGCGAAGGTCGACCGTGTGGACTTTGATGTCACGGTGACGCTGCAACATATCGGCAGAGAGTTGGCGCCCTATTCTCAGTCCATCAGAAGCAGCGGCAGCTTCAGGCTCGATCTGCAAATGGAGGGAGTCCCCCAGGAATTGAGAGTCATTACGGTGTCGGGCTTTTCGGAAGGAGAGGCTCAGGCGCGAGATGTGCAACTCATCGGAACGCTGACGGCGTTGATGGCCTACTTTTCCCATGAACCGTATCACAGGGCTCAAGCGTACTGGAACAACCCGAACAGATGTGTGGAGATTGTGTTTAACCCCGCGACGAAGACACAGAGTTTCGCCGCAGACAAATCGTACCTGGTGAAGACGGAACTGCGAACCAAGAAGGAACAGGCGGTGGTTCCCGCGAAGTTCAGAGATGCGAAAGAACGGCCGAGGGAAGGCAACGGCACGGTCTCGCCGAGAGAGAAGGAATCGCAACGTGACACGCCTGTGACGTTTACCTATCGAGCAGCGAGGACACGGGTGCGGCATAGTGGATTCAGGGTCGAAGCGGTTTCCCGCGCAGGGAAAGCGGAAGTCAAGGATAGCGAATGGGAACTGGCGGATGGGTCATATGTCTTGGAATTCGACTCCACCATTACGGCCGCCATGCCGAGCGGGCAGAATTATAGTCTTGCGGTTTCGAAGTCGACGGTACATGCCACCGTGGGGCTACAATTTATGGAAGGCCGCGGATGGGTCGGAGGGGGAATGATGGACTTTGAGACCGTGCCGATGAATCCGCCGGCAAAATGCTCGACTCGGGTGTATGGAAAGGGGATGACAACCTTTCATGTAACCGGGGGGTCGATCAGCAAAGAAAATGAGCCGTTCGCTGTGACATTGTATATCAAACCCGGGGAGACCCAGGATATCTCGGAACTTAATTGTGGATATATGCGGGACAAATCTCCGATGGCATTCTGGAATACCAACTTCTATTTTTCTCGAATGCAAACACACGACTACAATACGGGGGAGTACGAAATTGCGGACTGGACTCTGGTGCGCGACTCCGATGTGATCGCCAAAAAGACGATCACCGTGAATTGCTCGTTCAATCCCATGCAATCCTGCCGAGAGGTGACGGAATTGACGTTGAAGTCAACCGGGACATCGGAATAATGAACCGAACGAACGCCATCATCGCCGACCTCACCACCCTGAACGTTGACGCGATCGTCAACGCGGCAAATGAATCCCTGCTTCCCGGCGACGGGGTCTGCGGAGCGATCCATCGGGCGGCCGGGCCGGAATTGTTGCAGGAATGTCGGCTGCTTGGCGGTTGCCGAACCGGCGATGCGAAGCTGACGAAGGGCTATCGGTTGCCTGCCCGGTATGTCATCCATACAGTCGGACCCGTCTGGCGAGGCGGGAAAGGCCGCGAACCGGCGTTGTTGGCCTCCTGCTATCGCCGCTCGCTTCAGATCGCGGCTGCGAACGGAATGACCACCATCGCCTTTCCAAGCATCAGCACCGGTATCTACGGTTATCCGATCGAACTTGCCGCCAAGGTGGCGATCGATTCTGTTCGCACCGCTGTCGAGGAACTCCCCTCGATACGCGAAGTGATCTTCTGTTGTTTTTCCCCTGCCGACTTGTCGGTTTATAGACGGCTTCTCGAAAAGACCGTCGGTTCATCGCTGTAGTAAGGAGGAATGACTATGAGGGTGATCGTGGTGCGGCGGATCGTGGTCGGTCTGGTCGTCGTGGTGGCGATGATGATGCCCACTTACGCTGCGGCGGCGGACGGCAACAACGCTTGTAGTTTGGCCACTCCAGCGGAAATCCAGACGGCGCTAAGCAGTCCTATTGTGATGAATTCGATGGGTAATGATCTCTGCATGGGAGCAACATCAAACGCGAAAGTGATGCTGCGCATCGCGACGGGGCTGGATCCGACAAGGGATCGCTCCGGCGCAAAAGAGAAGGCCGGTCTGGACATCGTCAGAAAGATGGGGGGACAAGCCGAGGCGAAGACGTTCGGTCCGATCGTGTGTTCTACAATCCAGCCGCCTCCGGGCAAAGATCAGATGGGTTACAACACCACTTGCACGGTAAGCAAAGACACGGCGGTGGCCGGGATCGAGGTAACGGCTAAAAGCCAGAAAGACATGGTTCCGATCGACAAACTGCATCCGGTCGCTGAGAAGATAGCCGGACGCTTCTAGCTCTACGCTGGAACCCGGAAAACAGCACGCGCAACATGCGCGTATCCGTTCATTTGTGATCTGACCGCTGGCTACGACCTGGCTTGCCGCAGGACCCTGAAAAAGATCCCGACAGCATCATCCGGGTATGGATTGCCGGATATCAGACCGCGGTGCCCATTCGGGACTCGTCGACGAATGTTTCCGTCGCATCGTCGATCGCCCGGCCCTGGCGGCCCTTTGCGGGCAGGATGTAGAGCTGTTTCGCGTCGATCTTGTCTTTCTTTTCCGGCGGGAGCGCCATCTCGTACGACACCGGCCGCTGATGGTCGGCGATTTGGAGTTTTGGGTTGTAGACGCTGTTGAACTTCCACAGCATCTTGATGAAGTTGGTCTGTCCCCGCATCAAATGTCCGGCCGCGATCTTGGCCGTGCCTTTGAGCGCAGTCCAGCCAAGGTGTTTCTTGTTGAGCACCTGTTGTGTCTTGACCAACTCCTCGTAAAACTGCGGAAGCGGCAGTTTTGTCGGCATCACGGCATGTTGAATATCAAACAGACGGTAATCCCGCGTGTGGAACTTACGGGATTCCGTGACCCAGCTCTCGGTGCCGGGGTACGGCGTGTTGACGCTGATATTCACGATCTCCGGGATTTCCAAGCACCATTGACGCACGACCTCGAACCGTTCCCGATCCCAGTCCGGATCCGCGATTAAATTGATGGCGACTGTAATACCGAGGGAACGGGCGAACTCGAGCGCCTCGAAGTTTCGGCCCAACGAGATACGCTTGCGGTGCATCTTGAGACCTTCGGCGTCGATAGCCTCCACGCCCAAGAACATGTACTGCAGCCCCAGCGTCTTCCAAAATTGGAAGACCTCCTTGTTGCGCAGCAAGACGTCCCCGCGTGTCTCCATGTAATACTGTTTCTTGATCCCTCGCCGAGCCACGGCTTCGCCGATCTCCATGCCCTGTTTGGCTTGGATGAAGGCGACGTCGTCCACCAGGAAGATGCCGGGTTCCTGCACCCGTTCGAGCTCCTCGACAGCCTTCTCGGTGCTGACCGTTCGATAGCTGCGACCATAAAACGTCCAGGCGCTGCAGAACGAACAGTCCCAGGGACAGCCCCGCGCAAATTCGACCGAGGCACAGGGGTCCAGCACCCCGATGAAGTACTTGTGCCGATTTCTGAGCAGATCACGAGCGGGACGGACATCGTCCAGGTTTTCGATGAATTGTGCCGGCGGCCCTTCCCCGCCAGGCGTGACCACTCCGGGGACTTTTGTGATCGCCTTACGATCCTGTTCGATCGCCATGAGCAGCTTGGGAGCCGCGACCTCCCCTTCGCCTTTCAGCACGCAATCGATGGCCCCGTTGCCGTGTTCCAAAAACTCCTTCGCCACGAATGAGGCGCTATGGCCCCCGACAAAGACAAACGAGTTGGGCAGTTCTTGCTTGGTCAACTTCGCCAAATCCACGATTTCCGGAACATTCGCCAGGTAATTACAGCCGAACGCCACGGCGTCGGGCTTCCAGGTCCTGATCAGTGCCTCGTAGTCTTTCCATGTATCCGCCTGCAAGTCGATCAAACGGACATCGTGTCCCGCTTGGCGGCACGCCTGCGCCACCATCTCGAGACCGAGCGGTTCCAGACGCAGATAAATCTTGGTGTACATGAGCGGACCGGGATGAACCGCGAGGAACTTCATCACCCAACCTCCTCGTCTATGGCACACTGGACTAAGACCCTACTGTTTCAGGATACGAGGACAGGCCGGCCCAGTGGGTTAATCGTGATGTGGCAATTAAATGCAGGAACGGATTTTGACAGAATGGAGCCGTCGGTGCAACTTTTAAGTATGCAAGACTTAAGATGATTCGTAGAAAACCTGTTCAGATCATCTGGCTTTTCTTCGACCCGGTCTTTACCATGCGGGCATGTCGCCTCCCGAACGGACCCCGCGTCAGCGCATTATCGATCTTTTGACCGATACCAGGATGACGACCGATCAACTGGCTCGGATGCTCGGTATTCCGGAAAGACAGGTGGAGGAGCACTTGGTTCATGTGGTAAAAACGGTGGCTCAGGACCATTCACGACGGTTTATCCTTGAACCATCCATGTGCTTGGATTGTGAATTTATGTTCCGTGACCGCACAAGATTGACACGACCAAGCCGCTGCCCACAATGCCGAAGCGAAGGGATCTCCGCCCCACGTTATGGAATCGATTCTCTTGGATCATGATCTAGCCACGCACACACGAAGGTGTCACGGCGGAGAGATGCCTGGAAAGGATCACCATGATAACCGCACGACTTGTCCTCTGTGCCCTCTGTTTGATGCTGCTCGGTTGCTCCGACCAGAAGGCGAAGGAGCTGTTTGAAACGGCCGCCTTCGAAGAAAACCAAGGCAATGTCCCTCATGCCAGACAGCTCTACCAAGAGCTGGTGAATCTCTACCCATCCACCAAAGTGGCGGAGATCGCTCGGGCGCGACTTGCCGATCTGGACAGCAGGCAATAACCGCTGTCGCAATGGCGGATCTGCATCAGGAATTGGCGGGCGCGTCCGGCCTTCGTTGAGGAAACCACGGGAAAAACGCATTGGTCGTCGCTTGATAGGCTTTATACTCTTCTCCCCGACTTGAAAGGGCTTGCGCTTCCGTCCGCGGAATGCCCGTCAGCTTGAGCAACGCCAATCCCATTCCGATCGGCCCGATCCAAGTAAACACCCAACCCGGCGCTCCCAACGTCATCACAACGTAAGAACACCAGTGCAGCCATTCAAAAAAATAGTTGGGATGGCGCGAGTATTTCCAGAGGCCCTCGCGGCAGACGCGCCCCTCATTTCTTAGATCGGCGCGGAAGTGGGCAAGTTGTCTATCGGCTCTGGCTTCGCCGGCGACGGCCACACCCCAGATCATCAAACCGATGAGCTCAACCAACGCGGAAGGAGGACGGGGATTCCACATCAGGACCAGGAACGGAAGCGAAAAGGCCGCCACAGCCAGCGCTTGCAGGAGGAAGTAGGCGAGCATTTTAGCCGACTCCGACTCGCCCCATTCTTCCCGCAACCGGCGATACCGGGCATCCTCCTCTTTGCCGATGACGCGATTGAAAAGAATGTGAAGACCCAGCCGTCCCGCGTAGAGTGTCACCAGCATTACGGTCAGAGCGACTCGCTCGAAACTGCCGCTTGCTTGGGTGGCGTACCACAGCACGACAAGAATCAATCCGAAACACCATCCGACGTCTCCGATCGCAGCGTTCCTGGTCTTCCGCTGTACGGCCCACAATGCCCCCATGACTACCGTCATGAACAGATAGGCCGCCAGGACGAGGGGCAGGGGGTCCGATGAAAAAATCCCGTTCTCCGGTTCCATTATGCTTTATGCCTCACTCATAGTCCCACAAATCGACACCTCGATGCACCCGATCCTTCAACCAACTCCGAAAACCCGGTAGGGGAAACGACAAGCGCGCCTGGATTTTCTCGCAGTTCAGTGAGAGATCGGCAGGCCTCGGCGCGCCGGAATGATCACTGGCACATCCTTTCACGAGACGGTCTTGCAGTTCCGGATACCAGGGCAGCAGCGCCTGGCCTATTTCCCAGCGTGAGAGTCGTTCATGTCCCCCAAGATGGAAAAGGCCGGGCTCGCCCTTGCCGACCAACTCCCAGATCGCACGCGCAATGGCTCCGGCCGGCAACGGGCAACGATACTCATCGGCATAGAGAGTCACGCTCTTGTCGCTCTTCGCCGCCCGACACATATCTTCGACAAAACTTCGATCGCCGTTCTGTGACGTACCGGCGGTCAGAACGATTCGAACTACGGTGTGGCGGGGATTCTGCAACACCAACTGTTCCGCTTCAAGCTTGGTCTTGCCGTAGAAGTTGATAGGCTTGGGTTCATCCGTCTCATGGTACCAACCGGCCCGGCCATCGAAGACTTCGCCGCTCGATAAGAAGAGAAAGGGAATATCCTTCGAGAGTCGCGCCAGATAAGCCGTGGCGTCCACATTGATACGGCGAGCGAGAGTGGGATATTGCTCGCAATCTTTCGTTCGGCTCAAAGCCGCGCAGTGGACGACTGCATTGGGTTTCAGAAGCCGCCAAGTTCGCTCGACAGCGGCACGATTCGTGAGATCAAGATCGGTGCGGCCGAGGCCTCGGACGTCCCAGTCAGGCGCCCAACGTGAGGCGGACTTCACACAGTACCGTCCAATCAATCCCGCCGCCCCGGTGACGATGATACGTGGCTTCATAGTGCTTCCGCATCGAGCACACCATTGGAGAGAACGAAGTCAGATTGTACGACTTCAGACTGTCGGTGGGAAGATGCGATGGAGCAGATACATTGATCGGGTAGAGATCGCGAGGGCCGACCGTCGTCATTTCCCGCGCAGCGGAGAAGTGCGGTCGAGGCTGAGAAGACGATCGCTCTCTTCGCGGACTCTTCAATGACTAGGCTGCTTCTGCCTTCACGGGAGCCTGGTCGTGCGGCAGCCAGCGATTCAAGATCGCTGCCAAATCTTTGCTTGTGACCGGCTTGCTGAGGAAGTCATCCATCCCGACTGTCCGGCAGCGGTCATGATCCTCCTGCATGGCATTGGCAGTCATGGCGATGATAGGTAGATGGGCAGGGCTGCCGCCGGCCTGCCGTAGGCGTTCCTCCTGATTTCTGATCACCCTTGTCGCTTCAAAACCATCCATTTCCGGCATCTGGCAATCCATGAACACCAGCGCGTAGGGAATCCGCGCAAGTGATTCAACGGCTTCTCGTCCGTTTGCCGCAACATTGACCCGATACCCGAGTTTCTCAATCATATTCGCCGCAACCTTCTGATTAACCGGATTGTCCTCAACCACGAGGATAAGCGGACTGGATCGGATCTGTGCCTCCGACAGGCTATGTCGGGTAATGATCGGAGCAGCAGACTGAGGGGTTGAAGCAGCTGCATTGGGGACGCTTCCCAGAACAAGGCTGAGACACTCGTATAAGAGCGACTGTCGGATCGGTTTCGTCAGATAGGCGGCGATCCCGGCGCTTTGAGCCGTTTTGGCATCGCCACGTCGGCCGACCGATGTCAGAAGAACCAGACGTGTGGCACTGATCGCCTTGTCGGCCTTGATCTGCCTGGCTAATTCCAAGCCATCCATTCCCGGCATCCGCATATCCAAAATGGCCACATCGAAAAGAGTCTGCCGGCCGGCCGCATTGCGCAGGCACTCCAGCGCTTGGTACCCGTTCTCCGCGCTTTCATACATCACCCCTTGTCCTCGGAGACTCTGCTCAAGCACCCGCCGGTTCGTAGCATGATCGTCCACGATCAACATTCTACGACCCCGTAGCGCAGCCGGAATCGTCGCGAGCGGTTGAACCCCTTCCGGTTGGAGCGGAAATCGTACCGTGAGCCAAAAGACGCTGCCTTCTCCGACCTTGCTGTCCACGCCGATCCGTCCTTCCATCATCTCCACGAGCTGCTTGCAGATGGCAAGCCCCAGGCCGGTGCCTCCATACTTCCTCGTGGTGGAGCCGTCGGCTTGAGTGAATGGCTGAAACAGTTTCGCTTGGTGTTCCTGCGTGATGCCGATTCCAGTGTCCGACACCTCGAATCGTAGCGTCCGACACGATGAATTCGAGCTTGCAGCCGTCGTCCCATCGGGCTCGTCCTCCATGCTCACAGTGACCATGACCTCTCCCTGTTCCGTGAATTTGATGGCATTGCCGATCAAATTCACCAGGACCTGTCGCAGACGTCCTGGATCGCCTCGCAGCGCCGTCGGCACACCGGCCTGCACAAGACAAGCCAGTTCAAGGCCCTTGGCATAGGCCCGCTCACCGAGCAGACCGATGGTCTCGTCCATTGCCGCGTGCAAGTCGAAATTGAGTTCTTCCAGATCCAGCTTGCCGGCCTCGATTTTAGAGAAGTCCAGGATCTCATTAACGATGTCCAACAGATGCTCGCCGGAACGCCGGACGGTTTCCGCATACTCGCGTTGTTCCGGGGTCAGGGGCGTATCAAGCAGCAGGCCGGTCATGCCAATCACGCCGTTCATCGGCGTCCGAATCTCATGGCTCATCGACGCGAGGAACTCGCTCTTGGCCTTCGTGGCCGCCAGCGCTTGCATGTGCGCCTCCGCCAGCTCAAGGTTCCGGCGCTCCATTTCGGCCGCGAATTGTTGCAGCTTGGACTCCATCCGCTTGCGAGCAGTGATGTCCGTCACAATGCCGCCTGTCGCATAGATCTGTCCCAAGCGATCTCTTACGGGGAATTTCACCACAATATTCGTATGCAGGTCGTTGGTCTCCTCGAATTCAATGGCTTTTCCCGTTTCGATGACCTGTCGGTCGTTGGCTCGGAACTGATCGGCCGTTTCCCTTGGGAACAATTCCGCGTCCGTTTTGCCTATAATATGCTCTCGATCGCTGTGGCAGAGCTGCTCGAAGCACTGATTCGTGAAGAAATAGTGCCCGTCATTCGTTTTCATAAACATGGCGTTCGGCGCATGATCGAGGAACGTACGAAACCGCTCCTCGCTGTCACGTAAGGAATCTTCGATCCGCTTGCGTTCCGTGATGTCGCGGACGAAGGCACAGTGGAATTCCTGTCCTTCATAAGCGAGGAAACTGACTCGAATGTCGATCGGGATGAGCCGCCCATCCCTGGCGCGATGGTTGGTTTCGAGCGACATCGTCTTGTTTCGCCGCGTCTCTTCCCAAAAGCCCGGCCACATGGAAGCGGGAAAGTCCGGACTGAGGTCGTGAACCGTCATGCCGAGGAGTTCTTCTCTTGAGTAGCCCGTCATGAGGCTTGCGGCTTCATTCGCATAAAGGATCTTGGCTTGAGAATCGATCCAGTAAATGGCATCCACCGCCTGTTCCATGGCGAATTGAGTTTGACGCAACCGCTCCTCCGCCCGTTCGCGGGCACAGAACTGGCTGAGCTGGTCGGCCACGGTTTGGAAGGTGGTCAGGAGCGAGGAATCCGCCGGCCGGATCTCATGGTGGAAAAATTCCAGTACCGCATAGACGCGATCGGCCAGTCTGACGGGAAAGGCTGCAGCCGTATGAAAACCCACCTGTTCGGCCAATGCCGCACGTGGAAAATTCCCGTCACGGGTGACGTCTGAAATCCATGCCGGCTTTACGTCCGCCCACACCCGACCCGGTAGCCCCACCCCGCACAGAAACGTCAGCTCTCGGCTCGAGGCGCCGTAGTGCTCCGATGCTGTGCCCGATTTCGTCCACATCGAATGGCAGCGCAGTCTTTGGGCCGACTCATCGACTACCCACAGCAGCCCCTCATCCCATCCGAGTGTTTCACAGACCGGTTGTAGGATCGCTGAAATCGCGGCATCCAATCCGGATGCCTTGGCCAGCACGTTGGCTACCTCGTGCTGGATGGTCAACCGCCGTTCCAGATGCTTACGCTCGGTGATATCCGTCTGAATACCAAGGACGCGGAGAGGGTGGCCGTCCTTCCTCCGCGAAACGATCTTCCCTCGTTCGTGTACCCATTTGTACGATCCGTCCTTGCATCGTATGCGGTGTTCACTCGTAAATACCGGAATCTCGCCCTGAACGGATCGCTGAATATGAGCCAGGGCCGTTGAATGATCATCCGGGTGGATGAGAGAGGACCATTCGTTGAAATTGTCGCCGACTTCGTCCTTCGCATAACCGAAGAGGTCTTTCCATCCCTTTGAGAGTACCAGTCTGTTTGTCGTGATATCCCATTCCCACAGACCGACGCCGTTGTCGTCAAAGACGAATGCCCAAGGGTCTGTGCCGATTGGTATTGTCGGCGAGTCGGTTTGGTCGAAATGCTCATCGGCCATGAGAGTACCGTACAGGTAACTAAAGGTCTTTGTAACCAATGACGAGGCCCAGGCAAGAACCGTACGTATCGTGAAAGTTGTCTCCTGCTCGGGCCGGCTTCCGTCGCCAGACGGGCATGTAGCGCGGTGCTGCGGAGGAACTTGGCTCAGGACTGGACCGACGAATACCGGCCCGGATACCATCGCCTACAGTAACGGCTCGATGGCCTTTTCTCCGCTCTCGACTTATGTCGGCTGTTTACTGGGGATCTTGAGGACTTCGAGGAAGTGGCGGAGTTTTCTCATACCTCGACCATTTCGCCCGCTCCTTTGCCGAAAAACCGGGGACATTCGGAATAAGGAGCATCGTTCCGGAAGATGCCCCATAACCGAAGATTACCGGACAGCCGGTTCTACCTGCCGGAGGAAAAGGTGCCGTGCAGGGGCGGCACCCAGATAAGACCTTAGCTACGGGTGAGCTTGCGGTAGCGGATTCGGTGCGGTTGATCGGCCTCTTTGCCCAAACGTTTCTTACGATCCGCTTCGTACTCACTGTAGTTTCCCTCGAACCAGACCACCTTGCTGTCACCCTCAAAGGCAAGAATGTGAGTGGCGATTCTGTCGAGAAACCACCGGTCGTGGCTGCTGATCACGGCACAGCCGGCGAAATTTTCCAGCCCTTCTTCAAGCGCCCGCAACGTATTCACGTCGAGATCGTTCGTCGGCTCATCCAGAATAATGAGATTGGCGCCTTCCTTCAGCATGCGTGCGAGATGCACGCGATTGCGTTCGCCGCCCGAGAGATCTTTGACCTTTTTCTGTTGATCCGTCCCCGCAAAGTTGAAGCGGGCGCAGTAGCCGCGGGCATTCACTTCGGTTTTGCCCAGCTTGATGGTGTCCTGGCCGTCAGAGATCACCTCGTACACGCTCTTGGTGCCGTCCAAACTCCGATCCTGATCGACATAGCCAAGCTTGACGGTCTCGCCGACTTTGATCGACCCGGCATCCGGCTTCTCCTTGCCGATGATCATCCTGAACATCGTCGTCTTGCCGGCGCCGTTCGGGCCGATCACGCCGACAATACCACCCTTCGGCAGACTGAAGTTCACGCTCTCATACAGCACCTTGTCGCCGTAGGCCTTGCTGATGCCGTTGGCTTCGACCACCACATCGCCTAACCGCGGCCCCGGTGGAATGTAAATCTCCAGATCCTCCGCCACCTGCTCCTGTTTTTGGTTGACCAGTTCTTCGTAGCGATTCAAACGTGCCTTGCCCTTGGACTGCCTGGCCTTCGGCGACATCCGGATCCATTCTAGCTCGTGCTCCAGCGTTTTCTTTCGCTTCGACTCCGCCTTTTCCTCTTTTTCCAATCGGTCCTTCTTCTGCTCCAACCAAGAACTGTAATTGCCTTGGAACGGAATCCCGTGGCCTCGGTCCAACTCCAAAATCCATCCTGCGACATTGTCGAGGAAGTATCGATCGTGGGTCACCGCAATGACCGTGCCTTTGTATTGTTGGAGATGCTGTTCAAGCCATTGCACAGATTCCGCATCCAAATGATTCGTCGGCTCATCGAGCAAGAGAATATCCGGCTCTTGGATCATCAGGCGACAGAGCGCCACTCGGCGTTTTTCACCGCCCGACAGAGTCCCCACCTTCTGATCGGCAGGCGGACATCGCAGCGCGTCCATGGCGATGTCGAGTTGGTTCTCCAATTCCCAGCCATTGGCCGCTTCGATCTTCTCTTGCAGCTGCGCCTGCTTGTCGAGCAACTTTTCCATCGTGTCCGGATCGGCCGATCCGATCTGATTGCTCACGTCCTCGTATTCCTTGAGCAAGGCGACCAGCTCCTTCTTCCCCTCTTCCACGACTTCTTTGACCGTCTTGTTCGGATCGAGCTGAGGTTCCTGTTCAAGCAGGCCGATGCTGTAGCCTTTCGATCTGGTGATTTCGCCCGTGTA
Organism: Nitrospira sp.; assembly: GCA_030123625.1. Lineage (NCBI taxonomy): Bacteria > Pseudomonadati > Nitrospirota > Nitrospiria > Nitrospirales > Nitrospiraceae > Nitrospira > Nitrospira sp. The sequence continues at coordinate 1,890,209 of CP126121.1, forward strand.
GTTTGGGTCGACTCCCGCAATGATTTTGAGCAGCGAACTTTTGCCTGAGCCATTCAAACCCAGCACCCCGATCTTCGCACCGTAGTAGAAACCGAGATAGATCTCTCGCAGCACCTGGCGCTTCGGTGGATAGACTTTGCCGACATTGACGAGTGAAAAAATGACCTGTTTGTCGTTCGTCGCCATACATTCCTCTCGCTGAAAGAACTAAAGACCGGTCACCTTAACAAAGGCGGCGGTAGAGCACAACAGACATCGATAAGAAAATGCCGTGAACCGCCTCCCTGCTTAGCTTATTTACCGAGTGCCAGGAGCAGTAAAGCGGGACAGCCAAGTTTCTGCCGCCAGTCTGAACGTTGGGCCACCATCGCCTCGGTCACGACCGGCTCTTCAATGCACTCAACCGTCAGCTTCGCGTCTTGCGCCGCGACGATGACATCCCTCACTTCGTGAAGGTGCCCTGCGATCCGTATAGGTGCCTCAGTGCAGACTAATTCAATGTCGGCTCCGGTGAGACGTTGCATGTCCGGGTGTACTGCCGCCACAACCGCCCGCCCTTTCGGCTTCAGCACAGCGGCGATCTGCTCGAATAGATGTGCCGGCCTTTTGATGTGATCGAGCACGAGCCCGGACATGACTCGATCAAAGAGGCCGGACTGAAAGGGCAAGCAGGTTACCGATGCCTGTACCCACAAGATTTCCTCTCGCCTTTCAGTGTGCCGACGGGCTCGGCTTAACATGCCGCGAGAGAGATCGACTGCCGTGAGGCGATACAAGCCCGAATCAAGGCGGCGAAGGTAACGCCCAGTTCCGCAGCCTACATCTAGGATTCGGCAGCCAGGAAACGGCTTGAGCTGATTGAGGAGGAAGGGCTCATCCAGCCAGGTGGACGGATCGCCATCGTCATACGTGGCGGCCCAGCAATCGTAGCCCGCCTCTATTCCCTTTTCACGTGCGTCAGCTGCCATAGTGGAGCAGTCTTCCATTATCTATGCCATCGTATCACTTCTTCTTTCTGAGATTGAATCAGGCGTAGCAGGATTTTGCTCGATGAATCTGCGATCCACTGATACAGGTCAGATGCAATGGAATGTGCTGCCTTGTGAGACGCCTCGCCATCGCAAATTGCGCAGTCGTATTGCAAGATGATCAGTCGGTATGGGATCCCGCACCTCACCGTCGAATACTCAAAGACGCTCATCCCGATATTTCGTGGAAGCCCCTTGCCGGGATGCGGGACAAACCCATCCATGATGATTTCGGCATCAATCTTCAGTTGCCTGGGATGTGGTAGAGCGCGACTTGCCGTCTTTGAAGATTACGATGGCGCAACTTCTTGATTTCGTCGAGAAAAATAGCTTCCGTCAGATCCCCAGCTCTTCCGACAGCCGCACTTCGGACGCGTCGACAATTTCTTCAAGGCAGGTGAAACAGGGAAAGGGAAAGCGATCGACGGGAATCGCGCAAACTTCACCGACCGGCGATTCTTCCAACGCCGGACCGCCGCATTCTTTGTGAATCAACACCAGCATCAGGCTTCCCTCATCACCAGTCGGCGAAACAGCTCAAGGGGCTGCGGACTACTGAACCGATGGTCGCCGGGAATCAGTTGAAGATCAAGCGGAAAGCTCGGATCGCGGCGAAGCAGTTCATTGGCAAAAGACTTACTCCCTTCCGGCAAAATCACCGTATCTTGAAGGCCGTGAAGGATCGTCGTCTTGACGTGACGGACGATGTCAAAAGTCTTGGCCCAATACGCTTCGCTCTCCTCCACCCATTTCCACGACAACGGCCAGTCTTTGTGTAACGGGTCGTCGTCCCAGGGCATCCATCCGGCGGTATGCCAGTCATGGAGCCGTTCCTTGGAAATGGTCCTGGCTCGCTCGCCCATCATATTGAACGCCGGCGCGATCAAGATGAGTTCTTCCACGATGGGAAACTCTTGCGCGACCAACCAAGCGATCCAACTGCCTAACGAATTACCCACGATGGTCATCTTTGGCTCGGATTGAAGCATGCCCAGGACGACACGTGCATCGGCAATCCAATCGGAGAACGTGTAGTCCGTAAACTGTCCTTCCGAATCGCCGAACCCGCGCACATCGTAACAACAGAACCCCCAGCCTCGCTCTCGGCACCATTGCGCCAACGTCTCGCTCTTGTTGCCCCAGCGCTTGGACAGAAAGCCGGTGACGAACAGAATCCGCCGATCGGTCCCATCGAGGCGATCACCCTTGATGCGCTTGCCGTCCGCGCCTGTGAGCTCGAATGGCTGCATGCTCATGCTTTGAGTGCCTTTGTGATGAACACACTGAGTCGCTGCAGCACGGGTTTCGGAATTTCATGTCCGCCTCGGAAGCTTTGCCACTCGACGACGAGGCCCGATTGAGTCAGTGCGTCGCGCAGATGCTCCGCGCCGATATGCGGCAGGATGTCGTCCATCGTGCCGTGACTTTGAAAGACCGGCAATCCCTTCCGTTTAGGAATGAGCGGGCTCCAGATTGCCTGAGCCAGCAAGTTACCGGACAGTTGCACCAAGCCTGCGAACGGATAGTCGGTATGCAGGACGGCATCACAGGTGAGCATCGCCCCTTGCGAAAATCCTCCGATGACCATCTTCTTGTAGTCGATCTGGAACTGTCGGGGTAATTCTTTGAGGAATACCAGAAAACGTTCTCGCGCCAGGGCCAAGCCCTGCGGAATCTCAACTGACAGATCACGAATACGACCGGCGGCACGATCTTCCTGAATCCTCGCGAAGTCGATGATCCACCAGGCGCGCGAATCGCCGAAACCCATATTGAGCGAGAGAGGGGCTTCGGGAAAGAGCCATCTGATCCCGCTAGGAACCTCGATCACGTCCGCAAGCGGCACCAGATCGTGACCCGGCGCGCCGAAGCCGTGAAGAAGCAGGACGATTGGGCCGTCACCACCACCCTGTCCATCTGAACCGCCGACAAGTCGGACCTTCAATCCACCTAGTAAGGCTTCTCTCATGAGGACTCCAGGATCAGGACATCGTAATTATTGATAAACCTTACGATGAACAACTTATAGCCAAATGCTTGCCCCAGTTCGGTGGCGGAAGCGCATAGGCTTCCATGCCCTGTTGATCGGTGAAAGGGTTTTGCAGCAAAGTGAAGAGCCGGTCGATTTCGGAGAAGTCCTTGTTCTGAGCCTTCTCAATCGCCGTTTGTGCAAGATAGTTCCTCAGCACATACCTGGGGTTCACACGATTCATACGGCCACACCGCTCATCGTCATGGTGGCATTCATGCCGCAGTCGATCCCGATAGCGTACCGCCCACTCGTCGAAACGGTCACGGTTGAGGAAATGTTCGCGCAATTGTTCGTTGGTTGCGCCGTCAGCCGTGGAAAATGTACTCAATTCCCTAAACACGATCGTATAATCCGCATGGCTGTCGTGGAGGAGACCCAGGAAGTCGCGAATGAGTTCGTCGTCTTCTGCCCGCTCGCTGACCAATCCGAATTTCGTCCGCATGAGCGTCAAATATTCCCGCTCAAATAAGGGCTGATAGGTCTCGAGGCCCGCCTTCAAGGCATCCTTCTCCACCAACGGCAACAAGGCTTGCGCCAAGCAGCTCAGATTCCACAGCCCGATATAGGGCTGCTGATTGAAAGCATAGCGGCCATTGTAATCCGAGTGGTTGCAGATGAAGCCTGCATCGTAGTCGTCCATGAAGCCGTACGGACCATAGTCCAGCGTCAGGCCCAAGATCGACATGTTGTCGGTGTTCATCACGCCGTGCGCCCAGCCTACGGCCTGCCATTGGGCGATCAACTTCGCGGTGCGCTCGGCGACTTCCGTAAAGAATCGGACGTACTTTTCTCCGGCATCCCGAAGATGGGGGAAGTGCTGATCGATGACGTAGTCGGCCAGAGTTCGGAGGTGCTCATGCTGTTTCCGATAATAGAAAATTTCGAACGTGCCGAAGCGGACATGGGAAGGCGCCATACGGACCAGCATCGCGCCGGTCTCGATCTGTTCCCGATACACCTTGTCGTCGCTGCCGACCAGGCAGAGCGCCTGGGTGGTCGGGATACCGAGCCCTTGCATGGCAACACAGCAGAGATACTCACGAATCGTCGAGCGCAACACCGCTCGACCGTCTCCGTCGCGCGAAAACGGGGTCATCCCTGCGCCTTTGAGATGCAAGTCCCACCGTTCACCTTGGTCGTTCTTCACTTCGCCGAGAAGAATGGCCCGTCCATCGCCGAGTTGCGGCACGTAGACGCCGAATTGATGGCCGGAGTACAGCATCGCGAGCGGTTCCATCCCCGGCGCCACTGCGCTCCCGCCGAAAAGAGCCGTGAACTCCGGTCGCGGAATTTGCTCCGGGTCAAGATCGATCAACTCCGCTGCGGCTCGATTGGCATGAATCAGATAAGGCGGGGCGTTAAACGGAATGGGGTTCAACCGCGCATAAAAGGCTTGAGGAAGACGAGCATAGGTATTGTCGAAAGAGAGTGTTTCCAGTGTGCGCCAGGTCATGGAGAGTATATCTTGTGGTTGCAAAACTGTATGGTTGAGAGGATGCTGAAAAAGTTCATCCAGCAAGGCCGCAGCGAGCGAATGGCCGAGGCGTACGCAGTTGGTACGTTGAGGCCTTGAGCGAGGCGAGAACGACGCTGGTGGGCTTTTGCAGCATCCTCATTATCGGCCGCCGGTCTGGATGTCTCGGTCCATAGTAAAGACAAAGACTCGCTCTCCGAGCTGCACGTCAATATCTGTGAAGAGTCCCAAGATTTTGGTACCGGTGATCTCACTGACTTGTTCGCAGAGCTTATCGCGGCCCTGCGCGATTAAATTTTGCCGGAGCCGCTTGACCATCTCGATACCTTCCGGCGTTTTTGCCAATTGCCGTTCCGCCGGAGTCAGAACCCCTTTCAGCCGGACGACCACGAGATCCCGCGCCACTAATGCACGGACTTCATCAGGGCCTCGCCCCAGAAACTCCTGTTCGAACTTGATGATCGCGTTGCGTATTGAATTTTCCATAATCGAACTTCACATATCATCCTCAAGGATTGCATGACAAGAAGGGCGAGTACCGTCCTGGGTCTTTGGTCTTAATCAATTACTGATGATGGGTCTTTCGGGCCAAGGATCTCCGGTTGAGAGACCTGGTCTTTCGATTCGTCCTTGACGCTGCTCGTTCATCTTATGTATGAACCGTCTTAAACCAACGGCGATGCTGCCGGTCCTGGTACTGTAACACGGTCACGGATCGGTGGGATCACGAGTTTCCGTGCGATGGGTCGTAGGGTGACCGGCAGTTCATGCGAGAGGCCGGTCGCAGTACAAGCCAACCGAACTGCGTCGACAGGGCGTCGAGCACATCGGTTGGCTTTTGTGTTTTAGGCAGCTGACTAGAATAACTTCAGGATGCTCAAAAAGGCTGTCCAGCAAGGCCGCAGCGAGGTCCGCGACGCGAAGAATTGAGCGTCACGTTTGCGGACGGGCGCGAGTTGGTGAGCGCCCCGTATCTTTGAGGCGAGGCGTATACTTTTCCACCCACCCAGCCCCGAGCTGCTTGTGCAGCTCTTGCCCGGTGGTACGTTGAGCCTCTGAGGTTCACGCCGTGCCGAATAAGGCACGGCACGCCTGTGAACGCCGCCGAGATGTGAGGCGGCAGTGTCCCGCGAGAACGCCGGACTTTTTCAGCATCCTGTTAGAGGTGATGATGTCCGCTGTATTGCTTGTGCCGCTGCTTCCCTTGATCGCCGCGCTTGTCGTCGGCATCGGTAGCGAAGACACGCTCCACACACGCGCGAAGATCGCCGCCTGGCCGATCGCTGCAGCTTTCTGCAGCGCCATCGCCACACTCTACGTCGTGGCGATGGAAGGTCCGATTATGCTTCGGCTGTATGATCCGGTCGCGCCCACTGTGTTGGCCGTTCCGATCGGTCTGTACGTTGATCGGCTAAGCGCAGTCATGATGGTATTGATCTCCGGCATCGGCACGATCATTTACACCTACTCCGTCGAGTATATGTACCAGGATGTGCATGAGCGCCGGTATCTCGCCCTGATCGGGCTGACCGTGTGTATCCTTCTCTGCATGGTGTCCAGCGCGAACTTGCTGATGCTGTTCGTGCTGTGGCAATTGCTGAGTTACCTCCTCTACCTCCTCGTCCACAATCATAGCCACCAAGAAACGTTGAAAAGCGCGTTTCGAACCTTCACGCTCTTGCGGGTCGGTGATGTCGCCTTCTTGGGTGGGACCGTGCTGGCTTACTCGCTGTACGGCACATTGGAATTTCCCGACCTATTTGACGTCGCCGCGCAATCGACGGCAACCGTGTCTTTGTTCTCCGGTGTCGAATTCAACGGCGCGACGGCTGTCACCTTGCTGCTCCTTGTCGGCGGAATGAGTAAGTCCGCTCAGTTTCCACTATACGGCTGGCTTCCCCGGTATCTCTATGCCCCCACATCCGTGACTGCCTTACTGCACGCGGGCATTATCAATGCCGCAGGCTTTCTGATCAACCGTCTGGCCCCCCTCTTCGGGATGAGCTCGACCACTCTGCACATCGCCCTTGTCATCGGAACGCTGACGGCCGTCCTCGGCGCAACCATGATGCTGGTGCAAAACGACATCAAGAACATGCTCGGCTTTTCGACGATCAGCCAAATGGGCTACATGGTTATGGAATGCGGTCTGGGTGCCTTTTCGCTCGCGGTCTTCCACTTGATCGCCCACGGTCTGTTCAAGGCGACGGTCTTCTTGTACAGCGGAAATGTCATTCACAAGGCGAGACAGGAGCCCGTACTTCCCCATCCAGGGCAGGAGGCGGAGGAAGAAAACTACTCGCCCCTGACTTGGACGACGGGAGTGCTCACGACCCTGCTCATTCCCTTACTCATCCTGCTGGCGACTCATGGCGTATTGCGGATTCCGCTGTTGGAATCCCAGGGGACCGTCATCTTTCTCTTTTTCATCTGGATCACCTCTTCGCAAGCGATCTTGACGTTGACGCGATTGCGGGCCGTCGCTTCCTGGAAAGTATCGGCGGCGATGTTGCTGACGCTCTTGTTCATCGTGTTTGTCTATCTGTTTGCCGTCGAATCGTTCACGGCATTCCTGTACCCAAACCCTGATGAAGTTGCCGCATACTTCAAGGCCGGTGATCTTCCGGACCGGCTCTTTGATTTTCTCCTCGTGGTATCGACGCTGGCGACGATTGTGGGTTGGGTCTACCTGTACATGCGGGCTCATGGCCGGACGGTGTGGACGCCATCGTGGATCAACAGCGTTCGGATCCACCTGTATGTGCTGTTCCTCAATCGGCTCTATGTCGACACGGTCTTACATCGGGTGGGGCACACCCTGACATCCGCCATTCAACGCTTGGATAAGCGCGCTCAAGAACGCTCGCTTTGATCGACACTGGCTTGACGGTACGGCGTTGTTGGACATAGGCTCCTCATCCGTAAGGGCGGATGAGGAGAGACTCGGTGGTCAGTCTCTGCTTGACGAATAGAGAGAGCCCGTATTAATGGTGAGCCTCCCACCGTTGCGGGAGGTGTACCCATCTCCCGACAGGGAGAGGACGAACACTTTCAGAGAGCTTGCAGACTGTTCAAAAAGGTCGTCCAGCAAGACCGCAGCAAGCGAGGAGGCGAAGCGTACTATGGGCCGTACGTTGAGCCTCTAAGCGCCGCGAGAACGACGCTGGTTTTTTCAACAGTCTGCTAGGGGGAATGACGTGCTCCTGTCACTGGTACTCATCGTTCCAGTTCTTCAGCTATGTGCAGCCGGCATCGTGATGATCGGCGGTGAGAGGACGCATTTCACCCGCGCGAAGGCGGCCGCCTATCCCATCGGCCTGGCATTCCTCGGTGCCATCGGCACGCTGGTCTTGGTCACATCGCAAGGTCCCATCACCGTTCGGTTCTACGATCCTGCTTCCGCCGCTTCCTTCATTATTCCCATCGGTTTCTATGTCGACCGGCTCAGTGCCGTCATGATGGCGTTGATCACGGGCGTCAGCACCATCATTTACTGTTATTCGACGAACTACATGTACCAAGATCGTCATGCACGCCGCTATCTCGCGTTGATTTGCCTGACCGACTTCGTATTGATCTGCATGGTCTCGAGCGGAAACCTCATGATGCTGTTTCTCTTTTGGCAAATCCTCAGCTACTTGCTCTATCTGCTCGCGCACAACCATGTCCATACCGAGACATTGGCGGGCGCGTTCAAGACGTTTACGCTGTTGCGCGTCGCCGATACGGCGTTTCTTGCCGGCATTGCCCTCGCCTATCAGCTCTACGGCACCCTCGAATTTCAGGAGCTGTTCGTAAGAGCGGCTGCCGCGCCCATAACCCTCTCCATTCTGCCCGGGATCGAGATCAGCGCCACAACGGCTGTGACCTGCCTCTTTTTTATCGGAGCGATGGGCAAATCCGCTCAGTTTCCCTTGCATTTGTGGCTGCCGGGATCGCTGTTCGCCCCTACACCGGTCCACGCATTGCTGCACGCGGGTATCATCAACGCCGGAGGTTTCCTCATCAACCGCCTCGCTCCGCTCTTTGGAATGAGTTCAACCACCCTGCACATTGCCTTCGCCATCGGGACACTGACGGCCGTCCTCGGCGCGACGATGATGCTGGCGCAAAACGACATCAAGAAGACGCTCGGCTTTTCGACGATCGGCCAGATGGGCTACATGATCATGGAATGCGGCTTGGGAGCCTTCTCGCTGGCCGTGTTCCATCTGATTGCTCACGGTCTCTTCAAGGCCACGGTCTTCCTCAATTGTGGAAATGTCATCCATAAGGCGAGACAGGAGCCGCATTTCCCTCCGATGGACCATGAGCATGACGAGGTGGGATTCTCGCGCTTGACCTGGTCGACCGGGTTTGTGACGACACTATTTATTCCGCTGCTTATCTTATTGGCGACGCACGGAATCCTGCGCATTCCGCTGCTGGAATCCCAGGGAACCGTGATTATCCTCTTTTTCATTTGGATCACCTCCTCGCAAGCGATTTTGACGCTCACACGACTTCGTGCCGTGGCTTCGTGGAAGGTGTCGGTCATCATGCTGCTGACGCTTCTCTTCATCGTATTCGTCTATCTGTTCGCCGTCGAGTCGTTCACCGCATTCCTCTACCCCAATCCGGAAGAGGTGGCGTCGTATTTCAAGGCCGCCGATCTCCCGGACTGGCTCTTCGACCTCATTGTCTTAGTGGCCGCATTCATGACGATCTTCGGCTGGACCTACTTATACATGCATGCCCACGGTCGGACGGTCTGGCTGCCGGCCTGGATCGAAGGCCTGAGGATCCGCCTCTATACGATATTCTTGAATAGGATATATGCCGATGAACTCTATCAACTGATGGGCTCGATGACGACGCAATTGGTTCATCGGATCGACAAGCTGGAACGCGGGTGGTCTCGATGATGGATGTATTCATACCATGGCTGTTCGCCGGAATTCCGTTTGCGGGTGCTCTCGTCTGTCTGGCCGTTTGGTCCGATCCCTACCGTGTGCAGATGTTCGCAATCATTTCGTCCGTCATCAGCTTTGTGTTGATCGCCGGACTCGCCAACCGGCTTCCGACTCCCCCTGATGGGTTTTTACCGCTCTATTTGCTGCCGCTCGCAGCCGTGGTGTCCGCATTAGGCCAGCCGGTTCACGAGAACCATCGTCTCTCCTGGACCATGACCTTGGTCTTCCTCGGTTTGGGAATGGGCTTGCTCACCGGCGGCAATGCGTTCGGCCTGCTGTGCCAGATCTCGCTCATGCTGATTATTATGTTTCTCCTCTACCGCCACCACACCACGCTCTGGCCTATCTCCTGGTGGGGCATTGGCTCGTTCGGTGTCGGTGTCGTCGGTGCGGGACTTTCTCTCTCGGCTGAACCGCCCCTCTCATCGGTGGCATCCTTGGTGACCTGTGCCGTTCTATTGCCGCTCATGCCTTTTCATGACGGGTACCTCACGGCGCTGACCAGACTACCGGGTAGCTTGCCGCCGTTCATCGTGTTGCTCCTGCCCGTGCTGGGGCTCCATGGACTGGCGATGGCCATGCCGACGATGCCGAATCAATTCGTGGTGGTCGTCAGCTTCTTAGCCCTGGCCAGCTCACTGTACGGCGCGATTAAGGCGTTGGCCCAGTCGCGCGTCCGTCTTTTGGTCGGCTACGGCAGTGTCTCGTTTTTTTCGATCCTCTGGTGGTTTGTGGCAGGGTCCCACACCGCGACACCGCGCGCAGCCGTGCTGGCCGGGGCGGTCGGTCTTGCGACCGGCGGACTGTTGGTTGCCTGGCAGGTGATTCGCACAAGATATGGCGATGATGTGGATCCGCAAGCCATCAGCGGCCTTGCCGCGGCGATGCCGAAGTATGCGGTCCTGTTTTCTCTGCTGGGTCTTGCAGCGATGGGAATTCCACCCTTCGGAGTGTTCGCGGGATTCATGGGGTTGCTGCTGACCGCGCCACCCTCCTCCACGATCGGCTTATTCATCGCGCTCGCCGCTTGGCTTGCCGCCTCATGGTACATCATGCAAATGGTGCAACAGTTACTCTTCGGCACGCGCCGGCCGGATTTACGCTATGCCGATCTCCGGCATCCCGAATTTACTTCTCTGTTGATCGTGGTGCTGGCTCTGTTGGCGCTGGGCTTGGCCCCCACCAGCTTATACACATCGGATCACACGCCGAATACGGCCGCCGCGATGGAGCGACCTCCCGCATGGAACCGCTAGAGCACGTTCCTGACATTGAATCCAAGCGAATGGAATTGCGCGGCGTCGTTCGCCTTGCGGGGGAAGTCATTGCGCAATACTGGCCGATGCGGACCTTCGTCCACCACAATCCATTGCACAGCATTGAATATTTGCCGTTCGAAGAAGCCGTCAAGCGCGGGAAGCAGTTCATGGGCGGCAACGGTTACCTTCCCAGTCATTTGTATCGTGAGTACCTCAAGGCCGGTCGAATCCGGTCAACTCATCTCGATGACGCACTCAAACCGCGCATCATCGATAAGCATGTGACCATCGGGTCGCACCGCGTCACGCACGGCTCGGTCTTGCGCGCCTGCCTGGCTGAGGGAATTTGTGCTCCCGCCATGGAACCGCTTGACGATCAATTGGAGGATCCCGACAAGCCGTTGATCGACGCACTCGCGCGTAAGCTGGAGTGTGTGCTGCTTCCTTTTTCACTGGACGATCGAATCCGAAAAGTCGTGGATGAGAACAAAACTGCCCTCTGCCGATGGCTCACGCTTTCACACTGGTGCGACGACACGCTCGGCACACAGATCGTCCAACAGATCAACGAACAAATGATCAAGTGGTGCGGAGCCTTCTTAGACGAAGGTCATGCCACATGGGCCATGCCGGAGCGTGAAAAGGGTCTGTATGAAGCCTGGAAGGCCATGGCCTCTCACGAATGGTCTCCCTGTGGAATCAAGGACAGCGGTAGGAAAATCGCCCAGCTGCCGAATCATCCCGAAGACGCGCTCCTCGAAAGCCTGGATGCACTGGGGATTCCCGCTGAACTTCTACAAGATTACTTATCGCTACAATTGACCGCGCTGCCCGGCTGGGCCGGATTCATCAAGTGGCGCGGAGAAGAACGTGATTACCCATGGCAACAAGCTCACCCGGTCGGTCTGGTGAAATTCCTGGCAATTCGTCTCTGGTACGCGCGCGAACTGGTCCAACAGGCTTGCAAGGACCACCTCGACATCGACGGCCGATACGAGGCCGTGATGGCCTACATGCATGATTATCCCGAAGAGTATTACCTTCGACGGCAGCGGGTGGCCGGGCGATTGCCCGCCCTCTATGCCGAGGAGGTCGATCGGCTTTCGCATCGGAAGGGGCAAAGCTGGAAGAATATCCTCACACGATACCGTGCCGAGGTCATTCCTCGCCTGCAAGCGGCCGTTCGTCGTGGAGCCGCGCGGCGGCTCCTTTCCTTAGCCCATTCGTTGAACATTGATGCAACCGCACTCGTGGAGAGCGCCCCTGCGGACCTCAAACAAGCCGTTGATTGGATGGACACTTTCCCCGAATCGGACCATGGACCGGTGTGGCTCAAGGCCCTTGAGGCCGGCTACCAGGAGCAGCTGTTAAGCCACTTGTGCGCGCGGGCCAAGAATGCTCTTCCTTCCGAGCCGGCGCGCCCGTACTCACAGTCGGTCTACTGCATCGACGTGCGTTCCGAACCGTTTCGCCGCCATCTCGAATCGGTCGGCCCACACGAGACGTATGGCTTCGCCGGCTTCTTTGCCGCCTTCATCCGCTATCGGGCTTGGGGAAAGGAACATGATACGGAGCAGTTTCCGGTGATCATGCGAGCGAAGAACGAGGTACGGGAGATCCCGCGCAGCTATCTCGATCGTAAGGTATCACAACACGCGGCGCGGACCAAGTGGGTGCTTGCGGGTCATACGCTCCTGCACGATCTGAAAGAAAATGTCGTGACTCCATATGTCATGGTGGAATCGCTCGGCTGGTTTTACGGCCTGCCGATCTTCGGCAAAACATTGATCCCCGCGCTTTACCAGCGCTGGACCGTCTGGTTGCGGCGCCTGTTCGTCCCCTCTCTGGCCACTACCTTGACGATAGACAAGTTGGCGCCGGGCGAAACTGCTGAAATGCTCGAAGCGGAACAACATGCCGTGATCAGGGAGGCCCTGCACGAACAATTCGGTCTCCGCAGTTTCCGTATCACTCCCGCGCTCGTTGAAGGCTTGCGCCAGCGCGCGCTGACGGTAGAAGGAGACCCTGAGCCGCCGATCGCCGCTGAAGAAATCGAACGGGCCGGACTCACACCGGAGACGATCAACTCGTTTGTCGAAACCCTGCGGCGGCAATACGATCTGACGGCGCGATCCGCCTCACGACACAAAGAACGGCTCACCAGGACCGGTTTCACCTTGGAAGAGCAGGCCCTGACTGTCGATACCGCACTCCGCATGATGGGATTGACCAAGAACTTTGCGCGGCTCGTCCTGTTCTGCGCGCATGGAAGCACGTCGGACAACAACCCCTATGAATCCGCGCTCGATTGCGGAGCTTGCGGCGGCAATGAGGGCAAGCCGAATGCACGTGCTCTCGCAATGATGGCGAACAATCCTAAGGTCCGCGAGCGAATCGCTAAATTGAAGATCAACATCCCGTCCGATACGCATTTCCTTGCCGGGCAGATGAATACGACGACCGATGTCATACAGCTTTTCGACCTCGAAGACGCTCCGCCTACTCATCGCGCAGACATCGCCCGACTTCAAGAAGATCTCAAAGAGGCTTCCGCCCTCACCAGTCAGGAACGGTGCGCGCGCTTTCCCGATATCCAAGAGGTTCTCAAGGAGACGACGGCCGAAGCGCATGTCCGTAGGCGAAGCGTGGACTGGAGCCAAGTCAGACCGGAATGGGGCCTTTCAAACAATGCGGCGTTCCTGATCGGGCGGAGAGAACTGACGAAGGGCCTGGACCTGGAAGGGCGTGTCTTCCTGCACTCGTACGATTATCGAGAGGATCCGAGTAACCGATTGCTCGAAGTGCTGCTCACCGGGCCGCAGGTCGTCGGCCAGTGGATCAACATGGAACATTATTTTTCTGCCGTCGACAACGAGGTCTACGGCAGCGGGAGCAAGATTTACCATAATGTGGTCGGTCGGCTCGGCATCATGTCCGGACCATGGAGCGATCTCCGGCTTGGATTAGCCAGACAAACCGTCATGAACGGCGAAGGCGCCTACCATGAACCGATGCGGCTGTTGACGATTATTGAAGCGCCGCGGAGGGGAATCGAGAAATTGATTGCACGTTACGAAGTGCTTCAGCACTATTATCACAATGAGTGGGTCCATCTGGTCGCGCTCGACCCTGAAGACCGAGTTTGGTATCGCTATCGCCCCGACGGGACATGGCACCCGATCGTGACACCTTAGAGATGGCGTCTGTGTGGGAGAGTATCGAAACAGGGCGGGAAAGGAGAACGACACATGAGTTTGACCTTGCATCCGATGAAGGAAATCCGCGTGATCGTCGCGGGGGAACACCGGGCGTTTGTCACCGATCTGCTGGATCGAATAAAAGCGACCGGCTACACGATCATCGGTAACGTTTCGGGGAAAGGGCACCATGGGGTACGGGAGGCACACTTCATGTCCAGTGAACAGGAGAGCCTCGAAATCATCCTGACGGTAGTACCGGAGGAAAAAGTTGAGCCGATTCTCGCTGGCCTACGCCCTCTTTTCGAGCGACATTCCGGCGTCATGTTCGTAGCCGATGTCGCGGTTAGCCGCCAGGAATACTTCGGAAGGAAAGGAGCTAAATCCTGACGTGCAATTCTCTGTTTGGTAAGGGAAGACAACCCTTCGACGAGCCTCTCTAGTGAGCTGACGATTCGTGGCTCAATTCTTCGCTGCAGCCCTCACCAGCCACCGCCTGATCATCTTTACCTATCAATCAAGCAGTCACGCTATAGCAGGAACCGCGAAGCCCGGCATTAGTTCTGTCAACTTGTCGGACACATTCGTGTATTCTGGCTAAAGAGTACGCTGCCATCTGATTTTCATGGAACAATGCACCGTTTCCTTCTTCCTCCTGTATAACCCGTACAGTCCTGATTAATGACATGTTGCAGGTGCCATGAGGCCATAGGGCAACTTCTGCTCCATTCCGCTATACGTGCTCTTCACATGGAAACGAAAACACCTTAAGGGGAACAGGTTTGTCATCATGTGAAGCCTCTTTTCGCCCTGTGTGAAGGGCCTTCAGCGCGTTGACTGCACGGTCTGCCTGGTCGGGTGGAAGGACGGCAAAGATAATAGTATTAATATCAGGGTTGAGAAAGGTCCCATACACTCGACCCGTTACACCCTTGCCCATGACATTGCTGAGTATCGTATATGCCGTGACGCCATTACTGGTCAGGAGCCCTTCCAAGTCACTTAACATAGAATCCCGCGCCACAATGATGAGCGTTCTCATGTGCGTACCATCCCTCTCTCCCAAGTGCTGGACCAGCTACATGAACGCTTGAAACAGCTGGCCTGTCGACGATATGTAATTGCCTACCAACTTCCTCTCATCGAGCTGCTTCTAAACCTTACATCAGTGATCCATGTGTCAACGTGCGAATCGCCGGACCCGGACGGTTATGGACGGTGTATCTTGGTCAGATCGTTGTACTGATGGTTATTGTCGGCATGCACATCGATACCGCCCGCTGGAGCCGGTTTGTCGAGGTTGACATATTGGAACGTGCCGAACGGTTGAATCTGATCGTCCGAGGGCAATTGCTTGCGGTCCCAGCCGCCGCCCAGCGCGCGGATGAGGGCCACGGAGGAGCGCAGCAGCTCGGTCTTGATTTGGATCGAATCGATACGGGCCAAGAGCGTGTTGAGCTGCGCATAAATCACTTCCAAACTGGACGCCAGCCCCCCCTGGAAGAGTTCCAGGGTGAGATTCTGCGTTTTGAAGTTTGCGCCCACGGCGGCGTCCTGGCGATCGGCGGCAAGGGTCAGCCGGTTCGTCAGGGTCAAATTATTTTCGACCTCGCGAAAGGCGTTGAGCACGGTCGACCGGTACAGATCTTCCGTCTCGCGATAGGCCGCCCAGGCCTGTTGCAACTGGGCGCGGCGATAGCCCCCTTGGAAGACCGGCAGGGACACCGCGGAGCCATAGGCCCAAAAGCTATTGGCCAGCTTGATCAGATTGAAGCCGTCTTCGAACCCGCCGTCCGCTCGGAACGCCACATTGGGGAAAAAGGCGGCTCGGGCGATGCCGATGGTGCGACTGGCTTGGGCCATGCGGCGCTCGCTACCCGCGATGTCGGGCCGGCGCTCCAGCAAGGTGGCGGGTATGACCCGCGGAATCGTAAAGCTGGCGACCCGCAGCTCATTGATCGGGTCAATCGTAAAACTCGTCGGGGTCACATTGATGAGGATGGCGATCGCCTGTTCCGTTACTTGGCGTTGGGCTTGCACCTGCGCGAGTTTCGTCTGGGTGCTGTAGTACAACGATTCCACCCGGGCGACATCGAGGGCGGACGCAATCGCGCCGGCAAACTGGGCTTTGACAAGGTCGAGCGTGTTTTTGTAGAGATCGATCGATTGCTGATAAATGGCGGTCTGGGCGTCGAAGCCCCGAAGCAAGAAATAGTCCGACGCCACCTCCGCCTGCAAGCTCAGGCGCGCGAGGCCCCAGTTGGCGGCCTGTTCCTCGGCGCGGTACGTTTCGACCCGCGCGGCATTGCGGAGCGCTGACCAGAGATCGTACTCCCATGAGGCAATGCCGCCCAGTTCCATCGTGGCTTGTTGCAACGGACTATTTTCCGGACGAAAGAGGCGTTCAAACGACTGGCGGTTGTGGGACCCGCCGAACTCGAGGCCGACCTGCGGCAGGTATTGCGCACGGGCCTTCATCATGATGTTGCGGGCCTGCACGAAGCGCTCGGCGGCGGCCTGCAGATCCGGGTTGGCCTCCATGGCTTGCTCGACCAGTTTATCCAGCACCGGATCGGTATACAGTTTCCACCAATCCGGGCGCAGCTCGTCATCCGAGGGTTTCGCCTCCACGAAGGGGCTGGAGCCATGCCACGAGACCGGCACCACGTATTGGGGCGGCTCATAGGTCGGCGCCAGATTGGCCCGCGGTCCAAAATCATTGCACGCCGGCAAGGTGAGCGCCAGCAACACCCATCCCACCCGCCACCCCATAGCGCGACCAGCACACGACACTTTCACACTCGATCGAAAGAGATCGCCTGTCATTTGGATGCGACCTCCTTGTCGCCCGCTTTTTGTGAATGTTCATCTGACAGCTCATATCCCGGTGCCGGCGTAACCATGACAACCTTGTCGCCTTCCAGCAATGCGGCACTGGGATTGTTGATGATACGGTCTTTTTCGGTAATCCCGTCTGTGATCTCCATGACATTGTCCAGGACTCTGCTCATGGTGATCGGTTTGAAATGCACGCGATCGTCGTCGCCCACGAGAGCTATCTGCGCGCCGTGCTCCTGGAAGACCAATGCAGTCGTAGGAATGGTGAGAACGTTCTTTTCGATCGGTGCGGTGAGACGAACGGTGGCGTAGGAACCGGGCCACAGCGCCCGGTCCTCATTGTCAATCTCGAAGACCGTAATGGCTGTACGTGTGCTGACGTCGAATCCGCGAGCAACGGTCAGGAACTTACCGGTGAAATGGCGATTGGGTAGTTGCGGCACGGTGACATCGGCCGTCAAACCCGGTTGAAGAAACGGACCGAACGCCTCCGGCACACTGACGAAGAGGCGTAGCTTACTGACGTCGGCCACGGTAAAGAGGTCCCTGATCGCGCCAGAGCTGCCTTCTCCAGGAGTGGCTTCCTTATTGACATAGTTGCCGACGTTGATATTGCGCGCGGTCACCACGCCGTCAAACGGCGCGACGATCGTCTTGAACCGGATCAGCGCTTCGAAGTTCCTGACATTCTGCTCCGCAGCCCTGACTTTCGCCGCTTGAGCTTTCGCCTCTTGGACCTGCACCGAGATCGCCTGTTCCGAAACCGCCTGGTTCGGTCGCATCGCCACGTAGCGTTTCGCGGTCAACTCAGCCAGCACATTCCTGGCGCGCTCGGTTTCTAAATCCGCTTTGGCTTGGGCATATTGGGCATCGAGCGCCGGCGCATTGATTTCTGCGAGCACCTCATCCTTCTTGACTATGGCCCCGTAGTCCTTGTGCCACATCTTCACATAGCCGGAAACCTGCGCGTATATCTGCGCCTCATACCAGGCCTGAATATTGCCGGGAAGTGTAATAGTCTCGTTTGGCGGCAACATCTTTGGACTTATCACGGAGACTTTCTGGATAGCATGATCAAGAGTGGTCTCGCGCAAAACTGCCGCGTTGGTCTCGGAGGAATAGTAACGATAACCGAAATACATGACGCATAGCAGAATTCCCAGACCTGTAAGGGCTTTACCCCGCATAGTGCTCATATTTTAGACAAGCTCCTTTTGGCTAACGGTTTTCCGGTGGTAGATCATTGCGTACATGCAAGGCACAAAAAACAAGGTAAACAGAGTGGCGACCAGCAGACCACCCATGACGGCGCGACCGAGTGGCGCATTCTGAGAATTCGCCGTGGCCATCGGCAGCATGCCGATAATCATGGCTGCGGCGGTCATGAGCACCGGTCTAATACGAGCCGTTCCGGCCTCCACGGCGGCCCGCATGGCATCGCCATGGACGACAATCCGCTCGCGCGCATAGGACACAAGCAGGATGGAATTGGCCGTCGCCGTGCCCATCGTCATGATCGCGCCCATGAACGCCGGCACAGAAATATTCGTATGGGTCACGAACAACGCCAATGCGATGCCGGCCAGCGCGCCGGGTAGGGCGGTAATGATGATGAAGGGATCGAGCCAGGATTGGAAATTGACGACGATCAGGAGATACACGAGCACGACCGCGGCGATAAGGCCGAAGAGCATTTCACGAAGCGCGGCGCGCATCACTTCGGCTTGGCCTTTTATTTCGATGATCGAACCTCGGGGCAGCTCCGATTCCATGCTGTCAATGATCCTCTCGACTTCCACCAGGACGGAGTTGAGGTCTCGTCCCTCGGGAGCCACGTACACATCGATAAGCGGCATGATATTGCCGTGTGTGACAGCACCTGGTGTGCCGATGGCTGAAATATTCGCCAAATTGCCGAGGAGCTGCACGTTTCTCATTCCCTCTCCGTCTTCCGAGGACTCATGCTCCCGGCCGACGGGGACGGTCATCAAGTCTTTGACACTCGTGAGCTGCGGTTGCGGCGTATAGACATTGATTCGATAGGACATGCCGCTTTGGCGATCCAGCCAATACTTCTGATCCACCTGCTGACTGCCGGCGGTCGTCACGAGCATATTGTTGCCGAAATCCGTCTGGTCCATATTCATACCGAGGGCGAACTGGCGGTTGGATTCGGCGAGGAGGGTCGGCATGCCCATCGGCTGCTGGACGACGACGTCGCTGGACCCCGGGATCTGCCGGAATTTCCCCGCCAATTTACGGGCGAACGCATGGTTGGCATAGAGATCCGGGCCGTTAATCTGCACGTCGATCGCCGCGAGGGATCCGAAATTGAGAATCTTGGCGGTCAGATCGGCCGGTTGGAACGTGAATTCTGACCCTGGATAGCGTTCCGAGAGACCTTTACGAAGAATGTCGCGATACTCCCACACCGGTGCCTTCTCATTCGTCAATGCGATCGTCAGATCGCAATCCTGAGTGCCGACCGTCGGTGTCGGAATGAAGGCCAAGTTATGCGCTCCGACCGGTATGCCGCAATTGCTCACGATGTCTTCAACCTGGCCCGGCAGCAAGCGTTCGACATCCTTTGCGACCAAGGACGTGATACGCGCAGCCGCTTCGATACGCGTCCCGAGCGGCGCCCGCATGTGCATCTGCAGGATGTTCGACCGGATCTCGGGAAAGAACTCGCGCCCGTTGAAATAAAAGAGGACGAGGCAGGCTGCCGCCAGGGCGGAGGAGACGATGAGGAAACGGCCACGATGAGCCACGGCATGTTCGAGTTGCGCCGTATAGCGCTCACGGAACCGTTCAAACCCGTCCTGGAATCCCTGCTGGAAGCGGATGAAGATGTTCCGCGACTGTTCCGCATGGGATTGTCCACCGTGCCCATGCGTGTGGGCCTTCAGAATATACTTCGCCATGGTGGGCACCAGCGTGTACGTCAGGATGAAGGAGGCGATCATCGCGAAGATGACCGCCTGCGCCATCGGCGGAAACACCCAGCCGGAAATCCCGCTCAAATGGAACATCGGGACCCAGACGATCGTAATGGCGAGGGTGGCGACGAAGGTCGGGAGAATGATTTGATTGGCGGCATCGATGATCGCTTCCTCCACCGGCCGCCCTGTGGCCAGGTGCGTGTCGATGTTTTCGATCATGACGGCTGCGTTGTCGACGAGAATGCCGACGGCCAGCGCCAATCCTCCCAGAGTCATGATATTGATCGATTGGTCGAGCGCATGCAGCGCGATGAGCGAGGCAAGGATTGACAGCGGAATCGACGCCAGAACGATGACCGTCGGTCGCCAAGAGCCGAGCAATACCAGCACGATCAACCCGACCAGCCCGGCGGCGATGACCATTTCGTGCAACACATCTGCGATCGCCTGCTTCACGAAGCCTGAGGCGTCGATGAGGAGTTTCACCTTCACGCCCTCTGGCACAACCTCCTGAATGCGCGGAATGATCTCTTTGATTCCATCCACAACTTCCAAGGTCGACGCCTCGCTGCTCTTCATCACGACGATAATGACGGCCTGCTGGCCATCCACTATGACGGCGTTCGTTTGCACCCGTCCGGCAAGACGCGTCACGCTGACGTCACGCAGATGAATCCAGGCATTGCCTTCCTTCTTGATCGGGATGTCGTCGAAGTGTTCAATCTTCAGCGGTTGGGCGTTGGTCAGGACGATCCAGTCGGTTGATTTGATCTTGATATCCCCCCCGGGCAACACGAGATTCTGCCTGTCGAGTGCTTGGTGAATGTCCGCCGGAGTAAGGTGACGGGCGAGCAGTTTCTGCTGATCGAGATTGATCATCACCTGCATGTCTTGCCCCCCATAGGGATGGGGCAGAATCGCGCCTGGTATCGTAACGAGGAGAGGTCTGATTCTCATAATGCTGAGGTTATAGAGCTCCGCCGGCGTATGTGAATCGGAGGTTACTTGCAAGGTCGCCACCGGCACTTGGGATGGAAACAGGCGCATGACCATGGGCGCATTGATATCCGGCGGCAATGCCTTGACGGAGGTTTGCGCGATTGCCGCGATATCGGCTTCGCTTCCGCCTAGGTCGACTCCGTCCTGTAGATAAATATTGATGATGGAGTTGCCGAATAACGAATTGCTCCATATATATTTAATGCCTTCGACTGTCTGTGTCAGGAAACGCTCGAAAACATATGTGATGCGTCCCTCGACATCTTGCGGCATCAAGTTGTCATAAATCCAAACGACGGAGCTGACGGGGATTTGAATGACCGGAAAAACGTCGGTCGGCATCTCGGTCACTGCCAATGCTCCGAACACCACGATCAGGATGGACAGCACAACGAAGGTGTATGGTCTGCGCAGTGCGATAAGGACGAGCTGTTTCATAGGACTATGACTCCGGTTACCTTTGTGTAATATTGTGTGTCGATTCTCCATGGCTCCATGCGGACCTTCTAATCCTTCTAGAGCCACCGCCCATGGATAAGATGCTTAGCAAGGTGTCTGCCTGGCATGCCAAGACACACAATTGTGACTATTCGCTACAAAAATAACGTGCCACAATTACACAGTGTGTCAAAGGTAACCGGATGACAACGATAGACTGCTCAATGAATGAGTGCTTGCTCAGGTATCTTGGCGGTTGTGCTGGCTTTTTCGCCGAATCGATGTCCGCCCCGCTTCCATGAATCATGACCAACAACATAGGTTGTGGCCAGTCCATTCAAAGTCTGTTTTTATGCGATCACCGACGCATTTAGAGCTATCGATGCCTTTACCCATCAATCGGTACGTGTGCGCATTAAAAATGTGCTGCACGTGCGATTTCGCTCTTTTGATGGGCTCTTGGTTTGGCGAACGGGGCGTTGACTATAGGAGTTATCGTCTAATTCATCAGCGAAAGGCAATAATTCGTCAGGATCATGTTTTGCAGTATGTGCCATTGTGGCATTGACCGAATGTGCCGGATGCTGACGTTAGAACGAGGTTTCACGAGTTATTAAGCCTACTTTACTTCCTAAACAGAACCGCCAAAGCAATGTCACGTAAATCCGCTTGGGAATACCCGGAGATGCCCTGGATGTCATCGAATCTATTACATGCCTATAAATATATGGAGGGAAAGCTAGACGAGGTCGAGATGTTCAAGAAGTGGTTCAAGTTCGACGGTATCATGGCTTGGTTCATCGCCACCGGAGCCATACTTGTCGGATTGTCGATCGGCGTCATGACACTTCTTGAAAGCGACATCGTCAATCGGGCAGGAGCGCATAATCGACAAGACGCGTTTCTCCGCATCGCTGAGTTTATGGGCGACATGATCGGCAAGACAGGAGGGATCCGAAATCGTACGGTCCTGCAAGAGCTTATCCAAGACGTTCGAGAGGTCAGGGCCGGGATCCAGCGTCTTTCAGTGTTTGAAATCACGCCGGATTCCAGCTTGCTTATTCTGACCACCGATCCGAACGCAGTGCCGCAAGCGTTGGAGCTACAGGAACGGACCGAGATTCAGGCAGGTCGTTCGGTCATGCAACTCGATGAATCATCGGGCGAGCGGTCTTGGCGCATTACTGCTCCGATCGCGATCGACGGCAAGGTCGTCGGTGCGTTGCGCGGGCTGTTTTCTGTGAAAGAGTATGATGATCTCATCAAGCAGGAAATTGAACTGGCCAAAGCGATCGGCATCGGCGTCGTCCTCGTCACATCGTTGACTTTTTTGCTGTTGATCCGGGTCAAGATCCATCGGCCGGTTCACCAACTCTTGTGCGCTATGCGGAACGTGGAGGCCGGTGATCTGTCCGGCCAGGCACCGATCACAGGACCCGTCGAAATCCAGGAGGTGACGGCTCAGTTCAATCGCATGCTGGATCGCGTGCGGGAAGTCGGATTAGAAAAGGATCGTCTCCTGGAAGAGATTCGACATTTCAACCAAACGCTGCAGAAACGGGTCGCGGAGGTTGCGGATGAACTGCAGCGTGCGAATCTTGAACTGGTCGAGGCGAGGCTCGCGGTGGAAGGGAGTCAACGCTTGGCGGCTCTTGGCGAGTTGTCCGCGACAATGGCCCACGAATTGGGTAACCCATTAAACGCGCTCTCCGGCCATCTGCAAATGCTCACCAATGCCGCTGACTCCTCGAGCCGACAGCGACATCTTGCCGTCATTCGATCCGAGGTCGACCGCATGGTCGCAATCATCAGACAAGTGTTGGATCAGACCCGTGTGCGCCTCAGGTCGGCTCCCACGAACCTCAATAGTACCATCCAAGAAGTGCTGTCTCTGCTTTCACCGGGTCTGCAAAAGCAACACGTGACCCTACAGACAGACCTGCAAGCCGATCTTCCGCCCATCGCCGGTGACCCTCGTGCCCTGCATGGTTTATTGTTCAACTTCGCCGCCAACGCCGCCCAGGCGATGCAGTCGGGCGGACAATTGACTATTCGGACGCGCGCCATTTGCAGTACGGAACTTCCTGGGACCGTCATAGTGAGTGAAGGAGCGCTCGTCAACGGCACGGCGGTCCGTTTGACTATCGCCGACACGGGTAATGGAATCGCTCCGGAACATTTATCACGAATATTCGAACCGTTTTTTACGACACGACACAAGCAAGGTGGAACCGGACTCGGATTGGCGATCTGTCACCGCGTGGTGACGGACAGCGGAGGCCGGCTCGCCGTGAAGAGTGTTGTGGGACAGGGCACGGAGTTCACGGTGGATCTGCCCATTTGGAAGGAGCGGGAAACCCGACGACGTCCATGAGGGCACCGCCTTCAATTCTGGTCGTGGATGACGACCAGCGGAATCGCGATATGTTGGCCGAAGCCTTAAGTGACGTCGGCTTTGAGGTGGATATTGCCTGTGACGGCGCCGAGGCTTTGAGCAAGGCCAATACCGTCCCGTATGATGCCGTCTTGAGCGACATCCGCATGGCGCCCTGTTCCGGTTTGGATCTGTTGAATTCGTTTCGCAAGACCATGCCGGAGACGCCCATCGTGCTGTTGACGGCGTTCGGCTCCGTCGACACGGCGATCCAAGCGATGAAACAAGGGGCCTACAATTACATCACCAAACCGGTGAATCTCGACGAACTCGTGTTCACCATGACGCGCGCCGTCGAGCACCGACGCCTGATCGAAGACAATCGGACGCTGCATCGTGCGTTCAGTGAACGTCCGCGGGCCGCCTCGTTGATCGGCCAGAGCAGGAAAATGGTCGAGGTCTTCAAACTCGTCGGCCGCGTCTCGCGCAGCCGGACCGCCGTGTTGATTCAGGGGGAGAGCGGCACCGGCAAGGAACTCATCGCGCGCGCCATCCACGACAACAGCCCGCGGGCCACGCACCGGTTCGTCGCCGTGAACTGCAGTGCGATTCCCGACTCCTTGCTCGAAAGCGAGTTCTTCGGCCATATCAAGGGGTCGTTCACCGGGGCCCATATCTTGCGGCGGGGTTTGCTGGAGGAGGCGAGCGGCGGCACGTTCTTTTTGGACGAAGTCGGCGATCTCTCTCCGGCCGGGCAGGCCAAACTGCTGCGCGTCCTCCAAGAAGGCGAAATCCGCCGGATCGGGAGCAACGAGTCGATCCGGGTGGATGTGCGGGTCATCGCCGCGTCGCGCCGGAATCTGGCGGAGCTGGTCGCGGCCGGACGGTTTCGGGAGGATCTGCTCTATCGGCTCAATACGGTCACGATTCTTCTGCCGCCGCTCCGGGAGCGGCCAGAAGACATCCCCTTGCTGGCCGACTTCTTTCTGGCTCGGTATGGGGATCAGAAGGAAATTCCGGTCACGTCCTTTTCGCCGGCGGCGATGCGCGCGCTGGCGGGGTATGCGTGGCCGGGCAATGTGCGGGAGCTCGAGCATGTCGTGGAACGAGCGGTGGCGCTGGCTCCGCATGCGATCCTCTCCACCGACGATCTGCCGCCCGAAGTGCTGCAGAGTGACGGCGGTGGAGCGGATCGCGTCGAAATCCTGCCCGGCACGCTCAAGGCGCTGCAGCGGGAACAAGTGCTCAAAATGCTGGAGTCCGCGCAGGGCAACAAGGAGCGGACGGCCCGTCTGCTCGGCATCAGTCGGCGTACGCTGTATCGGCTCCTCGATCGCTACGGCCTCGGCAAAACCCGCCTCTCCACCGAACCCGACGCCTCGGATTCGACCGGTTCCTGATTCTGATGGGGATATATCGCATGTGAGTACCGTCAGATTCCAGCAAATCAGTGTCCGTAATCATCGCTCCGGTGGTGAGGAGATCGACGGCTGCTAATCTGCTGTCCCCACTGCGCGGCCTTCTTATCCATTCCGCTACACATGCTCTTCACTGGGAAACGAAAACACCTTCAGGGGAACAGGCTTGTCATGAGAAGACGCTTTGCGTGTTGCATGGAGTGCTTGCAGTACACTGACTGCCTTGTCCGCCTGGTCGGGTGGAAGGACGGCAAAAATGATGGTATTGGTGTCAGGGTTGAGGAAGGTCCCAAACACTCGACCCGTTACACCGTTGCCCATGACATTGCTGAGTATCGTATATGCCGTGACGCCATTACTGGTCAGGAGCCCTTCCAAGTCACTTAACATAGAATCCCGAGCCACAATGATGAGCGTTCTCATGTGCGTACCAACCTTCCGTTATTTATCGTGTTGTCCTCTATGAGGCTGTCTCATGACATCCTCCTGCATTTATCAATACAGCATTTTTCGTCCTCTGCGTAGTCGGCCACCCGTCCCGATGCATCGAGGACTTCCTGACAATCAATCCTGCTCTTATTCTGCTTCCATTTCTGCTTCCATGCATCACGCATATGGAGGTCACCAACACATCGTTAACGAGTTGAGCGCTTGGTCAGATCGTTATACTGATGGTTATTGTCGGCATGCACATCGATACCGCCCGCCGGAGCCGGTTTGTCGAGGTTGACATATTGGAACGTGCCGAACGGTTGAATCTGATCGTCCGAGGGCAATTGCTTGCGGTCCCAGCCACCGCCCAGCGCGCGGATGAGGGCCACGGAGGAGCGCAGCAGCTCGGTCTTGATTTGGATCGAATCGATACGGGCCAAGAGCGTGTTGAGCTGCGCATAAATCACTTCCAAACTGGACGCCAGCCCCCCCTGGAAGAGTTCCAGGGTGAGATTCTGCGTTTTGAAGTTTGCGCCCACGGCGGCGTCCTGGCGATCGGCGGCAAGGGTCAGCCGGTTCGTCAGGGTCAAATTATTTTCGACCTCGCGAAAGGCGTTGAGCACGGTCGACCGGTACAGATCTTCCGTCTCGCGATAGGCCGCCCAGGCCTGTTGCAACTGGGCGCGGCGATAGCCCCCTTGGAAGACCGGCAGGGACACCGCGGAGCCATAGGCCCAAAAGCTATTGGCCAGCTTGATCAGATTGAAGCCGTCTTCGAACCCGCCGTCCGCTCGGAACGCCACATTGGGGAAAAAGGCGGCTCGGGCGATGCCGATGGTGCGACTGGCTTGGGCCATGCGGCGCTCGCTACCCGCGATGTCGGGCCGGCGCTCCAGCAAGGTGGCGGGTATGACCCGCGGAATCGTAAAGCTGGCGACCCGCAGCTCATTGATCGGGTCAATCGTAAAACTCGTCGGGGTCACATTGATGAGGATGGCGATCGCCTGTTCCGTTACTTGGCGTTGGGCTTGCACCTGCGCGAGTTTCGTCTGGGTGCTGTAGTACAACGATTCCACCCGGGCGACATCGAGGGCGGACGCAATCGCGCCGGCAAACTGGGCTTTGACAAGGTCGAGCGTGTTTTTGTAGAGATCGATCGATTGCTGATAAATGGCGGTCTGGGCGTCGAAGCCCCGAAGCAAGAAATAGTCCGACGCCACCTCCGCCTGCAAGCTCAGGCGCGCGAGGCCCCAGTTGGCGGCCTGTTCCTCGGCGCGGTACGTTTCGACCCGCGCGGCATTGCGGAGCGCCGACCAGAGATCGTACTCCCATGAGGCAATGCCGCCCAGTTCCATCGTGGCTTGCTGGAGTGGACTCTCAGGCGCACGAAAGAGGCGTTCAAACGACTGGCGATTGTGGGACCCGCCGAACTCGAGGCCGACCTGCGGCAGGTATTGCGCACGGGCCTTCATCATGATGTTGCGGGCCTGCACGAAGCGCTCGGCGGCGGCCTGGAGATCCGGGTTGGCCTCCATGGCTTGCTCGACCAGTTTATCCAGCACCGGATCGGTATACAGTTTCCACCAATCCGGGCGCAGCTCGTCATCCGAGGGTTTCGCCTCTACGAAGGGGCTGGAGCCATGCCACGAGACCGGCACCACGTATTGGGGCGGCTCATAGGTCGGCGCCAGATTGGCCCGCGGTCCAAAATCATTGCACGCCGGCAAGGTGAGCGCCAACAACACCCACCCTACCCGCCATGCGAAACTGAGCCAGTGGTAGGACATCGCCGGCGGTGTTGGTCCCCCGTGCGCACTCATATCGGTCGGCCGTAATGTTGTCATAGGGGTGACGACGATCCTTCCTTTGGTGCAGCCGCTTCCGGTGCAGGTTTCTCTCCCGTGACAAGATCATAGCCGGTAGCGGGTGTGACGATACGTACCTTGTTGCCTTCGAGCAATGCGGCACTGGGGTTGTTCACGATGCGATCGCCGGCGGAAAGTCCTTCTTCAACTTCGACAATTTGGTCCATGAGTTTACTGATCTTAATAGGTTTCAAGTGGATGCGATCGTCATCCGTTACCACGGCCACTTGCGTGCCTTTCTCCTGGAACACCAACGCAGTGGATGGCATCGTGAAGGATTGTCGATCGATCGGCGTCGTCAGGTGAACTTGAGCATAGGAGCCGGGCCACAGCGCCCTGTCCTCGTTGTCGATCGTGAAGACCGTGGTGGCGGTGCGCGTACCTATATCGAAGCCTTTGGCCACGGTCAGAAACTGAAAGTTGAAATGCCGATGAGGCAATTGCGGCACGGTCACATCGGCCACCAGGCCCGGATTGAGGAACGGCCCAAACGCCTCCGGCACACTGACAAAGAGCCGCAACTTATCGACGACGGCCACCGTAAACAGGTTACTTTTCGCATTGGGAGTGTTGAGGTTGCCCTCCTTACTGACCAAGTCACCGACGTTGATGTTACGCTGGATGACAACCCCGTCAAACGGCGCGACGATCTTTTTAAATCCGATGAACGCCTCGATGTTTCTGACCTTTTGCTCAGCGGCCTTCACCACCGCTGCCTGCGCTTTCATGTTCTGCTCCTGGACCGTGATCGATTGCTCCGAGACCGCATGACTTGGGCGCAGCGCGATCCAACGTTTCGCGGTCACCTCAGCGAGTTTGTATTTGACGCGTTCTGATTCCAGGTCCGCATGAGCCTGTTGATACTCGGCATCGAGATCCGGTGTGCTGATATCGGCGAGGACGTCGCCGGCCTTCACGAAGTCTCCGTAGTCCTTGTGCCACATTTTCACATAGCCCGTGACCCGCGCGTAGATCGGCGCTTCGTACCAGCCGACGATATTGCCGGGAAGCACAATAGTTTCGCTTCCTGGAAGCGGCTTGGGCGAAACGACGGCGACGGTGGGAACGGCCTCTTCGAGCGTCTTGTTGTGCAGCAAGGCGGCGTCCCCGTTGGCCTCTTGCATCCGATAGCCGAGATAGAGCACACACAGAATGACGGCAACAATGGCGATACGTGATCGAATGGATGTCGTTATCATGAGAGCTCCTTGTGTTGCGCAGCTGTACGCCGGTTGTAAACGATGGCATACACGCAGGGCACGAAAAACAGGGTGAAGAGCGTAGCCATGAGCAAGCCGCCGATGACGGCTCGACCCAGCGGTGCGTTCTGCGAATAGCCCGTGGCCATGGGGACCATCCCGATAATCATGGCCGCGGCGGTCATGAGCACGGGACGGAAGCGGGTCGTTCCGGCTTCGATGGCGGCCCGCAGCGCGTCGCCGTGTTCTTGGAGTCGCTCACGCGCATAGGACACGACAAGGATCGAATTGGCGGTCCCTGTGCCCATGCACATAATGGCGCCCGTCAGCGCCGGTTCCGACAGACGCGTATGGGTCAGGAATAATGCCCAGGCGATGCCCGCCAGCGCCCCGGGCAAGGCCGTGATGATGATGAAGGGGTCGAGCCAGGATTGGAAATTGACGACGATCAACAGATAGATCAGCACGATGGCGGCGAGCAACCCGAAAATCAGCTCGAAGTAGGCGTCCCGCATCAGTTCGGCTTGTCCGTGGATCTCGATTTCAGCCGTGCGGGGCTTCGCGTCCTCCAGACCCTTGGTAACCTTTTCAACGTCCGCCAGTACGGAACCAAGGTCACGTCCTTCGGCCGAGACATAGATGTCGAAGAGCGGCATGATATTACCGTGCGTGACCACACCCGGCGTTCCCTCCACCGACAGATCGGTTAAATTACCGAGGAGTTGCAGGTCGTTATTAGTAATGTCGTTCGACGAGTCGACCGGGACGGTCTTGAGACTATTGACGCTATTGATGAACGGTTGCGGCGTATAGACATTGATCAGATACGACATACCGGTGGAGGGATCGAGCCAGTAGACCTGATCGACTTGCTGGCTCCCGGCGGTCGTCATGAGCAGATTGTCGGCCATGTCCGACAGAGTTCGATTGACTCCGAGTCCGAACGTGCGGTCGCCTTCGACCATCATGGTCGGTGTGCGCATGGTTTGCTGAATGACCACATCCGTGGCTCCGGGGATTTCGCGATATTTGTCCATTAATTTCCGGGCAAACTCATAACTGGCATAGATGTCCGGCCCGTTGACTTGCACGTCGATCGGCGCGGGCGCGCCGAAGTTGAGAATCTTGGCGGTCAAATCGGACGGCTGAAACGTGAATTCAGTCCCTGGAAACCGCTCTTTCAAACCCTTGCGGACGATTTGCCGGTACTCCCATACGGGGGACTTTTCATCCTTCAAGAGGATGGTCAAATCGCAATCCTGGGAGCCGACCGTCGGCGTCGGAATGAACGCGAGATTATGCGGCCCCACTGGCAGACCGCAATTACTGACGATGTTTTCGACTTGATCGGGCAACAGCTGTTCGATGCTGGTGGATACCAACGTGGCCAGGCGCCCGCTTACCTCAATGCGTGTGCCGAGCGGCGCCCGCATATGCATTTGCAACACTCCCGACCGGATCTCCGGAAAATAGTCTCGACCGAGGAAGAAATACAGGCCCATCGACACCACCGCGATGGTAAGTGAAACGGTGACGAAGGTGCGGCGACGGTCAATCGCCCATTCCAATAACGTGCCGTAGCTCTCGCGAAACTGGTTGAAGCGGCGCTCGAACTTCTTCTGAAAGCGGACGAAGACATTCGATGATTGTTCCGCGTCGGGTCGTCCGTGCTGTTGGTCTTCATGCGATTGCGACATGGTGACTCCTCATCATATATTTTGCCATGGTCGGCACCAGTGTGAATGAAAGGATGAACGACGCGAGCATCGCGATCATGACGGCCTCCGCCATGGGCTTAAACAGATAGCCGGAGCTGCCGGTGAGCCCGAAGAGCGGGAGCCACGCGATCGCGATGCACAGGGTGGCGACGAGCGTCGGCACGACGATCTGATTGGCGGCGTCGATGATGGCTTGCTCCAGCAACTTGCCCATCTCGAGATGGCGATCGATGTTCTCGATCATGACAATCGCATTATCCACGAGGATTCCGACCGCTAAGGCCAGCCCGCCCAGGGTCATGACGTTGATCGATTCGCCGAGCCAATGCAGACCGATGATGGCGGTCAAGATGGACAGCGGGATCGAGGTCCAGACGATGACGGTGGCCCGCCAGGAGCCGAGCAACAGCAGCACGATGAAGCCGACCAGCGCGCCGGCGATCAGCATTTCATGGACCACGTCGGAGATCGCATCCTTGACAAACGTCGAGGCGTCGTCCAAGAGCCGGATCCTCACGCCTTCCGGAACGACATGCTCGGCTCGGGGAATCATCTTCTTGATTCCGTCCACCACCGCCAGAGTCGAAGCCTCGGTGCTCTTCATGACGACGATGATGACGGTCTGTTTGCCCTTCACCAGCACCATGTTCTGTTGCACCCGGCCCATGAGGCGCACCGACGCCACGTCGCGCAGATAGACGAACGCATTGCCGTCCCGCTTGATCGGCATATTGGCGAATTCCTCGATCTGCAGCGGCGACGCATTCGTCTGGACGATCCAGTCAATCGACTTAATCTTGATATCGCCGGTGGGCATCACGCGGTATTGCTTCATGAGGACGTTGTGAATGTCGGACGGCGTGAGACTGCGCGCGAGCATTTTCTGCGGATCGAGATTGACCATGACCTGCATATCCTGGCCTCCATAGGGGTGCGGCAGGATGGCGCCGTTGACGGTCACGAGCAACGGACGGATACGCATATAGGCGAGGTTATAGAGCTCCGCCGGGGTCATGTCGTCGGAGCTCACTTCCAGCATCGCCACGGGGATCGACGAGGGGGCGAGACGCATGATCATGGGCGGAGAAATGTCCGGCGGCAGCGCTTTCACCACCGTCTGCGCAATGGCCATGATATCCGCTTCGGCCCGTCCCACATCCACTCCGTCTTGCAGGTAAATATTGGTGATGCTGCTCCCGTAGTACGAGTGGCTATGCATGTATTTGATGCCTTCCACGGTCGCGGTCACGAACCGTTCGAACAGATACGTGATGCGTCCCTCCACCTGTTGCGGCAACAGGCCGGAGTAGATCCACACGACGGAGGTCACCGGGATCAAAATATTCGGTAAGACATCGGTCGGCATGTGTTGGAGCGTCAACCCTCCGAAGAGCACGATGAGGATCGACATCACCACGAAGGTGTACGGCCTGCGCAACGCTATGGCGACGATCTGCTTCATGCTTCGTCCCCTACGTTCATGATCGGTCTTCGCAACGATTCCGCGTCGGGTCGTCCGTGCTGTTGGTCTTCATGCGATTGCGACATGGTGACTCCTCATCATATATTTCGCCATGGTCGGCACCAGTGTGCGCGACAGGATGAACGACGCGATCATCGCGATCATGACGGCCTCCGCCATGGGCTTAAACAGATAGCCGGAGGCGCCGGTGAGCCCGAAGAGCGGGAGCCATGCGATCGCGATGCACAGGGTGGCGACGAGCGTCGGCACGACGATCTGATTGGCGGCGTCGATGATGGCTTGCTCCAGCGGCTTGCCCATCTCGAGATGGCGATCGATGTTCTCGATCATCACGGTTGCGTCATCCACGAGGATTCCGACCGCCAGGGCGAGCCCGCCCAAGGTCATGACGTTGATCGTTTCGCCGAGCCAATGCAGACCGATGATGGCGGTCAAGATGGACAGCGGGATCGAGGTCCAGACGATGACGGTGGCCCGCCAGGAGCCGAGCAACAGCAGCACGATGAGGCCGACCAGCGCGCCGGCGGTCAGCATTTCATGGACCACGTCGGAGATCGCATCCTTGACAAACGTCGAGGCGTCGTCCAAGAGCCGGATCCTCACGCCTTCCGGAACGACATGCTCGGCCCGGGGGATCATCTTCTTGATTCCGTCCACCACCGCCAGAGTCGAAGCTTCGGTGCTCTTCATGACGACGATGATGACGGTCTGTTTGCCCTTCACCAGCACGGCGTTCTGTTGCACCCGGCCCATGAGGCGCACCGACGCCACGTCGCGCAGATAGACGAACGCATTGCCATCCCGCTTGATCGGGATATTGGCGAATTCCTCGATCTGCAGCGGCGACGCATTCGACTGAACAATCCAGTCCGTTGTGTTGATCTTGATATCGCCGGTGGGCAGTACGCGATATTGCTTCATGAGGACATCGTGAATGTCGGACGGCGTGAGACTGCGCGCGAGCATTTTCTGCGGATCGAGATTGACCATGACCTGCATATCCTGGCCTCCATAGGGATGCGGCAGGATGGCGCCATTGACGGTCACGAGCAACGGGCGGATACGCATATAGGCGAGGTTATAGAGCTCCGCCGGAGTCATGTCGTCGGAGCTCACTTCCAGCATCGCCACGGGGATCGACGAGGGGGCGAGACGCATGATCATGGGCGGAGAAATGTCCGGCGGCAGCGCTTTCACCACCGTCTGCGCAATGGCTGCGATATCCGCTTCGGCCCGCCCCACATCCACTCCGTCTTGCAGGTAAATATTGGTGATGCTGCTCCCGTAGTACGAGTGACTATGCATGTATTTGATGCCTTCCACGGTCGCGGTCACGAACCGTTCGAACAGATACGTGATGCGTCCCTCCACCTGTTGCGGCAACAGGCCGGAGTAGATCCACACGACGGAGGTCACCGGGATCGTGATATTCGGAAAAACATCGGTCGGCATGTGTTGAATCGTCAACCCTCCGAAGAGCACGATGAGGATCGACATCACCACGAAGGTGTACGGCCTGCGCAGAGCAATGAGGACAATCTTATTCATGCAAGTCCCTCTTATTCATGCAAGAAGACTCTTGACAACAACCATTCATTGAAGATTATTCACCAGGAACATCGCTCACCTTCGATAAATCCCCTGGTCGGTTTCCAAGTAGCTAGGCGACATGCCCATCGACGATCTTCCGCCCCGAAACCTTGATCGGCCATTACTCAATTGCGAGACGGTAATCTCGCATACGGATCATGCGGCACCACTGGTGCAAAGTATTTGCCTGACCTCGGGAAACACACAGGCCATGCGAAATGTGACGGTATGGCTGGTTTTTCAGGAATGAATGGAGAGTGTCCAAAGAGAACGTAGTGTGCCACTAATACATGAGTGTGCCAAGATGACCCACCAGAATCGATGTCTCATCGATGGATTCGAATCGGTCTCGATATTTCGATAAAGTCTGTTCTGCATCTCAGTCGACAGGTGAACCAATCAAGTAATAGCCGCGAAAAATATGTGTTTAGCTTCGAGCTCTGCGCTGTAGATCATCCTTCAATTCTGAAAGAAGTTTTAGGCAGTATTGAAGACAACCTCTCTTTCAATGAAGAGCGGTCATCTGTGACCGTAGAGTTTTGTCCCTGTTGACAGGGAATCTCGACACTCTTGAGATCGACTAATTGGAGTCATCCGACCACGGATCCCTCCTTCATTCACCAAGGGTTTGCAGGGTGTTACCAAGGGACATCATCATAACCGCAAGAATGCAAGCTCAAGGAGATCAAGCGCACTCGTGTCGGATAAATCGGAGAATATTGTTTGGAGGAAAGGATCGGCACAGTGATGCACAGCATGATGGAGCTTTTGGCATAACACGTGCTTAGCTTAGAAACTTAGAATTTATCTCATAATCGATTTGTAAAGGGGAGCAGCTTAGTTTTATGGGCCATGACGATCAGTTAAATAGCAACCTACTAAACCATCTTCCAACAAGAAGCTGGACGAGGGGCATTTTTCATGATGTCTTCATATTGGATTCATGTCAGGTCGCTATGATTATGACATTAACGATGAACGTCGCTCGGAATGTTTCGTGGAATATTGAGGCCGCGTCGCTGTTCCTCACGTGATTGATGTCCGATTCAAACGGCATTTTTCGATTTGGAGATAAATCCTAGTGAGAAGAACAGTGTCTCATTGATCATCAACGGCCGGCTCGCCGTGAAGAGTATTGTGGGACAGGGCACGGAGTTCACGGTGGATCTGCCCATTTGGAAGGAGCGGGAAACCCGACGACGTCCATGAGGGCACCGCCTTCAATTCTGGTCGTGGATGACGACCAGCAGAATCGCGATATGTTGGCCGAAGCCTTAAGCCAAGTCGGCTTTGAGGTGGATATTGCCTGTGACGGCGCCGAGGCTCTGCGTAAGGCCAATACCGTCCCGTATGATGCCGTCTTGAGCGACATCCGCATGGCGCCGTTGTCCGGTTTGGATCTGTTGGATTTTCTTCGCAAGACCATGCCGGAGACGCCCATCGTGCTGTTGACGGCGTTCGGCTCTGTCGACACGGCGATCCAAGCGATGAAACAAGGGGCCTACAATTACATCACCAAACCGGTGAATCTCGACGAACTCGTGTTCACCCTGACACACGCCGTCGAGTACCGGCGCCTGATCGAAGACAATCGGACGCTGCCACGCGCGCTCGGTGAACGACAGCGGGCCGCCTCGTTGATCGGCCAGAGCAGGAAAATGGTCGAGGTCTTCAAACTCGTCGGCCGCGTCTCGCGCGGTCGGACCGCCGTGTTGATTCAGGGGGAGAGCGGCACCGGCAAGGAACTCATCGCGCGCGCCATCCACGACAACAGCCCGCGGGCCACGCACCGGTTCGTCGCCGTGAACTGCAGTGCGATTCCCGACTCCTTGCTCGAAAGCGAGTTCTTCGGCCATATCAAGGGGTCGTTCACCGGGGCCCATATCTTGCGGCGGGGTTTGCTGGAGGAGGCGAGCGGCGGCACGTTCTTTTTGGACGAAGTCGGCGATCTCTCTCCGGCCGGGCAGGCCAAACTGCTGCGCGTCCTCCAAGAAGGCGAAATCCGCCGGATCGGGAGCAACGAGTCGATCCGGGTGGATGTGCGGGTCATCGCCGCGTCGCGCCGGAATCTGGCGGAGCTGGTCGCGGCCGGACGGTTTCGGGAGGATCTGCTCTATCGGCTCAATACGGTCACGATTCTTCTGCCGCCGCTCCGGGAGCGGCCAGAAGACATCCCCTTGCTGGCCGACTTCTTTCTGGCTCGGTATGGGGATCAGAAGGAAATTCCGGTCACGTCCTTTTCGCCGGCGGCGATGCGCGCGCTGGCGGGGTATGCGTGGCCGGGCAATGTGCGGGAGCTCGAGCATGTCGTGGAACGAGCGGTGGCGCTGGCTCCGCATGCGATCCTCTCCACCGACGATCTGCCGCCCGAAGTGCTGCAGAGTGACGGCGGTGGAGCGGATCGCGTCGAAATCCTGCCCGGCACGCTCAAGGCGCTGCAGCGGGAACAAGTGCTCAAAATGCTGGAGTCCGCGCAGGGCAACAAGGAGCGGACGGCCCGTCTGCTCGGCATCAGTCGGCGTACGCTGTATCGGCTCCTCGATCGCTACGGCCTCGGCAAAACCCGCCTCTCCACCGAACCCGACGCCTCGGATTCAACTGGCTTTGATAGTGAAGCAAACCCATAAGAAGGCATCAAGCCTCGCATCCTCCCCAAGGCCGCGAAGCGGTATCGCAGTCGTTGAGGCTGCCTTCAGCGGGTCATCGCAGCGCCGAATGGAATTGCTGAATCATGTCAGGCGGAATCTCCCGCTCGGCTTCTTTGGCCTGCGTGTCCGCATATGTGGCTGCTTGATGCAGTTGACGGGTGAGCTGTCGCATCTGCTTCACGAATTCGTTCGTCGCCGGTCCTGGTTTTTTCTTCAACATCAACTCCGCCTCTCGATCTCTATGGCTTGCCATGGCATGGAGCTCTCGCGCTTCCTCGAGCCAATAAAACATTCGGTCTGAGGAACGCATCTGTGATGTCGCTTGTGTCACGGCCGATGCCGTGGAAGACGCAGTAGACGGTGCCGAATCTCTCGTTGCACAGGCCGTGAGTATCTGGAGAATCACCCCCAAAGTGAAGAAATGCATACTGCTTCGTTTCATGTGGCCTCCTTTTGCGGGCAGGACGCCGTCATGGCAAGTTTGTTATGTGCGTCCAATGCGGCCACCTTGTAACATTCAGCCAACGTCGGGTAGTTGAAGGCCGTGCGCAAGAAATAATTCAATCTGCCGCCCAGATCCAGCACTGCCTGGCCGATATGGATCAATTCCGTCGCCCCCGTCCCGATGGCATGGACAGCCAGCAGTTGCTGACTCTCTCTGTGAAAGAGCAATTTCACGAGCCCGCTGTCATCGCCGAGGATCTGCCCACGGGCGATCTCACGATAACGCGCGACACCGGTTTCATAAGGGATTCGTCTTTCTGTTAAGTCATGCTCCGGCGGTCCCACCATTGAAATCTCGGGGATGGCGTATATGCCGACCGGAAAATGTTCCGATGCCGGTTCGACCTCCACTCCGAAGGCATAGCAAGCGACATGGCGGCCTTGCAAGGCGGAGGTCGACGCAAGGCTAGGATGCCCGATGACATCGCCCGCGGCGAAAATGTGCGGTACTTCGGTCCGAAATTGCGCATCGACCTTTAAGTGACCTCGTTTGCCCGCCGTGAGGCCTGCAACCATCAGATTCAGATTATCCGTCGCTCCCCTCCGTCCTGCGGCATACAGGACCGACTCGGAAACCACTCGCTTCCCCGACTCCAAAGTCAACACCACGCGCCGTGGAGGCCCATCGATGACGTCTACGCGTTCTACGGCCTCGCCCAAGCGGAACGTGACATGGCGGTTTCGCATTTGATGAATGAGTTCTTCCACAATTTCTGAATCTAGAAACTCCATCAGCCTGGTGCGTTTGTCGATCACCGTGACATGGATGTTCAAGGCCGCAAACATGGAGGCATATTCGACGCCGATGATGCCGCCTCCGACCACAACCATATGTCGAGGAAGCTGCTTCAAATGAGGTATGTCGTCGCTGCTGAGGAGGAATTCTCCATCGAACTTCACACCGTCCGCCAACGCCGGCACGGTGCCGACGGCAATCAAAATATTGGCCGCCGTGATTGCCCGGACGCCATCTTCCGCGGTGACGGTCACGGTGTGGGCATCACGGAACGCGGCGTCGCCATGAAACAAGGCGACGTCGTTGCGGCGCAACTGCTCGGCGACGACTTCCACTTCTCGCCGTACCACCTCTTCGACCCGGGCGAGGAGCTGCCCCGCCGTCGCTCGACTTTGATAACGATAGCCCATGTGTTGGTCGAAATGATGGATTACAGAATTGGAGGAGAGAACCGCTTCGCGGAATGTTTTACTGGGTATGGTGCCGGTCTCCACGCAAACACCGCCTAAGATTCGTCGGCGTTCGACGAGCGCGACTTTCTTTCCCAATTTTGCGGCCTGAACGGCGGCTCTCTGCCCTGCCGGCCCGCTTCCGATACAGAGCAAATCAAAATCGTACGGTTCGCAAGCCATGGTGAGTCGGCTGCCAGGGTGTCATTGAATGGAGGTTATACGGCGTCGGAGAATGAATTGCCGAATTGACCATCCCTTTCTCCACGATCGTCAAAACGGTATCCGCTCAAGTGTTCCTCAAGTGTTTATTGAGCGCGCCACATCCGTCGCCCATATCACGAGGGCAACATGATGGATTTCGATGTGTGCGATCGACGCCTGCGGGTCAATTGGATGACCTGTTCTATCAGGCCGAGCAACTCACCGAACATGTAAGGTTTCCGAAGGCTACCGGCTACCCCGCCTTGCTCGGCCGTTTCCGACAAGCTCGGGTCGTGCTCCGATAAAAGAATCATGGGTGTGTCCGGCCAAAGAAGCCGCCCCAGCAAGGCAAGCCGAAATCCATTGATGTGAGGCATGTGATGAGCAGTCACCACCACATCGAACCGTCGACGTTTCAATTCTTCCAATGCGAGGCCTTCTTCAGACACCATGTGAACGTTATATCCCTCATTCTCCAGCATCAGACTCAACACGTCCCGCTCACCTTCGTCATGCTCAACGATCAGCACTCTTGTCCCATATCCGGTCATGTCAACCTCCTTCGCTCAATCTTTGACCGACTCTTTACTCTCGCTTCACGAACCCGTAGAGTACCGTTTTTGCTTCGACTCGTGAATCCCATTGGATGCATAATCGCATGCATGAATCTCAGCGCCTGGTACGGAAGTCCTCATGGGACATGGGCGTTGATTGATCAGTCCCAGGATTGATGATAACCGGCACATTCAACTTGTCCGGCAGCAGCACAAACTTAGCGCTCGAGTTGTCGTACAGCTTGAATCGGAGATACTCCGGTGTCAGCGTTTTGGTGATGGTTTCCTGAGCCTTCGCCTGCCCAGCCGCCCGAATTTTCAGACCTTCAGCCTCGCCTTCGGACCGAATCCGAATCGCATCGCCCTCACCTTTGGCGTGCCGACGCGCAATCTCCGCATCCTTTTCAGCAATGATGAGTTCGAATTCTTTTTGCTCCTTTTCCTGTTCTTTCGCCTGTTTTCGTTCGACGGCGTCCAACACGACCTTGGCCAGTTCGATATCGGCCATGGCAACACTTGCTATTTCGAGGTGACGCCCTTTCAGTTTTTCAACCACAACCGCCTGTACTTTGCTGGCAATCTCAGAGCTTTTTTCCGGCACATTGACCATGGGATAATTGGAGACGACACTTCTGACCGCTGCCAATAATTCCGGCCTGACGACGCGAGGGTAGAAATCCGATCCGATCTCCTGGGCCAGGAAATAGACCTCTTCAGGAATTGGCCTCATGACAATGGCGGCCTTGAGGACGACCAGCAGATCGTCTGAGCTGAGGGCATCGACGCTCTCGGTATAACTGCGCCATTGCACGTCGTACAGATAGACTTGATTCCACGGCGCCCGCCAATAGAATCCGCTCTTCAGCGTTTCGGTGGTCAGACCTTCGGTCAAAGGGTACCAACGTAATCCCCGTTGACCGGGTTGAACGGTAGTCCCACAGGCTTGGAGTAAGAGCAATACCGTGACAAGGAGCACGGCCTTGGTAACATAACGCATAGTCCCTCCTTCTCGCCTGTAACATTGCCGGCCGGTCGACCTAACGAAGTTCACACCGCGCGAGAGGCAGTCGCCGCGATTCCTTGATGAGCTCAAGATGTCCACAGGCTTTTTGCTCATGTTCTTTCGCTGCGCCTTTATATGACTGTGCCAGCAGCCTAGCTCCAGACATCCAATCCGATCCTGAGCCAAAAAGCCGCTCGTACACGTCGATTCGAACGGACATCTCCTCTGAAGCCTGTCGCAGCTTCGTCGCTTCATGGCTATAGTAGGCGGCAATCTTTCGATGATCTCGGTTCGGGGTGTAGGTCGTCAATTCGAGTTCTCTTTTGCCGAGAAATTCGCCGTCCTTGTATTCTCTCGCTCCCTCGTCAAACTGCTGCATGGTGTCCCTCGTCATCACTTGTTTCGGTTCATAGGAAAATCGATCTTCCCAATACCAACCTATTCTTCATGAGCAAACACAATGCCATAAAGAAAACGAGCCTTGGCTCCTCATCGATGAGCAAAGCCCCAGCGATTTCTTTCCACGATCTGAAATCGATGCAGTAGGATATTGGACCTCATCTCGGGACAGACCGGCACGGTATGCCGAAAAGACACAGAAAGGAGCTGATATCGTGATGAAGACTCCACAAAGGAAGCGCATAAACATCTTTTTCGGAGACACCGTATCTACTTTTGGCCGCCACGCATCTTTTGACTAAAAGTTCGAAGCGATAAACTCAACGAAGGTCGGCGTTGAAGGAGACACCGGCCGCCACGGTCCGGGGAGGAGGGATTAGCGGATAGAAGAGCATGTTAGGGCCATCGTACACACGGTACCCGCTGACCAGCCCTCCACAGAAGTGAATCAAAAAATATTACCGCAGCCGTCATAGTGGCGGCTCGGTCTTCTCACGGCGGTGACGTGAGTTGAGTGCCTTGGATTTGAGCCGTTAGAACGAGAGGGCTTTGCACCGACGCCCCCAATTGCGTCACCATCGGAGACCATGTCCGATTTCCCATGATGGAGCGCATGTCTATTTCAGCCTGCTCCTGTTGATCGCGCACCTGACGTGTCAGTAAGCCCGAGAAAAACCGCGTTTGCATCGTGAGGTCCCAGGTTCCAAGATAGGTACATTTCTGAGGCTGAACGCTGAAGGAAGCTGGGAGAGGTGTCCGCCACTCACCTAGCGAATTATCGAAACTAACCGCCGTCAATTGATAAGAGCCTGCCGGTAGACTCAGCACGAAGGGACCGTCAACCGGAACCTGATTGATCACCAGCTGAGCCCCGCTCTTTTCGTTTGTCACCCGCCATTTCATAGTGAACGGAGACTGCCCCGTGACTTGGGTCGCTCCATTCCACTCAAGATTCACTCGCCCGAGCACATAGCCGTAATCAGGTGCTTCCACTGAAGTCACGGCGCTGGGCTTCAGCGGGGTAATCACGGTGGCGCAACCCATCGTGACGGTCAGGGTCAGGGGTAGGAAAATGAACAAACTTCCTAACCAGCCGGGATAGAATCGAACATTTCTCGGTGATGGACCTTCCATGATGGCCCTCCTTCCATCCCATCTCCTTGCATCTCTTAATTTCTGTAGTTGAGATACTTAGCTAACTAGCAAGATGTACGCCCTTACCGAGAGAATCGCACGATATATAAATATTTGTTTTAATTAACTTTATTTGACTAGAAGCGTGATCAAACGCCCGAGAAATTGAATTGATTTTTAAAAACGCACTGTGTACATTGTGCGGTATCGCTCTGTTCCATACGTGGATGCAGTTCGCACAAGAGTCAGAGAGAATCATTGGGATACGGGGATACGGATTGAGGGAAGAGCAGTCTCACACCGTTGAATCAATCTCCTTAAAAACCTCAGACGGGGTCCTTTGGCAGAGCGGACCCTTTTTAAGGATGTGTTCGAGCTAGGACCCAAGAATTGTGAGATGTAGGGACAAGGACGAAACCTGGCTCCAGCCAAAAGCGCCGGAGTCAAATATCCATTCTCTCCCGAACAGATCATGCTGGTCCCGCCTTAACTGCCGTTCGCGGTAATGACCCGCCTTTATAGAATATCGGTACAGCACATAACCGGAGATTCATTCTTTGCCGATGAGATGGAAAGGAAGCGGTATGTTGCTGAGAGTTTTATTTCTGATCGGAATTTCTATGCTTGCGGCCGTCTCTCCAGCCCTGGCCGAGTGGTCTGCCCAGGGCGAAGGTATTTTATATTACACCGATGACGTGGCTCTTTTTTCAGCCACCCGTCGGTCAAACATCGATGGCGACCCTACCCAACCGGTCTTAGACGTGTCTCGCACGGGGTTTGGCTCCGACATGGTGTTCGAGCCCGGCGCGCTCATATCGAATGCGATTACGACAGGATTGGGGCGTACGGCATTTTCCATCAAGCCGCAGGGATTCGTATATGCCGTTAATCCGGAATTCAGTCAGGCGAGTGTCGCAGTCGAAGCCTTGCACTCGTTTACTCCTAACACGGCCCTCCGGCTCCGCTACTATACTGCGCCGGATCAACTTCTTGGGAGCATCGATAGGCTCGAGGGCGAGACGGAGACTTTGGCAGATGTGAGGTTAACCTCCCATATCGGGTACATCCGACTCGAGCAACGTCTCTCCGACCATTGGGAATTTCGCCTCCAGGGGCGAGTAGGCAAGCGCATCTACAACGATGCGTTTTCCATGCTTAATACAACATTTTGGACAATCGGTCCGCATATCTT
This sequence comes from Nitrospira sp., assembly GCA_030123625.1. Classification (NCBI taxonomy): domain Bacteria; kingdom Pseudomonadati; phylum Nitrospirota; class Nitrospiria; order Nitrospirales; family Nitrospiraceae; genus Nitrospira; species Nitrospira sp. The sequence goes on from CP126121.1 coordinate 1,932,270, forward strand.
TTGGCGAGCAACGGACCATGTGAAATTTTTTGTCGCCTATCACTACGAACGTGGCTTGAACACCGGCCGGTTCGCATTCGAGGCAGAAGGGGATGTTTCTTATGTGCATCATTTCTTTGCGGTGGGATGTGACGCCGAATTGATGCCGCGTCTCGAATTGGAGTTGGATTTCCACTATGAACGTAACAATTTTACGAGTGGAATCCCTGAGGACGAGCGAAACGGCGGGCATGAGAACATCTTTCTGGGGAATGGAAGACTCCTGTACAAACTGACCAATCAGACCGCACTGACGCTCTCCGTTCAGCGGGCGAATCGTAACCAGAATTTCCACCAAACACACTACTACAACACGAACGTCGGAGTAGGGCTCATCCATCGGTTTTAGCATCAACTTTTGCCTCTATTTGCACCTGAAGCCGAGTTCCGTCCGGAACACGGCGGTCAGCGGCACAATCCTGGCGGCTGCATTTCACACTGCCTGAGCGAATCTCATCTCGCGCGGTTCGGAAATCTCCTTTGCTCTTTCTCTCCATAATGGGAGAGGCTCCAGTTATAACCTATGCTGACGCTGAGAAGCGGATGTGCTTCCCGCTGATCCCATGTGTGTCGGCTCTTCTTCAGTCTGCCGATGGCGATCCATTTCCATTCGTAGCTCTTGTGTCATTTCTTCCGTTTTCTTCCAAGCCCACCGCCATGTTTGTGCAAACCCGACCAGCGCGAAACTGACGGTCAGGTAAACGGCGATCCCGGCTTGATCTTCCAAATCTGGAAAGCTGAATGTGTAACGTGGATGAAGAAAAACCCAATTGGCAATCAGTCCACCTAATAGGACAGCCAGCAACGAAGGCCCTATCCCGCCATACCAAGTGGTAACCGCTATTGCGACGAGGAATGCGGCATGGGCAAAGCGGTCGTTGAGATATGAATCAAGAGACAAACGCAGAAGAAAGGCGAGGAGCGTTGCGCCGATGGCTACACCGTACTCTTTACCCCACTGCGGGATGGAGCCCCCTCCCTTTTCCGCCCGACTCGGCGGGGATTTCGAGCCTGTGTCCATGATGTCTGCCGTAGCTTCCGGCAGCAATGCCGTCTGCAGAGGAGGCTCCTTTCGTTTGTTCCCTACTTTGTTTTTGGTATGGGAAGGCACATCGTCCATTGAAGAGTCTCCGTCAATGAACCGGCGGGTATAACATCACAAGAAAGCGCATTGAAGCATACGACAACGGCGCAGCCAATGGAAGCATGCCAATGAATTTTCTAAAATCGGACTCAGCGAGCGTCTACTGCGGCATCCGGCTTTACATCCCCAATAAATCATCTTGAGAGGCCATGCCTCATCGCCGTGGATCAGCCACAAGCGGCTGAACGTCATCGTTCGGTCGGGTATCACAGCACGAATAGCCATTCTAGCTCGGTGAAGCTAGCGGAGCTTTATCTTGGCGAGTCCGTGAGCTTTTTCAAGCGCCGGTCCAGTGAGAATCGGGTGAGACCCAGGTACTTGGCGGCCAAACTTTTATTGTAGTCCGCCAGCCGTAGGACTTCTTCGATGATGGATTCTTCGATTCGCTCCAGCGTATGTTTTCCGACTTGCATCTCAATACGAATCAGACGCTCAGTGCCCTGGGAAACCGACATGGTGGTTTGCCCGACATGCTCATGTAATTCTCGCGGGAGATAGTTCGCCGTCAATGTTTGTCCCGAACAAAAAATCATGGCCCGTTCGAGAGTGTTTTCCAGCTCTCGAATATTACCCGGATATTGGTATCGCTCCAACATGGCACGAGCTTCCGAGTCCAATTCGGGAACAGGTTTACCGAATTCCCGCGCAAAGCGCACAATTGTTTTCCGGCAGAGGGGTATAATATCCTCGAATCTCTTGCGAAGCGGAGGGATCTCAAATGCGACGACATTGAGACGAAAATAGAGATCTTCTCGGAAGGCTCCTCGCTCCACCTCCTTCTTGATTTCTCGATTCGTCGCCGTGATAAGGCGGAAATCCGCCCCGAGATCATCAGTGCCCCCGAGCCGTCTGAATGATCGTTCTTGAATTACTCGCAGCAGCTTTGCCTGCATCGTCAGATCGAGATCCCCGATCTCGTCAAGAAACAGCGTGCCGCCTTCCGCCTTTTCCAGCAATCCAAGCTTGCGCTGATTGGCACCGGTAAAGGCTCCGCGCTCATATCCGAACAATTCACTCTCAAAGAGATCTTTAGGAATCGCGGTGCAGTTGACTCCCACGAACGGACCCGCCGCCCTCGGCCCATTGTGATGGATAACCCGTGCCAGAAACTCTTTCCCTGTTCCTGTCTCGCCTAGCAGCATCACGGTAGGTTTTGGATTCTCCGCCACTTCTCGTACTTGTTCGAGCAATTGTTTCATCGCCCGGCTGTGAGCCTCGACGTTACTCAAATGGTAGCGGTTTGTTTGTCCATCTAATTCTGATTCCAAGCGGCGGCGTAATTTCAGAATTTCGACCGCACGGGCGACGACCGCCTCCACTCCTTCAAGATCGACCGTCTTGATCAAGAAATCGTACGCCCCCAATTTCATGGCATCTACCGCATCCTGCACCGTTCCATACGCGGTCAGCATAATGACGAGGGCGGAGGGAGCAAGTTGACGCACGTGCTTGAGGGCATCGAGGCCGCTGATGCCGGGCATTTTCAGATCGAGCAGTACAAGCTCTGGGAGCTTGTGCTCGAGCTCTTGCAACAAGGCCTCGCCGGACTCATAGCCGGTAGCGAAATGTCCCTGCCTGATCAGACGCTTGACGATGGCCGTGCGAATAACTTGTTCGTCATCGACCACAAAAACGACCGTGTGCATGGATCACACCCTTTCCAGTGCGGTTTTTTGTTCCAACGGTAACCAGATGCCGACAATCGTTCCCTTTCCCACTTCGCTCGTCACATAGATGTTCCCCTCATGGCTTTCGACGATATTCTGGCAGATAGCCAGGCCCAATCCTGTCCCATGTTTTTTCCCGGATGTCACGAACGGCTGAAATACGTTCGGAAGCAGTTCCGGGGGAATGCCGACACCGTCGTCCTTGACTTGAATCACCAAACCAGGCCTTTCATCGCGGAATAACTCATGTCCCGTGATCTCGATGGGAGCACCTCCGGTCGGGGTGGCGTCAATGGCGTTGTCCACGATATTCAAGAGCACTTGTCTCAGGAGATCTCGATCGGCGATGAATTCGCTGATCATAGGAGAAATGGTGATCTTGATCGTGAGGTGCTTATCCTCCAACCGAGGCCTCAACATTTTGGACACCTCGCCGGCGAGCCGGTTAAGATCGATCCGTGTCGGCACAGGTCGGCGTGGGCGTGCATAGTCCACGATTTGATTGACGATCCGATCCAATCGTCGAGTCTCCGACAAGATGACCTCGATCTCCTTGCGCTTCGGATCGCCTGATTCAAAGTCATCCATCAAGACCTTTGCCGTCGAACCGATGCCCACCAGCGGATTTCTAAGTTCATGAGCGATGCCAGCCGCAACTTGTCCCAACGTCGCCAGCTTTTCCGCGCGCCTTAATTGCAATTGCAGATTGTCCAGGGTCGTAATGTCGATATTAAAACCCACATAGACGACATCGGGGCCCTCCAAATCCATGATCGGCACACGTTGACTTAAGACCGTCCGGACACTGCCGTCGCCCTGAAGTAAGCGGAAAATGATTTCACAAGGTCGCCCTGCGGCCACGGCTTCTGAAAATGTCATGAAAACGCGGTCGCGATCTTCAGGATGCATCCGTTGGCGGAATGCCTCGGGATCAACAGCCGATTCAGGGTCCAGACCCGCCAACTGCTGATTGTAACGATTGCTGAATGTGACTCTCACTCCTTTTGTCATGAAGATGCCGAGCGGCGCGTGATCCACGAGACCCCGATACTTCGCCTCGGAAGCGGACAAGTGGGCATTCAACTTCTTGAGGGCGGCTTCCGACTGCTGGACTTCATCGAGATCTTTGCGGATCTGTGAGCTCATCTTTTTCATCACGGTGGTGAGCTCGCCGATTTCGTCTTTACGGTCAAAGACGGGAATGGAGGGAATCGTCTGTCCGGCCGTCGAACCGACGACCTTTGATAAGGCTGTTAATGGAGTGGCGATGGAATGGGCGATGAGTGCCAACGCCAGGATGACGAGGCAGAGAGTCACCAACCCGCCCCCAAGAATGAGGAAACGTGTCCACGTTCGATCGTAGCTTAACCGAGACAGCTCCTCCTGCTGCATGTCATGTTGTTCTTGATCAAACCGTGCCATCCATTTCCGAACCTCACGCATGGTCTCTCGACTTCGTCCCTCCCGAACATACTGAATTGCATCGGCCCGATTTCCCTGCTGCATGCTTTGCAGCAATGCTTCTTTCTCCAAAAATGACTTCTGCACTAAGGCGCGAATGTCGTCGAATCGTTCATGCTGTGCGGGGAGTTGGATTTCCAACTCCCGGTCCATTTCCATGACGCTTCTCCGACCCTCCTGGAAACGTGCCAGGTACCGATCGTTCTCAGAAATGACATATCCCAGGAATGCTGTTTCCTCATCGGCTATGGCGCTCATGTATTGGGCTGCCGTCTTTTGCAAGAGATAGAGTTGCGTCAGGCGTTCTTCACCCTGTATAAAATTCTGGACATCTAGATAGGTCATCATGCTGAATAGCATCAGAGAGACAAAGGGAATAGCCGGAATGAGGAGAAGCTTGGGAAGGATCGGGAGATCGTCTAAAAACTTCTGGGGGAAACGTCCTTGCATAAATACTCTACTCCGATGAGACACGAATATTGCTAACCATGTGTCAGCACGCCCGCGTCTATCGATCGGCACTGCATGGACTCAATGCGCTCCGGGGAGGTCACTGCTGGTCAAAGTCTTTCCCATGCACAACATCATCGCCCGTTCGATGATGTTCTGAAGTTCTCGAATATTACCCGGATATAAGTACTGTTGAAGCGTTGCCACGGCTTTAGGGTCGATATCGGTCACCTCTTTCCCGAGCTCCAGTCCGTACTTCATCATGAACAGCTTGGTGAGAGGTATGATATCCTCGGTGCGGTTCCTGAGAGGCGGTACGACAAACTGAATCGCGCTGAGACGGAAAAAGAGATCTTCTCGAAAACGTCCTCCCGACACTTCCACTTTAAGATCCCTGTAGGAGGACGCGATCACGCGGAAGTCCCCGGAAATATCTTCGACTCCCCCGAGACGACGAAACATGCGATCCTGCACGATTCCCACCAACTTGCCCTGCATCACGAGATCGAGATCACCGATCTCGTCGAGGAACAGGGTGCCGGTTTCCGCTTGATCCAGCAAACCGAGCTTTCTCCTCTCCGCCCCGGCGAAGGCGCCTCGCTCATACCCAAAGAGGTCGCGCTCGAACCGCATGGGCGAAAGGGCGGTGCAGCTGATCTTCACAAACGGCCCCTTGGCGCGCGCGCTGTTATGGTGAATGACACGCGCTAAGAATTCTTTCCCGGCTCCGGTTTCTCCCATCACAAGTATAGGCACATTCGGATTCCGAGCCACCTCCCTCACCTGAACCAGCAAGGCTCTCATTGCCAAGCTATGCGCGCTCAGGTTGCTTAATTGATATTGATCGGCCTCGTGCTCGTTGTTGTAGGACACGCGCCGCTTCAGCAGAATATATTCAAGGGCTCGGTTGACGACCGGCTCAAGGTTTTCAAGATCAACCGTTTTGATGAGGAAATCAAACGCGCCCAGCTTCATGGCTTCCACTGCATCCTCTACCGTCCCATATGCCGTCAAGAGAATGACAAGCGCATCACACCCTTTTGGGCGAAGCTCTTGCAGAACCTCAATGCCGGTCATGCCGGGCATCTTCAGGTCGAGCAGGATTAAGTCCGGCACATCCTCTTCGATCGCCGCGAGCAGCTCTTCGCCGGATTGAAACGACCGAATCCGGTGCTGCATACGAGAGAGCAGCTTTTCCAGTGCGTTACGGAACGCCGCCTGATCGTCGACCACGAAAATACTGGCTTGCATCATGGGAGATCTCCCCATGGCATGCTACTGTACGCGAGGTTCCGCCGCAAGACGTTTGCCGAGGACCACTTCTCTAGATTGAGTATCGATTACAACGGTACGAGCAGGCATCTTTTTGACCTGCCTGAGGAAATTGCGGCCATACGGCATCGGATGAACCCTTAGACAAGACCAAATTCTCGATTCCCTATGGGCTCGATCCATCTCTGTTTCCCGATAGGGCTTTCAAAAGCAGAAGAAACCTCTCATCAAATACTCCATCTTATTCTTCACATTCGCATCGAGGCTTCCAGCGGGTTTATGGTGGCTCGGCGAGGTCGGGAATGAAGTAGTACGAGATCGGCAGCTACGACCCGTCGAACCCAGATTCGTCGATCAAGCCGTTAGACTTTCTCGCAAGCTGATGAACAGCCGCACGTCGAAAGATCATTATGCGGGAAACATGATCACCGGCCCGGTTTGTCTCACATTCGCATATCAGTAGATCTTCACCCATACGCCATCGCATCATCAGAGTAATGCACTCGGTATGCCAAACGATGGTCTGAATGAGAAAGGAAATGCTGAGTTCCGAGGATTACGCAATGATGACCGGCTTTCACATGTTGATCTCGGAACTGATGCAAATACTCCATTGCCGTGTGATCCACCACATGCCCGGACAAGATGATCATGAAGTTATCCCTGTAATTAGGGAGAGCCTTGAGCTTCGCATCGAGTTTCATCAGGTTCATGCAGCTGAGCGATGAAAGATAAATCTTATAGGGATGTTTCATATTTTTTGCTGCAACACTCATGACGGGTATAGATGCCCCATGTGTGCGCCCGTCTCCAATTCGGATAACAGGATCCCCGAACAGCTCTTTAAATGCCGTCCAGACACGGGCGGAGAAAGACTTAGTGGGACCGGCGTGGAATTGCCGTTCAACCGTCAGCGCCTTTACCACATCAAAACAAAGCACGAGAATCTTCGTCACTGTTCCGGCGATCACTCCCAATAAAATATCTGAAGTGTACAGTGTTACCGCGACGCAGACGACCGCGACCAGGAGTTGCTCGGCCCCGATCGAAAATACCTTCAAGAAGATTTTCGGCGCACACAGTCTCCACCCGATGAAGATGAGTAACCCGGCCAGGACGGTGAGCGGGATTCTGTTGATCAGGTCGGTCCCGAACCATACGAAGATTGCCATGAATATGGCGCAGTAGAAATTCGCCCATAGGGTTCGGCCTCCTGCGATTACGTTTGCCGTACTCTTGATTCCCCCGGGGATAATCGTCAATCCACCGGCTAAGCTGGACAGGATATTGGACATACCCATGGCTCGAAGCGTGACATTGGGGTCCGATTTTCTGTGGAAAGGGTCGATCTTATCGATGGCGGCGATGGTCGCCAGCGTCTCTGTTCCGTCGATCAACGTCAGAGTGACAACCGTGGTCAGTAACGCAAACCATAGCTCGGACCGCTGCCATATTTCCGAGAAATGAGGGAAATGGATGCCCTGTGCGAAAACATCTTTAGGGACATGAATCAAATAGGCGTCGGGGAAGTGCAGCATCCAACCGGCTACCCCGCCTAAAGCAACGACCAAGAGCGGTGCAGGAATATTCCTTGCCCATCTTTGGTTCTTGACCATGTTGCTGTCGAGACCGAAGAGGAGAGCCAACGTGATGCTTCCAACGGCAAAGACCGCGGGATTCATCCCGATGATCTGCGCGGGTATGAGGGTAATGGCTTCAGGAATCGATTTTGTCGAAGGAGTCAGGTGGCCCAGGAGTGAGGGAATCTGTTTGATGATAATCAGCATCCCGATGGCGGCCAGCATACCTTGGAGCACTGACATCGGGAAATACATGGCGAAACGGCCAACCTTATAGACACTCAGCAACACCTGGGCTGCTCCGGTAAGACAGATAGCCACGAGCACCAGAGGGTACCCTGCCTCCAAGTCTCCTTGGCCAAGAGTGAGCATACCGGCCAGTAGGGCTGGTGCGAGTCCTGCCGCAGGTCCGCTGATGGTGATATAGGCTCCGCCGAAAAGAGGAAAGACGAGTCCCGCAATGATGGCCGAGATCACTCCTGTAATCGGAGCTGCTCCTGAAGCCAGCGCAACGCCCAGGGAAAGTGGAAGTGCCACCAGCGCAACTTGCACCCCCGCTACCAGGTCATACCGCCAATGTTTTAACCCAGGTATTCCGTTTTGTGGTTTTTCTTCCTGAGCGCCAGACAAGTGTTCAAAAGACGACATCGCACCGTTCCTCACTTGTCACGTCGACTCTGTCATTACTCCGACCGCCTAGCTAGTACGGAGCATATTGCAGATTGCCGATACAGCCTTATCCACAGCATCTACAGCTCACAAAGCACATCCAGTGCCTACTCTGTGGATTGGCTACGTTCACGTCCACGAAACGCACAGATACAATAAATTCAAGAATTGCTATGGGTTTGAACCTGTTGTTGGAATACGAACCCAATGAGTATTTATTGATTTGATCTTTGAATGAGCGAAAAATATATGATCATAGAGTGCGTAATCGCTCTATTTTAAGAATCTCCACACTTGAAACTGAGGAGGGTGGTCGTTGTCTCTTCCTTTTTATATTTCTGTTGATATCAAGACCGGACTCATCGGGATAGATGAATTGTAAGGTTACTTATTGCGTCGGCATATGGACTATGCTAGCTACTCATCAATGCTGCGCATTTCATCGTCTATTGCCGTCCCGGATCACGAGATCGATCTACACGCCATCCGATCGCAAGGCGCAGGGGGACAGAACGTCAACAAGGTCTCCACGGCCGTCCATCTGCAATTTAATATCCATACATCATCTTTGCCGCAGTTTTATAAAGATGTCTTGTTGAAGCTGCCCGATCAGCGGATTTCGGCCGACGGGGTGATCACGATCAAGGCGCAGCAATACCGTACACAGGAGCGCAACCGTGAGGATGCCTTGGATCGTTTACGGACACTCATTCAACGTGCGGCGATCCCTCGCAAGAAGCGAAAAGCGACCGCGCCGACACGGAGTTCGCAGGACCGGCGGATTGAGGGAAAGAAGCGGCAGGGCCGCTTGAAGGCACTTAGGCGAACGATTGAATGAAGGAAGCAGACAGCCTTCGCCTCCGTCGAGAGGGACTAGGAGCGAGGTTCCTTGTTTTTTTCCGCGTTGGTTCGTGCCTGCTCCAGCATGGCTTCTGCCTCAGGGATGAACTCAAGACGTTTATGTTTCTGGGCGATAGCCAATGCGTCGGAGGCCAGTAGGACAGCTTCCTCATGTCGGCCATGTTGACACTTGACACGGGCAAGCGCAAGCCTGGCATTGACCGACCTCGGAGCCTGCTTCACCACCTGCTGCAACAACTGCTCCCCTTTTTCTGAATTTCCTCCAAGGAAACTCGGTAACTTCACCAGTAAAGTCCCTTTCGCCGAGAGCGCGTCGATGTAGGCTGGATTAATTTCGAGGGCTCGATCAAGTTCATTCATCATGCGGCGGAGTCCGAAGAGTGAGGTGAAGGATTCTCCATCAATACGGAGCAGCTCTCCCAAATTGCAAAACAGCGCAAAATGGGCCTCGGCGCTTCCCTCATCTGCTGCCACCGCGCGTTCACCCCAGAACTGTCCTTGTTGAAAATGGGCAAGCCGTGTCGCACGTTCCCTGGCCAGTCTCCCTCGATGACATTCTTCGAGAGCTTGTTCGGCAAGACGCTCACCTGTCTGCTGTGCCGAAGACGGCATTGGGAGGAAGGATAGGCCGCTTGTCAGGACAAGCACCAGTGGGAGAGTTGCCATCCGTATCATTCACATATCCAACGGGAAGACGGCCTCATCCGAGTAGACCGCCAACATATGTCCAAAGAAGTACCATGTCCCTTCATCAAGCCGTCTGGATTCGACTGATCTTCGATCGCCGATGGAGATCAGGAGACTCCCTGTTCACCCGAAGCCATCATACCCAAAATATTGAATCCTCCATCCACATAGATCACTTCGCCGGTAATGCCCCGTCCCAACGAGCTGACTAGAAACAAGGCGGTATCGCCGACCTCACCCTGTTCGGTTGCGCGCCGGAGCGGCGCAAATTCTTTATGGTAATCGACCATCTTGGTAATGCCTGAGACGCCGCGCGCGGCCAACGTCTTGATCGGTCCAGCGGAGATGGCATTCACCCGGATATTCAGGGGGCCCAGATCATACGCCAAGTAGCGAACGGTGGCTTCCAGCGCGGCTTTGGCGACACCCATCACGTTGTAGTGAGGCACGACACGTTCACTCCCGAGATAGGTAAGTGTGACAATGGAGCCTCCGACAGTCATCAACGGCAAGGCGGCCCTTGAGACGGCCACGAGAGAATAGGCACTGACATCGAGCGCCGTCGCAAACCCTTGCCGCGTGGTATTCACGAATTGTCCACTCAGCTCTTCCCGGGGAGCGAACGCCAGGGAATGGACGAGAAAATCGATTTGGCCGACTTCCTTCTGAACCTGTTGCATGAGCGATGCGATCTCACTATCATTGCTTACGTCGCAGGGAAACGCCCTCGCCCCAGGCAGCGTGGCGGCAAGCTCCTCAACATTTTGTTTCAGCCGTTCGTTCTGATAATTAAAGAGAAGCTGCGCCCCTTGGCCAGCCGTCGATTGCGCGATGGCCCAGGCGATGCTGTGCTTATTGGCCACGCCGATGATGAGTCCCTTTTTCCCCTTTAGCAACATTGGCGCTGTTCTCCTTCTTTGAAGATCAACGGACATAAGACATTGAGAGGATTTGCGTCTCGCACAAGTATGCTCTCGGACATCTCAAGGTAAAGCAAGAGTTGCGCTAACACTGTGGAATGAAGATAGCACGATTCGGTTTTGCTGTGAACTGAGCCACGTGCGCGCCAGGGATCTACCGAGGCAGTTTAGTAATAACTCCTTCAATCCGCTCAAGAATCTACCCTAAGAATTCAATGAATCATCACTCTAGTATCGTGGCTGGATAAAACTTTCTGATTACTCAATTTTATAAGACCGTCAGACGGGAAAAAAGAAAGGAGCCCCATGCTTCGCTCCCGCGGAGTCAATTATCGATTCATGGCATTTCCGATGTAGACCGCCTGTAGGCCGACGATCGTTTTCCCATCCCGGATCGTCCCGTCCTGGATTCGTTCGATTGCACGATGCAGCGGCATTTCGACGATTTCCAGCACTTCATCTCGATCCAATTGCTGACGCCCTTCCGTGAGACCGGTGGCCTTGTAGACGTGAATCACTTCATCCGCAAAACCCGGAGCGGTGAACATGCTGGAGAGCAATTCGAGGGAAGATGCACGATAACCGACTTCTTCTTCCAGTTCTCGTGCGGCGCACTGCAACGGGTCTTCGCCGGAAGCCAGTTTTCCAGCGGGAATTTCATAAATGAATCCACCGGCGGCATGCCGGAACTGCCTGATCAAGACGACGATCCCATCGTCTTTTATCGGAACAACCGCGGCCGCACCCGGATGGCGGATGGTTTCCAGATCAACCGTTACCCCGTTCGGCAACTGGACGGTGTCGACGTTCAGTGTAATAACCTTTCCGGTATAGATATTCCGTGTCATGGGAGCAGATGGCTGATGGTGAATGGCTTATGGAAGAGAGTCGTAAAATCCGTCTCGATCTTTTTCTTTCTGCTATACGCCATCAGCTCTTGGGCTTTTTGTAGAACGCGGGCTTCACCACCTTCGCCGGAACCGCTTTACCTCGAATGTCGATGAAGAGGTCCGTCCCGAGTTCGGCATATTGGGGAGTTACATACCCCAATCCAATCCCCTTCTGAAGAAGAGGGGAAAGATTGCCGCTGGTGACTTCTCCGATGGGAGATTGCGGTGAAGATACAGAGAAAATCTTGAACCCATGGCGGGGAACAGCTTTTTCCAGTAATTCAAAGCCGACGAATCGGCGGGACAAGCCCGCTTGTTTTTGAATCAACAAAGCCTGCTTTCCGACAAACTCCCCCTTCTCAAAACGCACGGCCCATTCCGCTCCGGCCTCGATCGGTGTCGTTCGTTCATCGATATCGTTGCCGTAGAGCAGATAACCCATTTCAAGACGCAAGAGATCCCGTGCGCCGAGTCCTGCCGGTTTCAAACCGAACGACTTGCCCGTGTTCAACAGCTTGTCCCAAACTGGGTCGGCTGATCCGTACACATAGAACTCGTAGCCGAATTCTCCGGTATACCCCGTTCGTGCCGCCAAACATTCGGCATTCGCGACTCGCACCATCGTCGATTCTCTCAGCTTGAGCTGTTCCAGCTGTGACAATCCGAGCGCCGCGACGATCGCTCGGGCAGCCGAGCCCTGCAAGGCAATCTGAGCGATCTCTGCTGAACGGTCGGAGATGCGACAGTCAGGAACTCCCAGACTGTGCTCCGTAAGCCACGATACGATCTTGTCTCGATTGGACGCGTTGACGCAGAGAAGAAACTCTCCGACTCTCGTCAACCGATAGACGAAGATATCGTCCTTGATGCCGCCTTGTTCGTTGCAGACCATTGAGTACTGTGCCTGCATGGGTCGCAGCACAGCGAGATCGTTCGTCGTCATCCGTTGAAGGAAAGACTCGGCGCCTGCGCCGGTGACAACAATCCGCCCCATATGGCTGACATCGAAGAGACCGGCCTTGCATCGAACGGTGTGATACTCATCCACAACGCCGGTGTAGTGGATGGGCATTTCCCACCCCGCAAAGTCGACGAGTTTCGCGCCGGCGGCGCGATGTTGTGCGATGAGGGGTGTGTGCTTCACCGTACGGTTATCGCACACCGAGCAATTCGACGTCGAAAATCAGCGTGGCGTTCGGTGGGATCACACCGCCGGCACCGCGCGGTCCGTATCCCAAATCGGACGGGATGGTGAGCTTGCGCTTGCCTCCTACCTTCATTCCCTGCACCCCTTCGTCCCAGCCCTTTATGACCCGCCCGGCGCCGAGGGGAAACGAAAAGGGCTGTCCACGATCGACGGAGCTATCGAACTTTTTGCCGTTCTCCAGCCAACCCGTATAGTGGACGCTCGCTGTTTTTCCGGTGACCGCCACGTCCCCGGTGCCGACCTCTTGATCGATATATTTCAGTCCGGATGGTGTAATGACTTCCTGCTTGCTCTCCGCCATGGAACCTCCTAATCCTAATGTCGATGTCAGGATCAACATCATCACGATAGATGAAATGTACAGCGATTTCATACGATTTCCTCCCCTCACTGTATGGCATGGTCTGGACGGTCTGGTCAACCCGGATAAGTTAGCGGTCTCGTTCGGCAAAGAGGGCAATGCTGGCAGTGTACCCATGCAAGAAGTTCCGATGGCCGACCGGCCCGATTTCGCCTTGTGCAAAGAACCCCGCGATAGGAATCGGTCCCAGACGTTCCGTTGTCGCTGCCGCATCATGATTCTGCCGCCCAAAGAGTCCCCGACCACGGCCGCAGCAACTGAACATGAGAGCGCCGAGTGGAGGATGCCGATGGCCGACTCGGTCGCTTTCCAACAGAGAGTTCAAATCTTCCGTGGCTGATTCCGCATCGCGTAGATGGAACTGCACCGTCTGACCTTCTTGCACGACATCGCCGATCGCAACGGCGCCTGTGGTACGGTCGGCACCCAGCAGGTTCCGAATAAGAAAATCGCCGCGCTCGAACCGACTCCGATGTTCATCGATCACAATACCGACGTGGAGCGCCCGATGAGCGCGACATCGGTCTTCCTCCGTCAGCGATTCGAAAACGGCCTGCAACCTCTCTAAAGCCGATGCCCCTCCTAGTTCGTATATCACATTGCGTTCGGCTTTCGTCACGACGAACCGGTCGCCGATTAGGCGACACCCCTGTGAGATGATCGGTCGAATATCCACAGCTCCAGAGAGGCGCACACCTACTAACCCGCTATCAAGGACTTGGTCGTTGAGGACCAATCGATTCATGCCGGTCTCTTGCCCACCTCCGACCAGTCCTCCGATAGCCTTCGTTCCAGGATAGCGCTCTTCCATGATCCCAAGGAAATCTTGAATGGGCAGGGTGAATGGATCGGCAAGTAGGAGGAACGACGCCTCCTCAACGCCAGGCCCAGGCCATCCCGAGAGGTGAAATTGATCGTGCGCCGGTGAAAAGGACGACCGCACCGGGTGAAGATTGATGTCGGGAAGGACGGCGGCCCAGACGGTGATCGCCGGGGCTGTTTCTAGTTCCTCAGCTCCGGCAATCACGCCTTCCCCGCTACAGCCGATCAGCAGATCGGGACGAAGTGTCCTAGCAAGGACACTCGCCAAAAGATCGGCTTCGGCGGCATGATGAGCGGAAAAGAACACGCAGACAAGATTAATTGGAGCGGCACTCAGTTGCGCCCGAATGCCATCGGCCACAGCCCGAGCCGCAAATTCCGTCTTCACTATTTTCGAAAGGGCCACGGCAAACTGCACGTTCACGCCTCGTGATGAGAAAGGCAGGTGAGTCCGGCATGCGTGTGGGGCGCGCCAGTTCGGAATGCGCTGGAATCAGACTCCTGGGTCCATCCGCTGGGCTCGGATCTGCGCTAACTTCTTATAATACCGCCACAGGTAGGAATGGTAGTCGTCCACCTGCGCAAGGAGGTAGTGCAGTTCCGTCGGATCCTCTGTTTCCAGGGCATGAACCATCCTCGTTTTCAGAAACTCACCGAAGGCCTCGGTTTTTTGCACCGCCGTCAGCAGTTGCAACCCACCCCCGATCTGGTACTGGCTCATACCATCCCTCCTGGTTAACGTCATGGAGAATAGCGAGAGAATCGACACATTTGCAAGCTTGGCTCACTTTACGACAGGTGCTCAAAAATTCTGTTGCTCAGTGTGATCGTGACGGGACAGAATTGTTTTGAGGCGGGCGAGGTCAATGGCTTCAATGCGGTGATTGTCGCGACCAGTGATAGTGGTGGCCATGGTAAGTGCATTGAGGATGGCCTCTTCGGTGGCCTCGACCGTCGCTGTAAAGAGCGGATTCAGATGGGTATCGGACAGGTGTGTCAAATTGTAAGTCGGCTCTTTCGGGTAGTGCGGAATCACGTTGGCTGTGGAGAAGGCCAGGATGAAATCCCCGCTGCCGTGGCGCACGGTGGAGCCGGTCCGGGCGAGACCGAGCGCGGCACGTTTGGCCAGTCTGGTGAGCTGTCGACCATCCAAGGGTGCATCGGTGGCAATGATGATGATGATGGAGCCTTCGCTCTGGCCAGGCGCGAACCCTTCGGAGGCTTGTTGCGGCGGATCATAGAGTTTTCCCACCGGAATGCCGTTGACCACCAATTCCGGTCTTCGTCCGTGGTTCGCGTTGACCAGGACTCCCACCGTATAGCCGCTTTCTTTCTCGGACAATTTTCTTGATGATGTGCCGATTCCTCCCTTGAATCCATAGGACACCATTCCTGTGCCGGCACCGACCGTGCCTTCCGCCACCGGCCCGCTGGTCGCGCCGTCGAGCGCAGCCATGACATTCTGCTCGGACACGTGACGCCCCTGAATATCGTTCAACCTTCCATCGTCGCATTCAGCGACAACCGGCGTGAGCGTATCGTCGGAAATGCCGATATCCGGATGCTGTTTAATCATCCAACTCATAAGGCCGTTGGCCACGCGCGGAACGTTGAGCGTATTCGTCAGGGAGATGGGATATTCAAGAAATCCGGACTCGGCCACCCAGGCAAGACCGGTCATTTCACCAGTACCATTGAGGATAAACGAGCCTGCCGGAACCTTCTTGTGCCAGACATCGTCGCGCGGAATGACAACCGTCACGCCTGTGCGGATAGGGCCTTGCCCAGGCTTTAAAGGACCGTCGCCCGAGATCAACGTGGTATGGCCGACCTTCACGCCAGCAATGTCGGTAATCGCGTTGAGAGGGCCTGGTGGATACTGCCCGACGGCGATGCCCAAGTCGCGCAGACGGTGACGTTCTTGTTTCGGTTCTGCTGCGACTATGGAGAGGCAACCCGAGATCAGTGAGACCACACAGAACAGAATCACCGGCCAAGCGGGTCGTTGGCCGGCCGTCCTTACGAAATGCGGCGACCTAAATTTCATGCGTGCTGCCATAGTGTGGAATCTGCACATCGATCCTCGAGTGTTCCGCTTGAATCGCAGCGCCCAAGGAGAGAGCCTGTTTCTCCTCCCCATGCACGATGAAAACGGTCCTGGGCAGCGGGTTGATGGCTCGAACGTAGGCCAATAAATCATTTCGGTCGGCATGAGCCGACAAACTATTGAACGTGACGACCTGGGCTCGTCTTGGCGTCGGCACGCCGAAGATCGGCACCACGTCCCAACCTTCGACGAGCTTGCGGCCGAGCGTATGTTCCGCTTGAAAGCCGACGAACACAATGATGTTTGCCTCATCTTGTATCGCATGTTTGAGATGATGCAGGATTCGTCCGCCCTCGCACATACCCGAAGAGGAAATGATGACGCAGGGCCCGCTCATGGCATTCAGCCGCTTGCTGTCCTCAACGGAGGATACAAAATGGATGTAGCGGGAGGCGAAGACATCACCACCGGATGAGAAGGTCTTCATGGTTTCGTCGTCATAACATTCAGGGTGTCGCTTGAACACCTCCGTGGCCTTATCGGCCAGTGGTGAGTCGATGTAGATAGGAACCGGGTCCACGCGGCCTTCACCGACCAACTCCTTGATCCGCATGACCAATTCCTGTGTCCGCCCCACCGCAAAGGCAGGCACGATGATCTTGCTTTTGTATGTCCGCGCATGGTTGAGCAGATCCTGCGCTTTCTTCTTCGTCTCTTCGCCGGCCCGCTCGTGCAATCGGTCGCCATACGTCGATTCGAGAATCAGAACGTCACAGGGGGGCGGCGGTTCTGGATCTCGCAAGATCGGCATGTGGGATCGGCCCAAATCGCCGCTGAACAAGACGGTCGTGGTGTTGCCGCGCGCGGTATATTTCACACGGACGGCGGCCGATCCCAAGATATGACCTGCGTCATGAAACGATGCGGTGATCCTAGGTGCGATCTTGAGTTGATCACCGTACCGTTCCGCCTCGAACCTCCTGACGATCTTTCGCACATCATCCCCGTCGTAAAACGGCCGAATGCAGGTCTTCCCGTGTCTGCGCTCCTGTTTGTTGACATACCGGCAATCGTTTTTTTGGACACGAGCTGAATCGTCGAGCATGATGGCCGCGAGATCGGCCGATGCTCTGGTGAGGTAAACCTTTCCGGAAAAACCCTGTCTCGGCAAAACAGGGAGGGCGCCGGAATGGTCCACATGAGCGTGCGAGAGCAAGACGGCGCCTAGGGATTTTGGGTCAAATCCCAAGTCGCGGTTGCGTCGGACCGCTTCGTCTCGTCTTCCCTGAAACATTCCACAATCGAACAATAGCCTGAAGCCAGGCATCTCCAAGAGATGTCGGCTGCCGGTGACCGACCGAGCGGCTCCGAAGAATGAGAGTTTCATGCCGTGTGTATTCCATTGTGCCGTGCGATCAGGTCCCAAACTTCTTGAGCCGTCTCGGCGTAGTGAAACAAGTTGAGGTCCGCCTGCGTGATGAAACCGCACTCAACGAGCAGTTCCCAGTTGATCACCCGCTCCCAAAAGTCACGCCCGACCAGCACAACGATTATGCTCTTGGTTTTGCCGGTCTGGAGCAGAGTCAGCGTTTCAAACAATTCATCGAGCGTCCCGAAACCACCGGGAAAGGCAACGAGCGCCCTCGCACGAAGCAAAAAGTGCATCTTCCTGATGGCGAAATAGCGAAACTGAAGAGTGAGACTCGGCGTGATGTAGGGGTTTGGGTGTTGTTCGTGCGGCAGAGTAATGTTGAGCCCGATTGATTTCGCGTTTACGTCGGCCGCCCCGCGGTTGGCCGCTTCCATGATGCCCGGCCCCCCGCCGGTGACAATCACATAGTCGCATCTTCCGTCGATTTGGCACGTCGACGACACCAGCCGACTGAACTCTCTCGCGACATCATAATAGGTTGCGAGCTTGAGCTGCCGTTTGATGATGGCGACTCGTTGCTCGCGGATGCGATCGGCCGGAACCTGAGCTGCTTGTTCTTCTGCCAGACGTAGCGCTTGTCTGACAGTCGATGGTTCTTGAAGCCTGGCGCTGCCGAAGACGACGATGGTGGATCTGATCCCTTCTTCTCTTTGAATTAATTCGGCCTTCAGCAACTCAAGTCCGATTCGGAAGGAGCGAAGCTCGTCTCGTTGGAGAAACCGAGTGTCCTGATCGGCCGGGATATAAGAGGAAGAGCGGACGTTACTGTAGTGGGACGGATGGTCGGATGGTTCCTGCTCCATGGCGCGCCATTATAGCGGGGCTGGCTGAAACCGGCAATTCACTAAGGTAAGCACACCTATTTGTACGTAGAGGGTTCAGTCTCTGAATGGCCAAGCCAAGAACTCCGACGAGCGTGAGTGAAAGGCAAACGCATGATCACGAACGAGCCAGTGGTTGTCATACGTTACTTGGAAGACATCCCGCCCTATTCCGCCGCCGCCCAAATCAAGGTCGGGGGCAAAGAAGGGTATGACAAAACGAAATCCCCATCCGTAGTTCGCTTTGAAATACTTACCATCTGTAAAATAGTAACGGGTCACGATTTCATCGTGAGAAGAGAGGAGCTCGTTTGGTGCACCTAGTCTCTCAACAACCGCCGAAATATCAGTCTTGCCAGGTACTATAAAAAGCACATCTTCCGTGGAAATAGTCTGATTAAGCGTCACTCGCCGCCATGTTACGGGACCTTGTGAGCATCCGTTAAAGGACGTGCACTCGAGTGCTAGGATTAGACAAATAAACAGATGTCGCAGCATCATGAAGCGATAGGATTAATGGAAGGGCCAGTCGAAGGGCCAGAACTGAAACTCGAGGGGACCTTTTCGTTTCCCAGATACAACTTCTTCTACGACTCCCGTTCCATTGAAGATAACAAAGGTGTCATCACTTTTGATGTTGGTACGCGAGAAGATGAGCACAGACCCCGATTTTACATCGTAATGGTAGTAATGAAAT
The DNA here is from genome assembly GCA_030123625.1 of Nitrospira sp. Taxonomy (NCBI): domain Bacteria; kingdom Pseudomonadati; phylum Nitrospirota; class Nitrospiria; order Nitrospirales; family Nitrospiraceae; genus Nitrospira; species Nitrospira sp. Next base: position 1,951,297 of record CP126121.1, read on the forward strand.
ATTGCGCGACCATTTGCTTCAATAATCCGGTCCGGGGCACCTAGAACAGCGGCAACATCTGCTCTTGTGCTTATGCCCTTTTGAATTGTTGTGATGTCACCTTGGCCTAGCTCTTCGCCATAGTTTCCGCGGATAAAGGCACAACCTTGATACAGCAGGGCGACGACCAAAAGACCGAGAATGCAACTACTGCTTCTCATTGTTACTCCTTGTCGTATCTTTCTCGGACACCGTAGGGCCAAGAACGAAATCCTGCTCATAGATGGTGTAACAGGAAGGTCGGAGTCCCACACGCTGGTACACAGTTTGAGCCCCGCGATTGTCCTGTTCGACGTACAATCTGATGCCGCAGACACTTGGATCTGTCTTGGCTTTTGCGAAGATATAGTCGTGCATGGCTCGAAACACCCCCAGGCCTCGCCGATCAGGTACGACATAGACGCTCTGGATCCACCAAAATGTTCCGTTTCGCCAGTCGCTCCATTCGTACGTAATCATGAGTTGACCGACCGGCTTTGAGCTTTTGTCTTTCGGAAGTTCCGCGAGGATATAAAATCCATACTCAGGGCTTCCTAAGAATGCAAGGGTCCCCTTGTGCAATGTGGCAAGATCTAGCCGGCGATTCTCCGTTTCGAGTGCCATGGCGGCATTGAACATCACGATGGTATCCACATCGTCCTGGCGGGCCGGTCTAATGGCGATGCCTTCAGAAGTCATGGCTCAGAGGAGATGGACGGCGATGGGTCGAGCCATCCGTTTTGAGGCCTATAGAACCCGGCTGAAAACTCCATTTTCATCGCATCTTCTACGGGAAGATTGATCGGCCGCAACGCAGATTCCGGAATGAAGGCCAGAAAGCCTGTAAAGGGGTGAATCGCGGTCGGGACGAAAACCATGAAGAGGGTATGAGAGGGCTCAATCTGAACGAAGGGAGGCGCCATCCCCATCACAAAACCTAACGCCCAGCACCCATCGCGAGGAAACGGAAAGGCGACCACCTTACTGCGGCCAAAGCGAGACCGGAAGTTTATAATATCGGTCATGCCTTTCAATGTAAGATAGATGCTCTGCACGAGCGGAATGCGCTCAATCCGATGTTCCAGTCTTGCTAACAAGCCTTGCCCGATCACATGATCGCCGATGAGACCGGCAACAATGAGAAGTATGGCTAGTAGGAGCAGACCGAGGCCGGGGGTGGGATCCGACATGTATCGACCCACCACCCCATCGAGTGTGGTGAAGAGAGTCGAGAGAATCAAGAACGTAACCCAGGCCGGGACTAAAACAATGAGGCCGGCTATGCAAGTCTTCCAGAATGCTTTGATCATGAGGAGACATCCTTGAAAGCATGTCGAGTGTAACAGAAATGACTGAACATGAGGAGTTCCTTACGACTGCTTGCGCTTCATATCCTCATCAATTATTCTACCTGCCGTGACACAGTGGGAGGTCGAGTTATGAGCATTGACAAAGAGCTCTTAGCGATCCTTTGTTGTCCGGATACCAAACAGCCGGTGAGTCTGGCTGAGGAGTCCCTCATTCAAAAACTCAATGCCGCTGTCGCACGGGGCGAAGTGAAAAATTTGGGAAAGCGGCCTGTATCCGTCGAGCTCGACGCCGGTTTGATTCGCGCCGATCGGAAGATCCTTTACCCCATCCGGGAGAACATTCCGGTGATGCTTATCGAGGAAGGCATTTCTCTCGAATACATTGGGTGACCCAGCCGATCACGTATCCCGTACTTCTTTGCCGTTACACTTCCGCCGAGAAGTAAGGGATCGTTCTCGTAGAGTTATGCTCCATCTCTTCCGCAATGTTCCCTCATGTCGATGTCGGCCCGCGTTATCTCATGCGATCGGGCTCTTATGCAGTCAGAGGGATATGGGATGGGTAATTGCAATGTTTCAACGGATAAGGGGAGCAGGTTGAGTGGACACCGTGAAGGATGCTCCGAGTGGTGGTGGATCGATATGGATGGCACTAAGGATTGACAATCTGAACAGTCTTGACGGGATTGTCTGTCTTCGATCCTGTGGAAGTTCCACAATGGATGCAAAGATACTCATACAGGTTTCCGGTGGGTAGAACGAGCAGGAGTCGTTCTCTCGTTGGAGTGGCTACGCGGCACCGAGGACAAAACAGGAGAGAGGCATTGAGTGAGCCGAATTGCTCTCGTGGAGCCTCTGCTGAGGGACGTGGCCCGCTTCGGAAAGTTCGGTTAGGCCCAATGGTCCAATGAGTGCCTGGTCTGCGTGAGGATGGAAGCATGGGACAATCTTAGTGAGAATGGGAAGTCGAGGTCAAGGGTTAATCAATTTTCTCTGGCGATAGACGGATAACCTGCTCCCTGTCCTGTTAATAATTGCCACGCCCTAAGTCGGAGTGTCGATGTTATCTCATGAGAGTGTATGGCGTAGTGAGATGGTGTGATGCCATCAAAAAGAGGACAGACTGATGTAACCGGTCGGTTTAGATGGGAAGTGAGTGAGTAGAATCATGACATACCTTTTGGTAGCGAAGTGATCTGGTGCCAGACGAATGATTCAAATTGCTACAGATTGGCCGAAGAAAACGGGGCAGTGCCTCTGTGGCGCGAGGAGAGGCAGATACCCCGTTGGTGATACAGAACCGGATTAAACCGTGGTCTTGGCGGACTCGATCTCAGTTGCTGTGATGAGGCTGGAAAGGTAATCGGCAACGAAATTGAGGGCTTCCTCCCGTCCGTCAGCGCGCCGTCCTTTCTCTCTTCGCTGTACAGAAAGCTCATGTTCCAAATCGGATTTGACTTCCCCAAGGATCCGCTGGAGTGACGATGGTGTAAGGTTGGTATCCATGTCCTCTAGCTCCTGACAACGATCGAGAACCCAATTGAGACCTTCAATACGCCCGGCGTAATGCTCCTGCTCTGCGGTATCGATCCTTGCCATGGCGGTGGCAAAGGTCTGGGCTTCGTAAATCAAATTGTAGAAACTGGTGACGGCCCTTTGTAGCGATGGATTCATAATACTCCTTCTCCTTTGGATGAACTGCAATTATACATGAGATTGGAGGGCCGACAAGGAGTATTTTTGCTGTAATTCTTATGTGAACAGGAGGGAATGGAACTCGTTCATGAACCCATAGTAGAGGGATGCAAAATCTTTCAAGCAGTCCGGACTTGTTTCTTTCAAGCGTTTAAAGAAGAAAACTTGTGTGCGCGGATCGAGCTGCTCCAGGAGTTGGCTCAGCTGTGCCATCGAATAACTGCCTGAGGGAACGCTAAGAACATAGTGTACTAAACGCTCGACGAATTGCTGAGCGACATATTCACTATTCAGATAACCATCCGGGAGTTTACCGGAAGCGAGAAACTCATCAAATGGGATGGCCTGCGCAGCAAAAGGAACCGATTGCTGCTGATGTGATGTCACGCCGGGAGTACTCCCCACTAGAATAGCAAAAACACCATGATTCAAAACTGTACTGGACGCTGTTTATCTCGTCAAGTGCGCAGAAGATGCAGCGGCGGTGAGCCGAAAGACCGTTACTCCCGGCTAGATCGGCTCTAGTACTTTTCTCAATACGTACGTATGTCGTTAGTAATCCACTGAGGCACATTTTGACTTGAGAGAATGTACTCTTGGAAGTACCGCTGCTGTATGGATTCTCGAGAGAGGCGGCCTGGAAATGTGGAATTCTCTGTCAACCAGCGGCTGGCTCCTCTGAAACAAGAGGGGGCGGCATCCCTGGCGGGAGCCGCCCCAGATAGCGCCCTGGCGGGGCTAGCTTACAGCCAGGTGACGCGTTCGGCAGGCCGGATGTAGATCGGCTCTTCGACCTGAATCCGCGCCACTTCCTTGCCGGACTTGTTGAAGCCCAACACCGTGTCGTTGTACATCTCGAACCGCTTGCCGTGGATCTGGGTCTCAAAGACCTTGGGCCCCGGAATGACATCGTAACGGAACACGATCTGCTGGCTGGCGCGCCAGAGCTGCAGCACCGCCAACAGTTCCCGACTGGGCACCAGGTATTTTTCAATGGCATTGTCCACGCCGGGCCCGAACATCTGCCGGGCATACCCCCGGGGGGAATGCCGCGGGGGGATGTAGAAGCCATTGGGCTCAGTGCCCCATTGCGGATACAAGGGCAAGGCCACCTGCTCGACCCGGATCGCATAGTACAGCGGATGCCACCGATCTTCGGCCCACAGGCCATCCTCGCCGATCCGCACCAGGCTCTGCATGCGGATCTTGCCCACGCAGGCCGCCATGCAGCGCGTTTCCATGGGTTCGCCGCCGGTCAAGGGATCCTTGCCTTCGATCCGGGGATAACAGGCGATACACTTCTCGCTCACCCGCGTCGTGCCCCGGTACATGGGTTTTTTATACGGACATTGCTCGACACATTTTTTATACCCCCGGCAGCGATTCTGATCGATCAGGACGATGCCGTCTTCCGGTCGTTTGTAAATGGCCTTGCGGGGGCAGGCCGCCAAGCAGCCCGGATAGGTGCAGTGATTGCAAATGCGTTGGAGATAGAAGAAGAAGGTCTCATGTTCCGGCAGACTGCTGCCGGTCATTTTCCACGGCTCATCCCGCGAGAAGCCGGTCTTGTCGATGCCCTCCACCAGGGCGCGCATCGAGGTGGCCGTGTCTTCGTAGATGTTGACGAACCGCCATTCCTGGTCCGTCGGAATGTAGCCGATGGCGGCCTGGCCGACCTTGGCCCCCGCATCGAAAATCGTCATGCCTTCGAACACGCCGTAGGGCGCATGGTGTTTGCGCCCCACGCGGACGTTCCAGACTTGGCCGCCCGGATTGACCTGTTCGATCAGCTGCGTGATTTTGACGTCGTAGAACTGCGGATACCCGCCGTACGGCTTGGTTTCCACGTTGTTCCACCACATGTATTCCTGCCCTTTGGAGAAGAGCCAGGTCGACTTATCGGCCATGCTGCAGGTCTGGCAGGCCAAACACCGATTGATGTTGAACACAAAGGCAAACTGCCACTTCGGATGCCGTTCCTCGTAGGGATACAACATCTTGCGGCCCAGCTGCCAATTATAGACTTCAGGCATGGTTTCCTCCGTTAGTGCTGAGGTCTGAGTCCTGAGTGCTGAGTCTCCGTGCCGGGCGCTGCCTCCTCCTCAGGACTCAGCACCCAGCACTCAGCACTGCTGCTTAGACTTTGATCTTAATATGCTCGCCTTTGAGCCACTTGATCATGAACTCGTTTTCTTGCCCGGGGGTGAAGCCGGTCCGGACCGGCTCCCACGGCCCGCGCGCCCCGATGCCGCCGTCTTCCGCCTTGGTGATGCGGATCAAGCATTCCTTCGGCACGGTATTGACCGCATGGTGGTCGATCTCGAACCCCCATTTAAACTTGAGCCCATTCGCACTTTTGCCCGGCAGCGAGTCGGTTTGATGCATCGGCATGAGCCAACTCCGCGTAAACGACTGTTGCGCCCCGTACCGGAAGTTGGACTGGTAGCCCGTATCGATCGCGATGGCGCGCCCGTCCGGCCGCGTCTCATGGCCCTTCACCGACTTGGCCGTGGAGACGAAGGGCGCATGTTTGGCCATCGTCACGTGATACGGATAGGATGGATTGTACTTCGCGCGAATCATCAGCCGCGCCACCTTGTAGTAGGGATCGCTCGGTTTCCAGCCGCGGTACGGCCGGTCGACGGGATTGCCATCGACGTACACATAGTCCCCGTCGTTGATCCCCCGGTCTTTGGCCGCTTGCGGATTGATATGGACTTGATGCTCCCCCACGCCCGGGGTCCGCTTGTCCATCCGGTAGGGATCCCCGAAGTTCGACTCGTAAATCTGCACCCAGTCGTTCACCGACCACTGGCTGTGGACCCGGTGCCGCGTCTTGGGCGTCACACAGTAGAACTGGTAGCCCTTCTCCCATAAGGGATTGCTGTGCCGCTTGATTTCGACCCACGAGAGCTTGATGTTCCGAATCGTCTTGTCGTCGTGGTGCTGGGCCGTGATCGGAATGCCGTAGTCGTCCGGCCGCACATAGGGGTTCGTCGTAAAGATGGCGTTCGGCAAGTACGGCGTGGCCTCCGGCCCTTCGCGGTGCACGATGAAGTTCTCGCCGTACTCGATGGCTTCCGGTTCGATGCGATAGGCCTCGATGCGCCCCGACCGGGTCCACATCGGTTTCGATTCGTTGGTCTCCTCCCAGAGGGGATGCCGCGGATAGGTGCGGGTCATGACCATCCAGCCCTTTTCCGACTTCAGCATCACGTCGGCGGAATAGCCATAGAAGGTGCTGGACGCATCCAAGAGGCGTTGGGCGTACACATCCACGCGGTTCTGATAGACGAAATGGAAGACGTCGCGCATGCGGGCATCCCCCGTCAGCTCCGCCAGTTTCGCCGCCACGCCCGCAAACGTATCCGCATCGTTCCGCGTGTCGTACAACGGCCGGATGCCCCCTTTCCAGAGTTGGATCCACGGATTCGACACCGTGGCCGTCATTTCCGGATAGGTGAACTCCATCCAGGAGTTACAGGCAAAGGCGATATCGTTGTGGTTCACGTCGGACGTCATTTCGATGTCCTGCGTGATGAGGCATTCGATATTCGGATCGACGTTCCGCACCATGTCGTAATGGTGCTTGGCGTTGTTGAGGATATTGACGTTGACGACCCACCGGAGCTTGCTGGGCGTGGGCATATGGGTCTTCCCGGTAAAGACCTTGCGCCCATACTTCGGGGTATTGACGATCAAGGCGGTATCGCCGTGGTTCCAGTACCCGGGCTCCTCGCCATAATAGTAATTGCGGTATTTGATTTCCTTCCCATGGGCATTGGCATCCAGATTGAGATGCCAGGGATCTTCCGAGAGATGGACGCCGGAGCCGACCCCCGACCAGGGCGTGGCGTTCCAAATCCCCACTTTGTAATTGCCGGACCAGGTATGGCAGCCCGTGCCGAATTTGCCGATATTCCCCGTCAAGGTCACGACGAGGGCGGCGGCCCGGCCCGTTTGCGTCATGTGGAAATAATGGCAGACCCCTTCGCCGTTGTGGATCGCGGCGGGCTTGATGGTGCCCGAATCGCGCGCCCACCGGACGATGAGATCCTTGGGCGAGCGGGTGATCTGGTGCACGGTATCCAGATCGTAGTCCTGCAGGTGAATCTGATACAGCTGATAGATCGGCAGCGCGTCGATTTCCCGGCCGTTCAGCAACTTGACCCGATAGGAGCCGGTCAACGCCGGGTCAATCCCGCTCTGCTCGAAATGCCAGCCGACTTGCTCCCGATGGAGCGGCACCGCCTGTTTCTTCGCCAGATCCCACACCATGAACCCCCCGAGCCGTTCAATGTACTCCGGCTTCAAGGCTTGGATCCGGCCCGAATAACTGTGCGAGAAATCCGGAAACTTGTAGTGCGGGAGCACATCCCGCGGGTCCAAATACTGCAAGGTATCGGTCCGGACGAGCAGCGGCATATCGGTGAATTGCTTGAGGTAGTCGATGTCCTGCATGTTCTCATCCAGAATGATTTTGCAGGCCCCCAGGAACAGCGCCCCGTCGGATTGCGGGCGCAAGGGAATCCAGTAGTCGGCACGGGAGGCCGTCGGATTGTACTCCGGCGTGATGACGACGAGGCGGGCCCCCCGCTCGATCGATTCGAGCTTCCAGTGCGCTTCCGGCATCTTATTTTCCACGAAGTTCTTGCCCCAGCTCGTGTTCATCTTGGAAAACCGCATGTCGCTCAAATCGACATCGCAGTTTTGCGTGCCGTTCCACCAGGGCTGTGACGGATCCTGGTCGCCGTGCCAGGTGTAATTGTTCCAGTAGCGGCCCCCCTGGGCCTGGTCGGGCGTGACCTTCCGGATCCAACTGTCCAAGATGGGCAAGACGCTGTTGTTGAACCGCGTATTGGAGTGCTTGCCAAGGAATCCAAGAATGGGCATGCCGGCGCGATGCTTGAAGCAGCGCACGCCCGCGCCTTTCATCATCTCGATCATCTCCGGGGCATACCCCTGTTCCCGCAGCCGCCGGGCCCCCGCTTCGCCACTGTACCGAGTGCCAATGACGATCATCGCCTTCGCCGCATAGGTAAAGGCCGTGTCCCACGAGACCCGGAGCATATCGTCCAGGAAGCGACTGTCGAACTTGTACTTGCGCTTGGTTTCCGGCGTCAGCTCCGGCGAGCCGTCATCCATCCACTGCTTCCACCCCTTCCGCATCAAGGGCCCCTTCAAGCGATACGGCCCATAGACGCGCCGATGGAAGGTAAACCCTTTTAAGCACATCCGGGGATTGTGCGCGAACGTGCCCCGATTGCCGTACAAGTCTTCATACGTCTGGTGATCATAGTTCTGTTCCACCCGCATGACCACCCCGTTGCGCACGAAGGCGCGGATGCGGCACGCATGGGTGTCGTTGGGGGAGCACACCCACGTAAAGGAGGAATCATACCGGTACTGATCATGATAGACCCGCTCCCATGAGCGGTCCGGATACTCCCCCAACGGATTGCCCACTTCGATCACCGGCTGGAGCGCCGTCAAGGCCAACACCTGGTCCGCCACTGCCGCCGCCGCCACCGTCCCCGCAGAGGCTTTCAAAAATTGCCGCCGTGACAAAAACATTGTGGATACCTCCCTCAACATTAATGAATCTGAATGAGCCCGGTTTCTCTCTTCGATTTTCTTTGCTGGCTGTGCATCAGCGATAAATTTTCCGTTAGTAAACCACTGGACATTAGAGGCAGGCCTGACTCAACAATAGCGACCTATGCTTAATGAGCCTCTGCCCCATACATCTATTCACCTTAAGCAGAGTGAGCGTTCCGCAATATTTGCGCCATAACGGCTTTAGGAATAGTTTTTTGGGTTTTTCTTCTAAAGCTATGAAACACAATTGGATATTTCTCGTATTGCAACCGGAAGCATTCTCACCGATCACTAGTCGTCTGAGTAGCTTCGGTAGCAGTTTTATAGGAGAGATCCGTAACGGCCGTTCTCATCACATTAGGTAACCATTAGAATCAAGGATTTAGCTGTAAATAATCGGCTGCATTCATGCTGTTACGAATGGGTAACCGCTTGGACTTTAGGTAACCTGTCCGGCTTAAGTCACTTCAGCGGGGTCTTGACTGTAGATAGCAAGTTAAGTTGTCCGGTTTATGTAGCACATGATCTGTCCGGTATTTCGCTCGAATAATTTCAGCCGTGCGCCGAAATGTTTTCGCGCACAATTGGCCTAGGATCAACGATCGGTCGGCCGCCCGATCGGCGGGTCGGGCCGCGACGGCTTGAAGGGGCGTCTTTGGATTCGATCACCCGCCCATCCGGCTGATACCGCGCCAAGCATCGCGGGCCATGGAACACGGCCAAGGTACTATCGGGATACGCATGGACCCGCACGGTGGTCTTCACATAATGGAACCGGTGTTGATCGGGCGGAATCTGCAGATGCTGGCCCTGATAGCGCACCGTGTTGTCATTGGCCACCACCCGCTCATCCTGCACACAGAGAATCTCGGCCAGGTTCGAACCAATCCAGGGGACGAAGGCCGTCCCCGCTTCGACGGCCGGCACGGCAAACCGCCGATTGTAGGCCGGAAGAAATTGCTCGGTGAGATATCGGTTGGCCGCTGCGATGGTGGTGATCCTGGCCAGGGCCAGCTCTTTGGGCAATCGATCTTGCAGGGTGCGGAAGACCCGTTCGGAACGGCCCCGCGCTTCCGGCGAATAGGCGGCAATGAGCGTGATCCCCAATTGCCGGAGCGCCCGATGCACCTGCGTGAGCCGCGTCTTATCGACCTTGCCTCCCGTCTTCTCCGTATACCAGTAGTGCGAGCCGCGATCGGTATAGAGGGAACTGAACAGGCCCTGTTTTTCAATGACCTCCCGCAGACCCCGGAAACTGCTCATCGTCCCTTCTTCTTCGACGAAGAAGGCCGAGTACATCTCGCTGGTCGCATCATCCAGAGTCACAATCAGATCCCATTGGCATCCCGGTACCCATTCATGCCGGGATCCGTCTTGGTGCAGCATCATCCCCGGCAAGGGTTTGCGGGGCCGCTTCTTGCGATGCGCTCCGCGCCGGGAGGCCCGAGTCACGTGTCCTGCCCGTTGCAGCCGGTTCTTCGTCCACGTGTAGGAGCGCGTCCCCCCATGCTCTTGGTGCCAGCGCTCATGAAAATGCTTCACGGTCCAGCCCCGGTACTGTGTCTCATACAACGTCACCATCCGAAGCGCTTCATCTACCGGCACCGCCCGAGCCGAGGCCCGGCCCAGCCGCCGATCTTCTAATCCCTCCACACCCTCGGTTTCGTAGCGGACGCTCCAGCGGCGAAACGTCCGTTCCGTGACGCCTAACAGCTCCGCCGCCTCCGCCATGGTCAGTTCCCCTCGGTGTCGCCGCGCATACAACTCTTCAAATCGCATCCGTCTCACCTCCTGTAGCACTGTCGCCCGCATCATGGTGGCCCTCCTTGAGGGCGCACCGTAAACCGGACACTTCATGTGCTACAAAAAGCGGACAGATGATGGGCTAGCTACATTCAGCGGGGTCTTGACTTGACAGTATGCTATGCGGTCAGTACACTCCCCACCTCAAACCTCGCGAGCGGGAATAGCTCAGTGGTAGAGCATCGCCTTGCCAAGGCGAGGGTCGAGGGTTCAAATCCCTTTTCCCGCTCCAATTCTTCGCACATCACAGCTGATCGATTAAAACGCTTTGACATCACTGCTGGGATGCCGGCCCTTGAGTTCCGTCAGAAACCGCCGGATCGATCACGACACACGTGCGCTTAGTGATTGGCGTGCGGGAGCAGCTCAGGGAGCCAAGCGTTCGATGTTGATTTTGAGGCCATCGGAGCCGCCGCCCTTTGAATGAACTGGTGGGCTCGACCGCAGAGTACCTACAAGGCGCATGGAAGGATCATCGCTCGTCGGGACTTAGTGACCAGCATCGCGTGATCTAAAAGGCTAACGAGCAGCGCGTACTGGTTTTTGTGATAGATGTGACGGGGCATGATTACAGGAGGCACTCATGAGGAACCATGACTTCCGCGCAGTGCGCTCCCGGATCACGGCCTCAGTGGGAGAATCTGTCAGGATCGTGCGCGAGCTTCAGGAGATGATTCAAAGTGAGTCGGCGCGTTTAACTGGGATTCCGCAATCCATCATCTCCACTATTGAAAACAACAGCGTGAATCTGGGCGTGGAACGAGCTAAAGTTCTGGCGCGGGCGCTTCGCTGCCATCCCGCCGTGCTGATCTTCTCAGGATGGGATATTCACAAACCTTCCGGCGCATAAACAGGACGATTCATCTGACATTATTGCTAGGATACCGACACTCAAGTTCCATCTGAAACCGCCGGGCCGACTCCCGTGGCTTCCACCGCTTAGTCCAGCCGACCTTGTGTAGCTTACATAGTGTGCACGAGCGCCGTTTTTGCTTGTAGGATTTCGCATGGCGGCGGAGGAAGCCGGTAAATCGACGAAGCTTGAAATGCTGGAGTTGCTCCGAAGCACTCCGACCGAACGACCTTACGCCGTTTTCTTGAGCCGTTTACCGACATGGAGCACGGTAAAACCGATAACTTCTGTCCCCTCGTAGCGAACAATGATGTCGTCGTCCGTCATCTCGCTGTCAGTCGCGTGGCTCAGCTTCTTGAAATTCACATACAGCGTATCCGCTTCAGCATCAATAGGTGATCCATACCGCATGCTGTGGCGACCTATTCACTGCCGGAATGAGCTTCAAGAACTCTTGGATATCTGCTATGGCCATAGCTGCCTCCTCTTCGCAAGCGACCGCGTCGATGACATTGCGCTCGACGAACGAGGCACATCCTGGTCGCCATCTATAAACCAGACCGTCCGAACTTTCAATCGACAGCCATCAGACGTGATCAAACCCCATTCCATGGGTAGAGCGGGTCCCCAAGGATGTGTTGCCTCATAAGCTCCCACCATCTCAGTTTGCCCCGCGGCACCGCTTGAACTCCCTTACACTGCCGCACAGAGAGAGGGGTCGTTGCATCCAATGCGCGGGTGACCCCGGTGACGGCCGCTCCACTTCCGGCCTGACCTGATACATCGTCCGGGCCCAGGAAACGAGGCGCAGTGCGTACTACTTCTTGTGATGGATGTGACGGCGGGGATATTTACAAATCTTCTGCCGCTTAGCGAATCTCCGATGCAGTGACTTTTGAGCTGTTCCTCAGGTCGAGAACTGCTTTTCAATATAACAACTGAACCTTTGAACCTTCTTCGGGAAAGGCGGCGGTTGAGCACGTTATAGGCGAGATCCCCCAGCAGCGAGGTGTGGACGGCGCGACATGGGCCTTTCTGTATGCCCGCGGCACAGAACGACCAGGAAGATCTCACGTGATTCAAGCCGACCCGTGCCTTTCGTGCGTACCAGTCAGGTAGAGTTTAGCCCATTCCGTTCTCGCACGCATACTCAAGAAGAACGGTACCAAAATTCCTGGCTTATAGACGGCCGCTGGCATAAACATGATGTACGCGACGGCTCTGAGTCGCTGATCGCTACACCAGCCTCCGAATCCATAAAAGTACGGCCATATCGGGTAGTCGTATTCTGCCAGGTTGAGCTCGATGGCTTTGTCGATCGCCTCGCGCTCCGTGCAATAAAGAGGAAGCGTGAGCTTCCAAAGGACACCGTTCCCAAGTTGGGGATGGCTCGTGGGAATAATTTCGCACAGCGCCGTGCCACCCGAGAACAGTCCAGGTTTCTCGTCATTGAAGCGGAATTCTGTGGTCACCCCTTGCGAATCAGCGTTGGTTAGGACTAAGCCATCGAGCGAAATGTGCGTCAGTGATTCGAAATCGGCTTCGGTGAAAGGAGACGGTCTCTGCCCCATCGGTGCGAACATCTTTTCAATGACGTTGAGCATGTCGTCCATGACCTCCCGACGTCCAGAGGACGGATGGGAGGAGACATCGACTTCGGCATCGAATAGCCGGGCGAATTCGGATTGTCCTTTGATATGGGCGTCTGCAATCTGAATCGCGACGGCGGCAGACAAAAACGAGGTGAGCCACCGCTCGGTCTCGGGCGTGACATAGGCGCAACACCGAAGCGTCAGCCGACCAGTCTGTGGATCAAAACGATAGGTATTGAGGCTTGCCGCCTTGTTCGAGAGGTTCAGACGCGCCCGATTCGCCATCGTGTCCGGCACCTGGCAGAGGAGTGCCGTTTCGGCCTGCACCTGCACTACAGGAGAATCCCGATCTTCGGATATCTGTTCGATCCACACCCGCTGCGCGAGACGATGCGCCCACCAGGTGGACCCACACGGCTCGCGAATAGACCATTCCTCGTCTATCTGCAGTCTTTCGGATAAGGCCTGCAGGACTCTATTCCCTAATCCAGCTTGGTTCCTGAGTGGAGGAGTCGACTTCTTAGTCGGCGTGGCCGAGATGAATCCGTCGCCCCGATCAGCTGTGGCATTTGGATACTCAGCAAGCACTTGCTGTCTCACAGACTCGATGACGGACTCTGGCGCTGTGAAGATGCGGCCGAATCCCCGACAGGTGGGGCAGCCCTCATACCGATCCGCCATTGTCGTGGAATCACGCAGGCCTCGTCCTCGACAGGACTCACACGTCGAGACGATTTTATCAAAGATCCGATCGGCCAATTTCCGATGCGGCCCGATCGGCGACAATCCGTAGAACAGCTGGTATCGGCCCATTGACTCGATCATACTTAACGACCAACCATCGGGCTCACCTGGCATGTTGCAGTTAGAGCAAAGTGGGGTCCCTCTCGTGATAACGCCTGGCTGACATTGGCAAGTCGGTCTCCAGACTCGATGTGGCATCGGCGAACCTCCTTACTGCTTCAAACTTACCATTAGCTTCAAATCGCATGCTGATCCTGGTCTAAGCAGCAGACGTTATATCAACACCGTTGGCTACTAGATGCACTGTTGATCGGTAGAGTCAGTCAACCGTCCGCTTAAGTTTGGGGCGTGGCGTCTGGTCGAAGACACGTCCGCCACCAACATAAGCCATTGCTCCGATCGCGCACAGAAAATTGCGCTTCCTCGTTGGAGGAGGCCTAGCTACCTGTGAGGTAAGCACCCAGCTCGCCTCTGTAATGTCGGCCCGCTGGTGCGGTTGGTGTGTGTTCTGTCAAGTACAGCACGCTCACTGTCGCCTGATCCTTGAGCGGTCGAGATAGTCGTTGAGAAGAACAGCCTCTTCTCACTCACATTTTGTCAGATCGTGGCCTTGATGCTATCAGATCGCAGCATCGCCGGTCGTTTGGATGTATGTTATGGTTACCAGGTGCCACCAACTTGTGTGACCTCAAACAAACCTTTCACGGATGGAGGAGAGACACCGTACAGTTTACGGCGAACTAGGAGGAAAGGAGGCCGGAGCTGGCGCCGAGAAGGATCACAAGGCGGGAGTGACAGGACACTGGCGTGTGAGTGATGCGCCTCGCCTGTGCTGGGCGGTCGGCTTTGAGACCGGCGGCGATTTTTATCAATATTGGCTCCTGGCGCCTTGCTCTTTTCCTTCTTGACACCGATTCCTTCATTCTTACGGACGAACTGGATCGAAGAGATGGGCCAGGCGAATGGCCTCGAGGATTCCTAGTCGATTCATCGTGCCGGTAGAGAAGTTGGTTCGCGACTCGACCAGCCGGATCCTTGTAGGTTAGCTCAATCGCTTCGGAACCGAACCATTTCACACTGACTACAGTGATTAGAGCATCAGGCAGGATGCCGCGACTGCGGCATTGGGCTGGAGATCTTCGAGCCTCATACGGCCCCCACAGATAATTAGCGAAGAGGCTTACCGTTTTTCAGATATAAAAGCAACCATTCTGATGGTGAGCTGGCGGAATAGCCAGGGAAGGGCCGAGAAGACCCTCGTAGCTGATGGCGTATAGCCAATGGACGAGAAACAGCCTGAAATAGTTGCTCATGTGAGCGGTTCAGTCCACCGGCGTCCCCTTCTCCGAGAATCGCTCTAGCCAGATCGCTCGATGTCGCTCCAAGCAGTAAACACGCGCTCATCTGCTCTGGTTCACACTAGCACGGGTCTCGGCTCCTCAACTCTAACTTCAAGCTCCGACTCTCGGGTCTTTCCGGGTAGGCCTGCCGCCTCCACGCGTTATGATGGAGTCATGCATCGAATCACGAATGATGACCTGGAAAAAGCATTGTGAGTGTCGATGCTCTATGAACTCTGATCCAGCTATTTTGCTCCACGGGCAACACATTCCCCATCGTTCGTGACTGTTGTTCGAGCGCGGCAAAACAGCGCAACCCCTTACCAAAAGGAGGGATATGCTATGAACCGCGTTCTCAGTCTCTTGATCGCATTCATGACTCTCAGCCCCTCGCTCGCCTTGGCAGAGGAAGCTGCCCATGCATCGTATCGGGGAATCGGGTTTATTTATTACACCATCATCGGGGCGATCTTAATTTACGGAGTCAATGATGCCTTTGGGAAGAGAGCTATGCTTATCGCAGCCCCTATCATTGTCCTTGTCCTATATCTCATGCTGCCGCCATTGGCTAGTTAGGCGACCTATGGGACACGGAAGTTAAACTCCTCCCTGAGTATCTCATTATCGGCTGAAGGAGTGCCGATTGCGTTACGGTTTGTCGAGTGCCATTAGATGGTGGAGATGGTCTTCGGCGAGGGACAGTTCTTCCTCTGTGAGCGGGATGTGGCCGAATCTGGTTCGGCAATAGAGTTCTGTAATGGACGCGACTGCGGAGTTCGCCTCGCTCCATTTCACTTGCGCGATGCGGACAAATTCGAGGGGTGCTGTCGTGGTGGGTTTCGGAATGCCTTCCCCAGCGAGATGTTGGATCATTCGTCCATAGAGTTGCGCGATCACTTGCTCGTCGCGCGTCGACTTTTTGCTGACTAGTCCCTTGGCCCAGGGCCGCTTGATCCCTAGCCAGAGAAGCACCGCGAGGCCGATCAACGAAATGCCAAGCAGCTCAACCAAAGACTGTGTCGTTCCTTTAAATGCGTATTCTGTAATCCCACTAAACATGACCGCAGAAGGGCTGAAGAGCGCACTCATGGAATCGAATGCCTTGTTGCGGGCCGACGTACCCCCCGCTTTCAACTCCCGCACGACGGCCAGCTGATCCGCCGCGCTGTACTGCACGAAAAATCGGCTCCACTGGAGCCTGATGGTGTCCATCATTCGCCCCAACGCATCCCATGCGGGAGATCCGCTGTTGATACTTTCGATCGAGGGCGGAGTGGGATCCATCGTAATCCATCCCGAATGCGGGAGATGCACCTCCACCCACGCATGGGCGTCTTGCTGTCTGACCACATAATAGTTGCCGTATTCATTCCACTCGGTGGCGAGAAACCCCGTTACGAGGCGCGCGGGGATTCCGATTGTCCGAAGCATCATCACCATGGCAGTCGCATAGTGCTCGCAATAGCCGGTTTTTCGAAAGAAGAGGAACTCCTCGAGCGGATGGTCCAGCTCAGCGAGTGGAGCATCAAGGCTATAACGAAAGTTGTGTGTCAAGAATGATTGGATGGCGTTGGCTTTATCATATGCCGTACGTTGTGTCTGAGTAATGTCCTGGGCCAGGACAGTGATCCGCCCGGATTGAGCAGGGATCTGTAGGAAATGTCTGGTAAATGATTCGGGGTAGCGAACGGGTTCCGAGCTAAGGTCAGTAGGTAGTACCGGGTTGGATCGGGAAAGGGCGGAATACTCGATTCTCGACGCACTGGGGAACGGTAAATAGACCGAACCGGTTGAATCGAACTGGACGCTGGGGAACTTTCCGCTGACTCTCTCGATAAAAGGAGCGGCAAACAGGACGGGGGTGTCGAGCGGTTCCAAAATGATATTCTGCCGGATGGTTTCGCCGAGCGGGGCCGGCGTGGGAGATCGACTACCGCGAAGAACGAACGACCCGGTCTCGTCTTCGCTGACAGCCCGCCGGTAGTTCAGCCGATTCGTCCAAGTTTTGCCGTCGTATTGATCAAATGCAACACCTCGTAGGTAAAGTCGGTCCCCTTCGTGCGGAAAACTATCGGACAGCTCCACCCGCATCACTACACTAGGATCTCGCTTGATCGGCCCGATCTCTCCTAAGTTCACCGTTTCGGAGAATCCCGACGTGCGAATGTTCTCCCCAAAGCTTTTTTGGTAGAACCCTGCACTGACTCGGGGAATCGCGAAGAAGATCGCCAACGTCAGACCAAAAGTGATAAGGGCAAGGCCGTTGGCAAGCCAAAAGAGTTGTGGCGTCACGTGGCCGGACGAGGCAGGAGGTTGTGCTCGCATAGTGGTCGACATCGGGAGCATCCGAGTTTCCTCCGGATGCTTGGTCAGCTGAAACAGTAGCAGGGTCCACACCGCGGCCAAAAGATAGAGCAAGAAAATCGGGAAGTACCACAGATCCGTCGTGAGGGACCCGGAGGTCAGAATCGCCACGAGACTGATGGCATAGAGATGCAAATAGTCGCGACGAAGCTTGAGGTTGAACAGCTTGACGATCATGAGGATCATGAGGAAGTGAATGCCAGCCTGAAGAAGCTCGCCAGAGACCCACAACATATCCACCCAGAATCCAAGAAAGCCGATAATCACAAGAAGATTCCATCCGGTAATTGAAATCGGCGGAAACGTTGCCAACCACTCCACAGACTTGCTTTTTCCGTTCCGTAAGAGAGCAATGATCAGCGCCGCTCCGGTCAGTGCAGCCACCCATTCCGGCAGACCGGTTCCAAGCGTCAGTCCAATGAAGGAGATGGATGCCAGCCAAATCGACGCGAACCCCAGGGCTTGATCAAACGGCATGCGATGCTCCGACGATGACGGCTCCGTCAATCAGAATGGTGGGATGTTCGGACTTGATATCCTTCGGTCCCAGCCATGACTGCACGACGATCATCTTCCCCTCTTGGGTTTCAAACGGATCTCCGGGCGGTTCTCCCGGCACGGAGGACTCTGCATAAGGCGAGCGCCGTTCACAGAGGGCGAGCATTCGAAGAAGTTCCAACAAATGGAGATCGCCTTGACCGAACGACGAACGAGACGATCCTACAACTAACTGAAGGATATACCCGCGTTGAGCCAAGAGCTGAATGATGGAGGCCGTGATGGAAACCGCCTGTTCAAATAAAGCATCGTGGCTTACCGGAGCGACAGTCGGTAAGTAGACGCTGGCACGGCGTTGGTCTTCGGCCTCGGTTTCTCGGACCGTCAATTGGGACGTCCGCGCCGTCGTCGGCCAGTGAATTTTTCGCGAGTCGTCTCCGGCTTGATACAGGCGAAGATTGTACAAATCGTTGCCATGCCCCCGTCGGTCGACAATTTGTTCCGGTCCAGCGGTGAGGAGACCCTGTAACAGTCTTTCATCGATCGGCTTGAGCTCCGGGCAGACAATGACCGTCTCTTCGATCGGATAATACGTTCGTTTCATGAAGAGCCCGAACGGAAACTCCGTCCCGACACAGATTCCCTCCAGTTGCAGCCGGCCACGCCGCGTGGCAACGATGGGATACGACACCAGCCGGCTCGCGCCCGGAAGGAGTTGGCGAATTTCCAGACCTCGATCCAGCTCCCGGCCGTCGCTGACATCGAACAGTTTCAACGAAAAACTGGGAAACTGTGACTTGCGGTTCTTCACGACCAGAGAAGCGATGGTCGGTTCATTCACAATGAGATGATCGGGGAGATGACGGTGGAATTCCAACCGTCGCAAGGAGTGTTCCGCCACAATTCCCGAGATCAAAATGAGGCTCAGCATCATCGCGAGCAAAAGATAGAAGAGATTGTTTCCAGTATTGATGGCTGCGATGCCGATCGCCAGAGTAAAAAGCAGGAATTGAATGCCCTCCGATGTGATGCGCGTCGAACGATAGTGAAACAATCGTTGAGTGAAGGAGGGATATTGAAGCGGCATGTAACCCCAATCCCACGTCGGGACACGGACTTCGGCAAGACTTAAACAGGGACGGGAATCGTGTCGACCAGATCTTGGATAATCCGCTCGGCTTGCTCAAAACTTCGCTGACGCAACCCCTGCGTGCGGGCTACCATGATGCGGTGGGACAACACGATGGGGGCCAACTCCTTGATATCGTCCGGTAGACAATAGGTCCGGCCGCGGACGAGCGCCAATGCTTTGGCAGCCCGACTCAATGCCAACGCGCCTCTGGTACTCACACCCAATGACAAGAGGTCCGACTGCCTGGTGCTTTGGACGATAGCCAAGAGATAGTCCGTGATGCTTTCCTCCATGAGAACATGATCGACCTGTTCCTGCAGCAAAAGGACATCCTGAGTCGTCAGCAACGGTTGGAGCTCCTCGGCCGGGTGGAGCGATTGCGGTCGGTCGAGGACCTTTTTTTCTTCCTCCGGCGGGGGATAGCCGATGCGAAGCCGCATCAAGAACCGATCCAGCTGTGATTCCGGGAGGGGAAACGTGCCATGGTATTCGGCGGGATTCTGCGTCGCGATGACCATGAAAGGCTGATTCAAGGGATAGGTCTTGTTGTCGAACGAAATCTGCGCTTCACTCATCGCCTCCAAAAGACTACTTTGTGTTTTCGGCGTCGTTCGATTGATTTCATCCGCGAGTACAATGTTGGCGAAAATCGGACCCGGCATAAATTCAAAGGCCTGTTTCTGGCGGTTGAATATCGAGACCCCTACAATATCGGACGGAAGCAGATCGCTCGTGAACTGAATGCGCTTGAAGGAGCAATCCAGCGATCGCGCAAGACTATGGGCGAGTGTCGTTTTTCCCACCCCCGGTACGTCTTCGAGCAGGAGATGCCCGCGCGCCAAGAGCGCGACCAGGCTCATTTCGATCACGTGCGGTTTGCCTTTGATCACCCGCGCAATATTCTCCTGGATGGCTTGAATGATATCCGTTGAATCCATGATGGCTAAGGCGTGGTAGATCGCTGAAGAAAAGCCTGGTGATGGGACACGGTCGAAGTCTAACAAAGGGTCTGGAAACGGTCAATTATTCAAGATTTTTATAACTTTGACATTAAGCCAAGACTTGGATCAGTTTACGCAGGAACCAGTGTGACGAGCCAGGGGGGAACTTCTTCGGTCATGGAAGCGAACTTCCGTGCAGTGCTGCTCGCCGGAATGCCAGGAAAGGTGGCGCCTCGGCTGATGCGGACATACCGGAAATGACCGGCAACGTCATCCATTAAAGAAGATGAGCCTGATCGAAGGTAGTGACGCCGAAGGGCCGCCAACTCAGCCAAGTCCATTGATTCGCCGGTCTGCAGACCTATAAGGGCATGGTAGACCTCGCCGAAGACCTCCGGCAGATTGACGGAGTGAAAGGGTTGGTCCGGTGGACGATAGCGTGAGTCCTCGAGCAACTGCGCCAGGAGTTCCCAGAATACTTGCGCATCCATTGATCCAAGCACGCATAGGAATCCGCGGCGAGCGAGCAGGCTCAAGAGATCGAGGGGGCCGACGATCTCAAACTTCCACGGCGGGAAGAGAAGCGCGCGGCCGGCATGCCGGACTTCAAGCGCTTGTTCTTTGCCGAACTGTGTCCTGTGAAATGCGCCTTTGGTGCGCTCCAGCTCGCTGCGAACGAGTGTCTCGGAGAGCCTCGTCGGCTCATAGGCGAAGGTCGGTGTGGCCGGCGCCCAACAGGTGGCGATGGTATATCGCGGGGCCAGCAACCCCTGCTGATCCAGATCTCCAAGTTCAAACATGTCTTGATTGCCGAAGAAAGAGAAGGAAAGCCCCTCCTTCCGCCGTAATTTCTGCAGCCTTTCCGGACTCGCATGGAGCGGGCCGCCCAGTTGGGAACGGGGATCGAGCCGGTCCAGGCAGTGAACGATGAACGGTCGGTGTTGTCGATTGAGCTCGGAGCCGTACAGATCGACTAACTCCTCGGCGAATGAGAGATCGCCGGCCCCGATCTCCAACACGGATGCTGCGTCAGTGCAACGAAGAAGGAGGTCGAATGGATTCTTCAAACGGCGCACAGCTTTTTCTACTTCCTCACTCGACAGATGCGTCACAGGCCACTTCGAGAATGCTGTGGGCACCAACTCAAAAAAAACGGCCAATGCGCGCAGGGCCTTGGCCGGAGGGAAACCCGTGGCGGACTTGAGGGCTTCTCCGTCGAGATCCTGAGCCCGTCGCGGCTCGTGTTCTTCGAAGAGGCGCAACAACCGTTCTTTCACTGAAGCCGGAAGATCTTTGCTTCGAACGGCATCACAGAGTCGCGTAATAGTGGAGGGAAAGGTGGTTTCCTCCAGCACCTTCTTTGATGCCTCCCATTGTCGGGGAAGCTGACGCGCGCGAGCACTCACGGCGCGGCGGAATTCAGCGAGTAGGTCGGAACTCATGGAAGCGTGATCGGCTGTGCGTGAGAGGGTTATCAAGGACCGTTAGATCGAGGAGCATAGTAATCTTCAAACTTCAGCGTCAAGTCCGCTTGTTCACGCCTATTCGGTATGGTAGGAGTGGTCCATGATTCCTATCCTTCGTATTATGTTCACACCCAAGATCACTTCAGGAGGCTCAAAAAGGCCGTCCAGCAAGGCCGCAGCGAGCGAAGGGGCGAAGCGTACGCTTCGGTACGTTGAGCCTCTGAGGTTCACGCCGTGCCGAATAAGGCACGGCACGTTTGTGAACGCCGCCGAGATGGTGAGGCGGCAGTGTCCCGCGAGAACGCCGCTGGCGGACTTTTTGAGCATCCTGCCGGCCTGGCGATCGGCCGTCATGCTGGGCTCGCTCGTGGCTCTGCTGGCATTCCCGATCGGCTGTGGAGCTGAGCGTGAGGCCAGCCTCCGTTCAGACACCGATGAGAAATGGCAACCTTGGCAGGTTCTTGAAACACAATCCGGCCGTATCGTCCCTTTTTCAGAATTGATGACGAAGCTGGAGCAACATGACATTGTCTATCTGGGAGAGGAACACCATAATCCCTACCATATTCAAGCAGCCCTGAAAGTACTGGATCAATTGGTGGCCGACGGCATTGAACCGACCATTGGAATGGAGATGTTCGGCTGGGACGGCCAACCGGCACTCGACAATTATGTCGCGACAACTCAGCCGGTCACGAACGAGTTTTTGGAACAGGTGCGCTGGAAGCAAAATTGGGGTGGAGCATTTGAAGACTACGCGCCATTGGTGACGTTTGCACGAGACCGACACTTGTCCGTCCTGGCGATGAATCCACCCAGACCTTTGATTCGGGGTGTCGTCAAACGGGGCCTCGACCAGGAGAGGCATGAGCCGGAATGGGTGCCGTGGGGAATCTTGCAGGAGGATATCGTCGACGACCCAGCGTACCGGGGAAGAATTCTCGATCAGTTGCGACGGTGCCACGGAGGAACCGAGGAACACTTCCGGACGATGTATGAGGCATCGATGGTCCGGGACGAGGGCATGGCGAGAACACTGGTCCACCGACAAGAAGAATTTCGCCGGGAGAGCGACGGCCCCCGTCGAATGATCGTGAGTTACACGGGAGGAGGCCATGTTCAATATGGCCTCCCCGTACCGAAGCGGGTCGCTAGACGCCTGGGAGATGACATCAAACAAACCACGATTTACATGATGTCGTTTGAGCCCAGTAAAACCGAAGAGGTTCGGACACTCATGCAGGAACCCATCGCTGATTATATTTGGCTGACGCCCATGGGAAAATCCAGCTCAACCAAACCCTGCCGATAGACCATCCAGAACGTGCGCTTCAGACAGTCGAGTAGAGCAAGGCGTATACAAAACCGTTCAGTGCTTGACAGGATTCAAGGCCCTCGTCACACTGAGGCCGTATGCGTGATGGTTGCGCAAGAGGCCGGCTCGTTTAGATGCGAAACAAAATTCCTTGCAGTGCCGAACGGCTTGGTTTGTTGACCTCTGAAATGATCCAGGCCGTGTCGGATGCCTCGGCCTTTCAAATAGCCCATCAGTACTTGACCACGAATCGCGTCCGTATCGCCGAGGCGGGTGATTCCCAGATCACGTCGTCCGTCATCGGTAATTCCGGTCTGTATGAGCAGGACATTCGACTGAAAGACGGCCACCTCGTCTCGAAATGTTCCTGCATGCTTCCCGAAGAGCCCATGTGCCGTCATTGCATCGCGGTGCTGCTGGAGTATCAGCGATGGGCTCAGCCTCGGCAATCGCGAAACCCGAAGTTTGCGAAAGAATCGATAACGGCAGCGCCGATCAGTCCTTCGGATAATGGCAAAAGGGCCACCGTGCCGTCGTTCACGGCCGACGTAAAACTAAGCGATGTCATGGTTTTTTTGGAATGGCTTCAACCGGCGATGAAGGCTCTTGAAAGGCAAGAGCCGCTTCCTGCTCCTCCCGCCCTCGGGCCCGGAGCGATCTCGATGTGGATTCAAGCGATCAGCAATCTTGAGGATCGACGCAGGGAGAGTGAAGAGGTCATGACGAGTCTCGAATCTCAGTTGAAAGACCGTGACTCGGACGTTGGACATCTCACGCAACAACTCCAGACCTCTCTGCGAGAAAGCAATGCCGCGCAGGCCACTACTCAGGAACTTCGACGAGAAGTGGCATCCTATAAGGAAGTGCTGACCAGAGTCAGCGAGTTGACCGCCGAAGTCGTACGACATGCCGGACAGATGCGGGCTGTTACGGGAGATATGCTTCAGAAGGGCTCTCAACTCGAAAACCTTGTCAGTTCGTTTAAGGATGTGGCTGAGGCACTCCAGTCGACCGTCACGCTGCCTTCTCACAAATAGCAATCGCCCCCTTCACCACGCCGATTCCTTCACGACTTGATTCCTCTTGCGCCCTCCAGTCGCCGTCCAGTACAATATGCCCCACTTCTCGTGTACGGATTTGATGGATTTAGTAAGGGGGGAGCGATGAATCGGCTACTTTCACGAACAGGTCTGTTAACCGGGATCTTGCTGGTCCAAGCTTTACCGGTATTGGCGAATGTCCCAGAGGGGGGAGGGCCTCCGGATTACAGCGGAATCACCGGTCTGTACTATACACTCATCGCAGTAGTCCTCGCGTACGGCGTTTACGACACGTTCTTCAAGAAGTCGTAAGGAATAGCAGTTCGGTACCCGCCTATGTTGAGTTGTCTTGCTGGTGTGCGGGTCTGATCGAGAAGTCCCTCCTTCAACTTCGCTTGTGCGAAAGCGGGGAGTTGTGCTCATTCAACACCGGTTTGAGAACGTTGAGGACTTGCTCTACGATGATCTTATAGCCTTCCTTGGTTGGGTGAATACCGTCAGCCTGATTCAGCGAGGATGAACCACCCACCCCTTCTAGAAAAAATGGGATTAAGGGAAGTTGATATTCTATAGCCAGCATCTGGTACATGGCTTCGAAGCTTATTGTGTAGTCCTGTCCGTAATTCGGAGGTAATTTCATTCCCGCCAAGACAACCGTCGTGCCTGCCTCCTGTAATTGTCGGATGATCCGACGAAGATTGCTTTTTGTTTGATCGACGGGGAGCCCTCGGAGTCCATCGTTCGCACCCAATTCGAGGATCACCAGCTCAGGCTTGCTGTTCAGGATCCAGTGAACACGTCGAAGTCCACCGGCCGTCGTGTCGCCGCTCACACCGGCGTTGATTACCAAATAGTGGTAACCCAGATCATCAAGTCGGCGTTGAAGTTGAGCCGGGTAGGATTCATCGGCTTGCACCCCAAGTCCGGCGGTGAGACTGTCCCCAAACGCCACGATGCGGGGTCTATCGTCCGATGCTGAAAAAGAGATCGCTCCCGAAGTGAGCGGCCAAAGCAGCATCAAGAAGACCGGCACGAGTATGTCATGAAATCGTTTCATGGTCATGTGAAGCGATACTCGATCATTATTCTGTACAGTATAATAACATTTCTGAAGCTCTCATTTCGAAAGGCGAGCAACGTTTTTGATGATCACCGTGAAAGATGTTTCGATGGTCTTGGCGGCGGCAAGTCGTTCAGTCACGATTCTTGACCGCATCACCTTTGAAATCCCGACAAAGCAGACAGTGGCCATTGTGGGGCCATCAGGAAGTGGAAAGTCGACATTGCTGGGTTTGATGGCGGGCCTCGATCGACCGACCACTGGATCAATTCAACTGGATGGAACAGACATCACAACCATGGGTGAGAGTCAGATGGCCCGGTTCCGGCGCGAAAAGGTGGGCTATATCTTCCAATCGTTTCATCTCATCCCGACCCTTACGGCAATCGAGAACGTCGCCGTTCCACTGGAACTCAGCGGAGTGAGTCGAGCCGGTAATCGGGCGGGTGAATTGCTTGCTGCGGTCGGACTGTCCGACCGTATGGAGCACTATCCGGTTCAGCTATCAGGTGGAGAACAACAACGAGTCGCGGTGGCCCGGGCGTTTGCCTGTCGTCCCCCCATCCTATTGGCGGATGAGCCGACAGGAAACCTCGACAGTTCTACCGGTGCCCACGTCATCGAGTTGCTGCTCTCACTCCATCGTGATTATGGCACCACTCTCGTTCTCGTGACACATGACGCAACGCTGGCCTCGTCGATGCAGCGTGTCCTGTCCCTCCGCGACGGGCATCTGGAGTCCGATACTCTGCCTGCCTCGCCCAGTGTTGAGCGGACTCCCCCCGATCCGTTATCCTCTGATTCATTCCCCATATTCGGAGTATGACTTCCTTCATATTCAACATGGCGTTGCGCGAGACACGTGCGGCATGGCGGCACTTTCTCTATTTCTTGGTTTGTATTGCGATCGGTGTGGGGGCATTGACCGGAGTCTCTCTTTTCGGCACGCAGGTAGAACGAGCCGTTACCAAAGAAGCGCGCGGCCTTCTCGGAGGCGATCTTGAAATCCGACTCTCTCGCCTGATGAGTCCCAAAGGCCGGGAGGTTCTGGATTCGTTGAACGATCGTGGAGTCGCTCTCACCCACGTCAGCGAGCTCGTGGCGATGGCCTCGCGAACCGAATCATCCGGAAGTGGGCAACCGACTCAGATCATTGAGCTCAAAGCCGTCGAGCCTCAATATCCGCTATATGGCACGCTCCGATCGGAACCACAGGGAGACTTAGTGGATCTTCTTAGCCGGAAAACTCGCCGGTGTCCCGACCGCATCTGCTTTGGAGTCGTCGTGCAGGAGTCTCTCTTGATCCGAATGGGACTCAGGGAAGGGGATTCACTCAAGATCGGGCAAGGTTTCTTCATCATCACCGGCGTGGTCAGGACGGAACCGGATCGCATGGCGAACGCCTTCAGCCTTGGTCCTCGAGTCCTGATGTCACGAGAAGGACTTTACGCGGCTGAGCTGATCAAGGTGGGCAGCAGGATTCGTGAGCGATATCTCCTGAAAACGCCAACCTCTATGGCGCTTGAACCGCTGCTCTACGAGTTGAGAGAGCGACTTGCGCCGGACTCTGCCCGCGTGTCGAGTTACCGTGATGCACAACCACAATTGAAGCAGTCTTTGGAACAGCTGACCCGTTATTTGGGTTTGATCGGATTGACGGCGCTGTTTGTAGGGGGCTTGGGGGTTGCTACGTCGGTTCATGCTTTTGTGCGGGAAAAATTGAATACGATCGCTGTCTTGAAGACGGTCGGAGCAGAGTCTCCCACGATCATCGGGACCTATGGGGTACAGGCGATGATCCTTGGGCTGGTCGGAAGCCTTGTCGGCCTCATAATCGGTGTGCTGCTTTACCAAGGATCCCCGTGGATGATTGCAGCCTTGATGGCATCGGATCTCCTTGACCAATTAGGATTTGCAACGAATGGAATGAATTTTACTCTAGCTCCTCTTGCGAAGGGGTTGGCATTGGGCATGCTGTCCACGCTGCTCTTTGCACTTTGGCCGTTGTTGACGATCCGTGATGTCAAACCGGCCCGAATCTTCCGCCGTGAGGTTGTTCCACTGAGCCCGGTGGCACCATGGTGGACGGCTTGGCGTGAGGTTGACAGGGTCAAGATTCTTGTGTCGGTTGGAATCGGCTTGGGACTGCTGCTCTTGTCCGTGTGGCAAGCAAATTCATGGAAGATCGGCCTACTGTTTATCCTGGCCTTCGCGGTTGCAGTCCTGCTGTTGGGTGTGTCGGCACGCGGCGTGCTCATGGCACTGAAAAAATCGCCACGTCCTGAGCCTCTTGTCTTTCGTCAAGCACTGGGCAACATCTTACGCCCTGGTAGCCAGGCAGTGAGCATCACGATTGCGATCGGCATCGCCGTCATGGTCGTAACGACTGTGTCGCTCGTCGAATGTTCGCTCCTCGCACAAGTAGGTGGCAATCGGCCGACCGACGCCCCGACGTTTTTCTTCATCGATATCCAACCTGATCAGGCAGAAGGGATGGCTGCTCTCCTCCGCCGACGTTCCAGTGATCCAAGCCCTCGATTGACACCGCTGGTGCGATCCCGGCTATCAGCCGTCAAGGATGAGCCCGTGAAGTTGGAAGCCACGTCAGAGGAGGAAGAACAGAAAGAGAAGGCCGCCCAGAAGGAAGGACGTCGGAAGAAGTGGTACCTGACACGCGAATACGTCCTGACGTTTCTCCAGGACCTTCCCAAAGACAATAAGATTGTTCAGGGTAAGTGGTGGAAACCTGGACAAGTCTTTACCAAACCGCTGATTTCGATCGAGGAGGATGCGGCGAAGCAACTTGGTCTCACAGTCGGTGACACCATCGAGCTCGACATACAAGGAGTACCCATCGCTGGGGAGATCAGCAGCATTCGTCAAGTGGAGTGGGGAAATTTTTCCACGAACTTCTACATGATCTTTTCGCCGGGCGCCCTCGATGGCGCCCCGCATACTTATGTGGCCACGGCTCGCGTCGCGCCGTCCGAAGAGACGGCGTTACAGCAAGCGGTCGTCGCATCTTTTCCCAATGTGACGGCCATTAATATGGGCGATGTCCTCGCCAGTTTTGCCCGAGTGCTTGATCGGCTGTCCCTCGCCATCCGTGCCGTGGCATTGTTCTGTGTTGTTTCAGGCGGTTTGGTGATGGCAGCCGCCTTGGCGGCGACGCGCTATCGGCGGTTGTACGAATCAGTCATCCTGAAAGCCCTGGGAGCGACTCGCAGCGTGATCGTGCGTACGTTTGCGGCCGAGTACGCGATCTTGGGGGCATTGGCCGGTCTGCTGGGATGCGCATTGGCCAGCGTACTGTCCTGCGCGGTCCTTGAGACAATGTTTGAACTCTCCTGGAGCCTTCAGCCGACCGTGCTGGTTATGGGCTTTATAGCGACGATTATACTCACCATGCTGGTCGGGTTTCTCAGCACTTATCGGATACTCGGTCAGCCACCATTGGCGGTGCTTCGCCAGGAATAGTCCTGACTCATCGTGGGAACCGAATAGTCGCCCCTACCGCCTGGACGGCAACAGTTCGGGTAGCCATACATCGATAAGCTGGCGAATGCGCCGCTCATCGCTTCGACGGAGTCGAGTGAAACGTAGACCGATCGCGCCATCGGCTGACGACCGCACCACGGCCTCCTCGATAGTAATCGGGAAGGAATCGTTGGAATGCTGAAATTCGAGTTCGAGCCGCGCGCCGATCGCCGCCGGAGCCGTAGAACGAATCCGGCATCCACGTATCGATAGATTCTCCATCACGCCTTCTTGCCCCGTCTCATCCGGGTACTTGGACCGACGCGGCCTAAACCAGACCGGAAAAGAGACTTCGACACGCTCGAAGCTGCGACGGGGATTGGGCGTACGGCGCCCGAGGAATGTTCGAAAGCGATCGGCGCAGAGCTGGCATCGAAACGGATAAATCGTCAGACCGCTCAGGAGAACATCAGAAAGAGATGCTCTGTGGGCGAGTCTGATTTTGCTCGCCCCGCAAGCCGGACAGCGGAGATCGGACATCGGAATTTCCAAATGGGGTGTCTTTTGATTGTAGCGGGACGCAAAGCTCTCGACAACAGAGTGAATATGCGTACCATGCTAATACGTACGTACAGAGATCGGTTTTGTGGTCTATCTTTTCTTCAAGGATTGACGGTCATGCGCGGCACGATCATGTGGTGGAATCAAAGCCTGATATGTATCCAATTGGTTCGATCCAGTATCTCGTAAGATACACTTGGCGCGAGCCGCTGCCTCAAACGAAAACGAAGCGAATTGATGATACCCCGGTAAGGAAATACGAAAATGTTTCACCCTCACAATGCGCACGGATCTTGCTCACTCTCAAAATTAGAGTCACGGAAGGTCCATTGTTATGAGGCGCGCCGCTGGATCCTTTCCATGTCTCCAAGTTCTCCGTTTGGACAGATCGGTTTATAAGCGACGTGCGTCTCAGATCCTTCGTACGTTAAGCAAGGATGGACCACTTAAGCCCCTGCGGGGAACCGGTGGAACTCATTACGATTAACAAGATCATTACTTGAGGTAGGAATTATACGTCCAAATCTCAAATCGAGGAAGATGGCCATAAGGAGGAGAAAGCCATGAACTCATATGATCCACACTCAGCATTAAACGTAGCGTCCGGTGCCGGCAAGCCTTGCCCAGTCCGAAGCCGTGCCTGGAAAAACCTAGGCATAGCAGCGGTTGGAATTATTGTATCGCTTAGTATGGCAGGAAATGTTGGTGCGGGCGGCCTTGCTTGCGACGCTAATTTCAAGATTACGAATGAGAAAAGCAAAGCCGTCAAAGTCCTTTCGTTAATTTACCAGGTAGAAGGGAAAGAACACACGGAAGGACTCAGCAATAGGAAATTGTCCTCTGGAGAAGACCATACATGGAAAAATCAATCTCTTGGCAAACTCGCTGAGCATAATGCAATGGAGAAAATTCGGATCGAATATCGGAACGACACGAGCGGCGAAGGAAAAATTAGCTCCCCATGGGGACCTGCTGTAAAGACCATCTGGTTTACGGAAGAAGTCGCAGGCGACTGTACAAACAACAGAACCTACGAGCTAAGAATTCCTTAAACTTGTTTGGAGCATGGTGTGGCGGGAGACTCTAGAGTCTCCCGCCAGGCTCAATGCAGTCATTTCACCGTGCTGTTCTCACCGCCCCGGCCTCTGAGAGAAAACCGGCAGCCCGACCGGCACATGCGGCCACATCATGTATGGGAATTCACCTTGCTTCTCCCGACAGTGCGTTGGCGAACGCGGTTCCAAGCGTGCGCTCTTCCCGTTCACGGAACGAGACGGAGACACGGAGTTGTTCCAAGTACTGTTCTAGTGTTTTCCCTCCCAGATCGATCTTGCGAACAGTAAAGAATGTGCGCACGTTTTGTTCGAGTTCCGGAGTGGCAAGGCCGACGATTCCCCCACACATTCGCCTGAGGCCTTGCTTCGGATAGAGCCGATCCATTTGATCCCAATTCGCTTTTACAAACTCCCAGGCGAGTTCTCTGCCATACACATTCATCAGCAATGCTCCGACGATGAAGGGGGCATCCTGAGTGCGGATCTCGCCGTTGATCGTGCGGGCCAATGTGCTCATCAGTAATTCCTTGTGTCGAAATGAGGCCAATGAAAACAGGTATCGCCGTTCTTCTTGAGGGGTAGACGCCGTTCGATAGAGCTCTAAGAATTCATCATAACGAGCCTCGTCTCCGATGTGGGCCAGAATAGCCACGAGAGCGGGCACGACATTCGAGTCGGCGGTAGCCGGATCTTTACGGAATCGCCGATACCGTTCCGTCGCCTCCTGTTGCGTCGCAACATCATTGCCAAGCTTTCCGAGTGCGCCGAGCAAGTCGCCTCGCAATTGTCGAATGAGGTCCGATTCTCCCGGCAGCGGATCCCATCCGAGATCCTTCACAACTGGTTTTACGAGGTTACACACAAAGGCTTCGAGCGTCGGCCGGTCCCCCAAAGAAATCACCCGGTTCAGGAAAGAGAACGAGTCCAGCAACACCGCCCAGACGTTCTTGTCCCGTTCATTTTTGAAATGGACGGTGAGTCGGAGGTATTCCGGCAGCGGCATGAGCCCGGCCACTGTGGTCGCCCACGCGTCACTGACAAGGGCGAACC
Source organism: Nitrospira sp. (assembly GCA_030123625.1). Lineage (NCBI taxonomy): Bacteria > Pseudomonadati > Nitrospirota > Nitrospiria > Nitrospirales > Nitrospiraceae > Nitrospira > Nitrospira sp. The sequence continues at coordinate 1,982,209 of CP126121.1, forward strand.
GTTCGATGGCCGCCAGACGATCAAGACCCTGATCGAGGAGTTGCTCTAAGAGCGGATTCCGGTAGCGGACGCGATAAAACCCATGTCCTCCTTCATTGACGAAGACGGAGGTGACACCAGCCGGTAGTCCGATAGCCATCTCCCGCTCTGTCAACAGCAGCCGACGATGCTCCGTACGGTCCCCGATGACCAGCCGAATCTGGACGGGAATCTGCCAGAGCTGCTCGTCGGCTGACGCTTGCGCGATATAGGTGAATCGTTGTTGTGAGAGCCGCAATTCTCGATGCCGTATTTCTGCCGTCACCAACGGGAAGCCGGGTTGAAAGATCCAGCCGTCCATCAGCTCAGGCACCGGTTGGCTGGCAACCGTGCCAAGAGCCGCCCACAGATCGCTCGTATCGGCATTGGCAAAGGCATGGGTCCGGAGGTACTGTCGCACACCGTCTCGGAAGACCGTGGGGCCGATATGTTGCTCCAGCATCCGAAGGATCGACGCTCCTTTTTCATAGGTCAAAATGTCGAACATGGCATCGGCGTCCTTCGGAGCATGAACAGGGTATTCGATCGGTCGGGTGCTCACCAGTCCATCGACCGAGAACGCGGCCGCTCGCGCGACGCTGAAACTCTCCCAACGTTTCCATTCCGGTTTCCAGGCATCAACGGCTAGCATCTCCATGAAGGTCGCGAACGCCTCGTTCAGCCAAAGCCCGTTCCACCAGGACATGGTGACTAAGTCGCCGAACCACATGTGGGCGTTCTCATGGGCCACCACGTCGGCCACGCGCTCAAGCTCAGCATGGGTTCCGACCCGTCGATCCACGAGTAACGCCGTCTCACGGAACGTGATGGCGCCGAGATTTTCCATCGCTCCGGAAGCAAAGTCCGGGATGGCCACAAGGTCCAGTTTGTCTCCGGGATATGGAATGCCGTAGTAGTCCTCAAAAAACTTCAGCGACGCCACGGCAATATCTTGCCCGAACGGTGTGAGAGATCGTTTCCCTGGGACCGTCCATAGCCGAAGGGGTGTCTTGCCGACCCATACCGGCTCCGTCCCCTCCATACGACCCACCACGAAAGCCACGAGATAGGTCGACATCTTGATGGTGTCTGCAAACCGTACCAGTTTCTTGTTGCCCTCAACAGACTCCGATATGGCCGATGTGTTTGATATTGCCGTGAGATCAGGCTCGATCACGAGCGTAGTCGCGAAGATCGCCTTAAAATCCGGTTCGTCCCAACAGGGAAAGGCTCGGCGCGCATCGGTGGCTTCGAACTGCGTGGCCGCCAACGTCTGCGGTGTTCCTGAAGCATCGTTATATGTACTGCGATAGAAGCCGCGGAGCTGATCGTTCAGTTTGCCATGAAAGGAAAGATGCAACCGCCATTCGCCGGGCTGGATCGATTCTTGAACGGAAAGCCCGACCCGCTGCGTCTTTTGCTCCAATTCGATACGCGCCTCGAATTGCCGCTGATTCGCGTCCTCAGCCATCGCCGACTGAAGCACGAGATCGACTGCGTTCAACAGAATGGTCTGCGTGGTCTGTTTGACCGTGATCGTGATCGTCACATGGCCTGCGAACGTCGCGGCCGCGAGATCAGGTTCAAGCCGTAGGTCATAGCGTGTCGGGATCACGTGTCGCGGAAGCCGATACCGATCGTGGCTGCCTGGAACATCCTCAGGACTCATATCTTCACCTTGTGGTCTCGTGGTCGTTGTGGCGTCTGCGGATTTGGATGATGGTACGAGGGTATACGCTATCGGGCCGATCAGAAGGAAGCAAGCCCGTCGGCCGAAATTCAATAGAATTTCTCGTCTGCTGAACGAGCCCTCATTTCCTTGGGACATGGAGGGTGCGAACGCCTTGGGGCGTGCCGATGATCAAGACATTGGTCCGACCGACAAAAAGACCGGTTTCCACGACACCGGGGATAAGATTCAGTGCTGTTTCCAGTTCACCCGGCTGATCGATGCGGTTGATATGGACATCAACGATGAAATGAGAATTCTCAGTCTTATACGGAGCTCCGTCGCGCTCTCGTAACACGACAGGGCTTCCGGTGAGCGCTTCAATTTCGCGCGCAGTGCTGCCCCACCCAAAGGGGATGACTTCAATAGGCAGCGGGAAGGACCCTCCGAGCACCGATACTTGTTTGGTGTAGTCAACCATCACGATGAATTGTTTCGCCGACGCCGCCACGATTTTTTCTTTCAAGAGCGCTCCGCCTCCGCCCTTGATCAAATTGAAGTCGGGATCAACCTGATCGGCTCCATCGATAGCCACGTCGATCTCCCACCGATTCTCTGAATCGATAAGCGGAATGCGGGCTTGTTTCGCAAGTTCAGCTGTTTCTGACGATGTCGACACGCCCTTGATTCGCATTCCATCCTTCACCAGTTCTCCAAGCATCCGGACCATATGGCGGGCTGTGGAGCCTGTGCCTAGCCCCACGATGTGACCATCCTTCACATATTCGACAGCTGCTCGCGCCGCTCGGTCTTTGAGCGCCTCAAGATTGTCCACGTGATGGCTTCCTTATCAAACGTTCGAGTGCCTCTAGGAGGCCTTCTCTGTCACAGCGAGTTTTGATCGCTTCGCCGACCATCCATGAAATAAACAGCGGGCGTACCAACTGTCAAGGAAGCCGCTGGAATACTGCCTCAGCTTCCTGAATTATAAATCGCCAAGGTATCAATCGTTCCGCCTCTGAAGGAGCAGGCGGCCACAGCGTAGACCGCTGTTGCTGTGGCCCCCGAACGCCTTCAGCAAGCCGATGGTCTTCATCCAAGTGTCCATTATCTACGCCACCTTACCGCTTGACAGCTTCTCGCTTCGACTTCTCGAGTTCCCCCCAGGCATTCATGCCAGTGGCCACACTCGATGAAAGAGCCTGAACCGCACCGGCATCGAATCCGAATGCGGTGCAGGAGCTTTCGATTTGACCTACCGAAAAACCACTCTCTTTCATGGCGATCATATCCTGACTGCTGCAGGTGCGGTGCATCGTGCAGCCAGTCAATAACATCAGCATAACGATGGTAGCAAGTCTGCGTGTCATGAGCCACCTCCTATCGTGAGACTGCTGGAAAGTGCATCTATGCAACCCATACTGGCATCGACTGCACCCCGGGGTTCCTTGTGTGGCTCAGCCAATCCTGCATAGACGCAAGCTCAGTGCCAAGGCCAGGCCTACGCTCCTCAATAATAGATTTCGACAGAATTGCCTGTCGTAATGCGCGAATGCGCTTTCCATGATAGAAGGCATCGATGCATGCGTCATATAGGGAGGAAGGATATGAATCCGAATAGATTCACCACCATATCCAAATTGATTCGCCCTATGTATCTCCCGAAGGAAGTCATTCAGGGAGGCGTTGAGTTGCCGGGATAGTTCATTCTGTTTTATAGCCAAGCCCTCAATTACTGATGGACATTGACGGTGAACCTGGGCGATCATGGGGCATGCGATGTTCATCAGATTTGCGTCAACGGGTGGTGGATTTTGTCCGGAGTGGTGGCAGCAAGGCCGAGGCGGCTCGGCGATTCAGGGTGGGGGAGGCGAGTGTGTATCGCTGGCTCAAGCCTGGGGGCTTGGCGTACAAGCGCCCCGGCCCACAACGGCCCCACAAACTCGATTGGGAAGCCTTGCGCCGTCATGTGGAAGTCCATCCGGATCGGACACAAGCGGAGCGGGCGCGGCATTTCCACGTCTCCCGGCATGGCATCTGGAACGCGCTGCGAAAACTGGCGGTCACTCATAAAAAAAAGGATGGGCTATCAAGAACGCGACCCTCTCCGACGACGATGGTTTCTCCGTCTTCGCGAACGGTTCCTGCGACGCGGCAAACAGCCCGTCTACATCGATGAATGCGGGTTTGCGCCTTCAACGGTGCGGCGCTATGGATATGCGCTGAAAGGCCAGCGCGTGGCTGGCCTCGTTTCCGGGCATCGACGGCCACGCACCTCGCTCATTGCCGCTCGCATGGATGGGCGACTTGCCGAGCCCTGTCTGTTCGAAGGAACCTGCGATACGGCAGTCTTCAATGCCTGGCTAAAGACGAGGTTATGCCCTCGTCTGAACGCCCAGCATCTCGTCATCCTGGACAACGCCGCATTTCATACCTCACCTGAAACAGCGCAGCTCATCAAGGCGACGGGCGCCACCCTGCTCTTCCTCGCACCCTATTCTCCCGATCTCAACCCCATCGAGCAGGACTTCGCCACCCTGAAGAAGCGTCGGGAGTATCAGGAGCAAGCCACCCTCGACGACATCGTCAAGACCTATCAATGATTGTGGACATAGCTATAGTTCTTGCGTGGACAGCTGTGTTGTGAAGTGGATGCTCTTGAGGTATGAGTCGGATGACAGCGACCGAAGCGAGCTTTTTTATCATGCTCAAGGCAGCTTTCGTCAGCTGTCCCTTGATGAATGGGGAGATGCGTGCTTAAGATTATCGAGGTCCTTATTGCTATCGTGATGTGGAGCTCTGAGAGAGGGCTGCTGCGACGGACGCGGCGCCTATCAAGGCCGTTTGCTGATTCATGATGACTCTCACGGGCATCTGGTTCATCAGCCGCTTGTATCGCCCCTTGTTGGTAAAGGCTTTCATGAATGTGCCGTCCTGGAGTTTCGTGATCAGCTTGGGCGCGATCCCGCCACCGACATACACACCATCGAGGGAGAGCGCCTTCAAGGCGAGATTGCCGGCTTCTGCGCCATAAATCGACGCGAAGAGATCCAGCGTTTGCGTGGCAATCTCGGCTTGTCCTTGCAAGCCCGCTTGAGCAATTTCAGCAGCCGGGTTACCGGCTCTGATCTTTTCCGCAAGCCACGTCGGCTCGTTCTTCTTGGTGTCACGTAGGAATTCATATATCGCGTATAGACCAGGTCCTGAGAGGATCCGTTCGTTACTCACATGGAGATACTGCGTCCGAAGATATCGGAGTAGTTCGATTTCTTGATCATTGTTGGGCGCAAAATCCGTATGGCCTCCCTCAGACGGCATGGGGCGGTATGTCTTGCCGTCCCAGAATAAGATGCCTTCACCCAATCCGGTGCCGGCGGCAATGAGCGCCAATGCTTGCCGTTTGCTCGGCGGATTGCCTGCATTCAGCACTTCCAGCTCGTCCGGACGCAGCCACAGCAGGCCATAGGCGGTGGCTTCAAGATCATTGATCAACTGCGCTTGAGGAATATTGAACTGTTTTGCGATGATCCGGCCGTCGATCACCCAAGGGAGATTCGTCGTCTGACAACGATTGTCGATGACCGGTCCCGCGATCCCAAAGCAGGCCGCCGTCAGTGTCACCGACTCAGCAGGAGATATGACGAGCTTTTCGTTTGAGTTTGTTTGTCCAGTTTCCAATGAGTCTAGGGGAGATGGCCCTTTCGGCGGTGCAAGGAACTCGACGAGAATGTCTTCGAGCGACTTGTAATCACCACTCGGAAAACTCTCCAACCGCAATGGTTCCACACGTTCCGTTGTCCACTCATAGAGCGCCAGATTCGTCTTTGTCCCGCCGATGTCTCCCGCGAGAATCATGTCCCCTCTCTGTGAGATCGCTTCCTTGTGAGCTGTTGCGCGGCGGCTTGATCAAGCATCCACACGAGTCGACCCGATTCCGGCGCAATCCTCGCCGCAGGCAAGGAACGATCTGCCTCGGAGTCAGACTCGATGACCCGGCGGACCATCTCTGCTTTACCTGAACCGGTCACCAGGAACAGTACCACAGCTGCATGATTCAGCACACCTAGGGTCAATGTCAGGCGAGCCCTGATGCCAGTGGGAGCGTGACCAACCGTGACAATCTTGTTCTGTTCCTGCAAAGCGGCTGTTCCAGGAAAAAGCGACGCGGTATGTCCATCGTCTCCGAGGCCGAGAAGGACGAAGTCTATGATCGGTACTTTTGATGAAGGGCTCTTGGTCAGCCTTCGAATGGCCTCCTCGTACTCCTGAGCAGCAGCCGTTGGATCCTCATACTCCCCTTTTATTCGGCAAATATGATCCGGGTGAATGTTGAGCGGCTGAAACAGAGCGGTTTGGGCCATTTTGAAATTGCTTTCCGGATGGTCTGGTGGGACGCAGCGTTCATCACCGAACAACAAAAAGATACGGGCCCAATCGAGCCGCGTTTTCCACTCTGGCGTAGCCAGGACCTGATAGAGCGTCTTCGGTGTGGATCCTCCTGAGAGAGCGATGATGAAGCGGCCGTGAGATTTGATAGCTTGTTCGCTTACAGAATGGAGGAAGGCTGCGGCGTCCTGCGCCCACTCATGAAGGTTGCCTGCGATGCGGATTTCCGGGATGACGGGCATCTTAGCGGCGAGTGATCTTACGGCGTTTCGTTGAGGCTGTACGGCGTCCGGATGATGCCGTCCCTATCAATGCCGCTGTGATGGCATTCACCGTGGAGGCCTGGTCGCGGCCCAATTGAGTACGAACAGCATGGCGATGGTGGATGTTGAGTGATTCCATGTCACCGGCCGCCTGTGCCTGAGCCAATGTCCTAAATGAAAACGGCTTTTCGGGAATCGGCACGTCGGGCATCATCCGGTCCACCAGTTCAAGAAAGACCCCCGATGTTGGGACCGCCTTGTGGAGTTGTATCTTATTGACCCAGTGTGGAAAAGGCAACATGGACTCATACTCTGCGTCCCTATTTATCGGTTGGACGGCGAATGACCAAAGCCATGCCATCGACGAGAGACCAGGCCAAAGATTGCGCATGGTTGACAGAGAGGGTCAGTCGGAGATGAGACGTGGGCTCTGATGATCGGTCCATTAACAATCTACTCGTCCAGTCCCTCACATTTCGCCACCCCACTTTTCCCAAAAGGACGGCACTTTGAAGGAGACTATCGCTTTCGACGGATGGAACCACCGTGACGCGCAGAGAGGGACCGAAGGACAACACGTAGTCGGCCGGCATATCGGCGAGGGAAATAGGCTCCTGCTCGACTTCTGCACCAGGTTCGACCTTTCGTCTGACGACCTGGGGCCGTGCAACCAATCGGTGGATCCCTTCCAGATCCTTCCATGATCCGGCAGACCAGGCCATGATGGGCATCTGGTGGAGGACGACTCCACGACCTTTAATGTGAATGGTCCTTCCACCCAAATCGATCAAAAGATACGTTTGAGGACGTGCAGCCAGCTTGAGTTCTTCCTCAAGGACCCGCGTTGCCTCTTTCAGTTCATTGGGGTTGTTGAGATTCAGGTCGGGGAAGCCCTCGATATCCTTTCCCCAACTTGGTGTGGTGAAGACGATGAGAAGAAGAATGGCGCAGAGGTTCATGGGTAGTATCTGCGCGCTCTTGAGGGATCAAAAGATCATGATCGGTGTCCCTACTCGAGCGAGCTTGTAGACACCTTTAAGGTCCCTGTCATTGAGCCGGATACATCCATGTGTCACATTTTTCCCCAATAAACGAGTATAAAGCGTCCCATGGATGAAATAGCCTTTGCCGAATCCCAATGCATATTCGCCGAGGACCCCTTGTTCGGCGCGGTCGGCGGCATTTTGCGGCACAGCGAGTCCTTCTTCGATGAAGGCCCAATCGGGCTTGATCCATGTGGGATTGGTCAATTTCGACTTGACGAGAAATTCTCCTCGTGGCGTATCGAAAATCCACTGGCTGTTACCTTCGCCGGGCTTATCGAGAATTGTTCCGCTACCGGTCGACGCAATCGCATCGAGGATGACTTGCTCTTGGTGCTTCACATAGAGCCGGTTTCTGGCCGTATCGACTAAGATGTAAGGCTTGTTCGGCATGAGTTGGGACAGCTGTTTGGAGCGTGCCTTATACCGGGCTTGCAATGTATGAAGATCGGCCTTGTCTTGAACAGCAGGGTGGTGAACGGCTGTGGAGTTTTCGGGCGCCACATGATTGGTAGTAAAGGCACTTATGACCACTAAGAGAAGTAAGACGACTGCTGAAGTTGCAAGAAGGAGTCGTCCCATCAGGTTACGCTCAGATTTCGTCTCTACGCTGAACCAGTTCAGACAAGGCCAAGGCCACCGCGTTCTCTTTCGTCAAGGCACCGACGATCGTGACCGGTGTCCCGACGGAGACGCCCTCGTAGAGAACAGCCATATTCGGATTATCAAGCATGATGCATCCAAGGGTCTGGGCCAACAGTTCGTTGTCGGCTCCATGGATCTCGATAAGGCCCCCTATGCCTTTGGCAGGGCCGATCCTTCCCGACTTCTTCGCAAGGTCGAACCGCCGACGATCTTCGGCGTTGGGATAATCCAGAGCCAATGCTCGATAGAATTGCGTCTGCCCTTGACCGCGCTTATCCGTCACGCGATAGCGTCCTTCCGGTGTCGCTCCGTCCCCTTGGAACCGTTTTTCCAGCATGCCGTTGAACCCCAGCCGGACGGGATATGATAGCACCTTCCGTCCGCTCTTGTAGAGAGTCAATTCTCGGTCGGCCTTACTCACCACGATAGCCGTTGATTGATGGATTCGTGACCAATCAATCGTCTGCTTGGCTAAGGTCTTCCAATAGGCGATCCGGCTCTCGTCGGCGTAGCGCCCCAATTCTTGGCTGAGTAATAAAGCTTGGGCCTTGAAAGCGTAATCCGCTTTCTCTGCCGCCTGCATGGCTCGTTGGAAATCTTTATGTTCGAAGAAGGAACGGGCCTGTTTGACAAGAAGATCCGTTTGAACGGCTTTTTCTCCGAGGAGGATGCGTCCATCGATCGATTCGACCTTCGAGTTAATCGTATGGAGCCGTTCTTCAAGGCGAGCCACCTTAGCCTGTGCCGTGCGGTGCTGCGAAGCTTGCCTCTCGTGCAGCTGGGAAACGGTACGCTCCCCCATGATGTAGAGGCCGCGGAGTTTATTCTCAAGATCACTCGATTCCCATGGCCATGTGATGAGATCATCGTCCAATTGGACGCGTGCTTTGAGCAAGACCCATTGGTGAACAAAGTGCCCGTACTCCTCAGGCGCAGCTTCCGGAGCCCGCAATGCGATTAAATCTTGATCAATGGCTTCAAGGGCAACAAGGAGGTCCGGCGGAACGGCTTGAACGCAGCCCGTCAAACAGAGGATGCAGACGACCGCAGCAAGCGTCTTATGTATCTGATCAAGCGCCATGCCGTACGTTACTTTTTCCTTGCGGATTTCCCTTTTCCCACCTTCGCAAGGGCGTTCTGTATTTCGGTCGACACGCCTTGGCTCATGTCATGAATAGCCTTTGCCTGCGTTTGCGCAGCCGGGTAATCTTCTTTGTCGATCGATGCCTGAACCTGTTTCAGTAACGACTTCAGTCCTTCCACGTCGTTCTTAATGGCCTCCACCGCCGCACGGTCTTTTCCGACCGGCGCCTTGGCGACCAAATCTTGTGTCGCTTTCACCGCCTCTTCAGCGACTTGTTGAGCTTGCAAGGCCGCGGCTTTGGCCTCTTCCTTTTTTTGAACCGAAGCCGCCTTAATCCGTTCACTGTCGGTTTTGGCCGAGGCAGATAGTTGTTGTGCCTTGCCGTAGTCTCGAAAGAGTGTGAACTTTTCATCCTGATCGGCGACTTCTTTCCGCAATGCGGCAAGGGTACCTTCCAGCTTGGCGTACTCGTCAGCGCTATATGTGGCAGCGCCGCTTTCCTGTGCCTCTTTGAGAGCTTTTTCCGCGTCCTGGATCTGCTGAGTGGGAGGCTCCGCACATCCGGCGACCACAACGAGAGTCAAGAAAAGTGAGACAAGGGATGCTTTTCTCGGCATACGAGGAATCCTCCTTACAGGTTCTATCAACAGACTTCGGATTCTTCTTTTCTTCTTAGCGGCGTTATCCTTCAAAACCATTAAGACTCTTTCAAGTATGCGCCAGCTTAACAGACTTGGACCATCAGGCATACTAGCACGGCCGCAATATGCAGCAAGCTCGGTGCCACCAATAATCGTCGTTGTCGGATAAAGATTCAATCTATTTTGCATATTTATGAGAGGAATTGACGATCTTTGTGATCCGATGTTTGTGGCATTCTGGTGACAGGAGGCAAAAGCGCCTCAACACTGCGGGCATGAAGGCTGATGTTGTAATGTTCTTTAAATATACCTGATGGCCAGAGGCAGCATGAAATTGACAGGCCCAGGTCCCTTCCCTATAATTCGCCGTTCATTTGATTGATCTATATTAAATTAAACCGAGGCAATGGAAGGGATCTATGTCTTTCACATTTCAACAACCGTCCAACTTGAAAAAGAAGCGCGAGCATGGATTTAGGAAACGTATGAGCACCAAAAATGGGCGCAAGGTACTGGCCCGCCGAAGGGCAAAGGGACGAGCTCGGTTGACCGTCTAGACGCATCGAGTCGGATCAGCGGTGTTCTTCGGGTCGTCGCTCTCCAATCTCTCTCGTTGCTGTTGAGCGTGTGTTCACCTACCAGCTAGAGTCTCTCCGGGATCATGAACGGATGGGATGCGGCGAAGAAACACCTCTTCCCAATGACACTGAAAGCGCAAGGACGAGATGTTTTTTTGCGCAGCAACCGGGACATTCAGATCGTCAAGCATTACGGTCGGCGGATTTCGACCACCTTCTTCAATCTTTTGGTATACAAGATGAACGATGCCCCGAGTCGCGTGGGAATTATTGTGGGGAAGCGATTTGGAAATGCGGTCCGTCGCAATCGAGCCAAACGAGTTTTTCGTGAACTGGTAAGACACGTATATCCGGACCTGGCTCCGGGCCAACGGCTTCTCGTGTTTCCTAAGCGAGACGCGCTATTGCAATCCCGAGAGGGGTTGGTCCAGGCGTGGAAGACGTCTCTTGAGCGTTTCCATCTTCTTCGACCAAGGGCATATTGATATGCAATCGCTATGTCTGTGGCTGATTCAGGGATACCGCCTGGTGATTTCTCCTATGTATGGTCGCACATGTCGATTTGAACCCAGTTGTTCGCAATATGCCTCAGATGCTATCAGCAAATATGGAGCATTACAGGGGCTCGGCCTAGCCATCCTCCGGCTTATGAAATGTCACCCCTTCCATCCCGGTGGAGAGGACCCGGTCAAGTAGCGATGATTACACCTTTTAAGAAAGCATAGCCTCTTCATGGACAAAAATCGCGTCATCGTGTTCTTGATACTCTCCCTGGGGATTATCTTCGGATATGAATACCTCCTCAAAGAGCTGGGTCTGCTTCCTCAACCGACCATTTCGGAACCGGCCAGGCCTTCCACGAACGATACGTCATCGTCTTCGAATACAAGCCCTGGCGCTCCAACTTCAAACGTTCCGGCAACCAAGGAAACAGCTGTACCACCCTCCCCCACTCGGGGCGACCGAGCTCAAGAGGCGCGCGGAGAACCGTCCTTGATAGAGGTCGTCGAGGTAGAGACGGATCTCTATCGGGCTAAGTTCACGACCCGCGGGGCCGCGCTGATCAGCTGGGAACTCAAGCGTTATCGCAGCAGTTCGGACGGGAAGTCCGCTGTGCAACTCGTGCGACAAGGAGGTAAATTTACCGAACCGCTGACAATCACGGCGGATGACGCCTCTCATTCAAAGGAATTGAGCGAGGGAATCTACAGGGTTGAAAGAGATTTTACGACCTTGGATCAAGGCCACCCCACCGGACATATGACTTTCTATTACGCTAATCCGGCGACCGGCATACGATTAGAAAAACAACTGACCTTTCGCGCCGATAGCTATGTTGTAGACATCGCAGTGAAACCCAGCGGACTCTCAGGGGCGGTGAAAGTCGGATTGGGAACGAATTTTGGGGTTGTAGATTGGGGGGAAGGCTTTATCGGTTCCATCGGAGCGGCTTCTCTCATTGACGATAAGATTGAAAATGATATGCCGGAATCCGAGGTCGAGCGCCAGGGCGCGCTAAAATGGGTCGCGTTACAAGACAAGTATTTCATTGCCGCACTTATTCCAAAAACGACTGCTTCCGCATTGCCCAAGAAACAAGGGGACAAGCTCGTTTCCACGGCTGTTCGCTTTCCTGTCGATTCGTCCGAGGCCTCTCTCGGACTCCAGCTTTTCGCCGGCCCCAAGGAGTATGACACTCTTCAGAGTTTGCACATTAGACTTGAAGATACCATCGATTTTGGATGGTTTCTTTTCGGAAGCTGGGACATGGTCCGGGCCGTGGCCAAACCCATCTTCTATGTGCTGCGTTATATCAATGATTATACCCACAATTATGGACTGACGATCATCATCCTAACCATTTTCATCAAGCTGCTGTTTGTCCCTCTGCAATACAAGAGTTATACATCGATGAAGCAGATGCAGGGCATCCAGCCCAAAGTGGCGGCTCTCCAGGAAAAATTCAAAGATGATCGTGAACGCTTGAATAAGGAGCTCATCAAGCTCTACCGGGATCACAAGGTCAATCCCGTCGGCGGCTGTCTCCCTATGGTATTGCAGATGCCGGTGTTCGTATCGCTGTTCAATATTCTGTATATGACGATCGATTTACGGCAAGCGCCGTTGGGATTGTGGATTACCGATCTGTCGGTTCAGGATCCCTACTACATTTTGCCGATCATCATGGGAATCAGCATGGTAGTCATGCAAAAGATCCAGCCGACGACCATGGATCCGACTCAGGCCAAAGTCATGCTGATGCTTCCGGCCCTCATGACGTTTCTGTTCATCAACTTCCCTGCCGGCCTGGTGTTGTATTGGTTGACCAATAACGTGCTCACCATCGTGCAACAATTCGTCACAGATCGCTTTTTCTTTCGAACTCCCGCCATGGCACCGGCTACGGATGAACAAGACGGCAAAAAATGATGCAGAGTCGGTTTCGCTCACTGGTCTAGCCGAACGTATGTGAACATGCTGGCCGTTGGAACGCCCGAGGATACGATTTGTGCAATTGCCACTTCTGCCGGCGAGGGAGGTATCGGTATTGTTCGGATAAGCGGACCAAATGCCGTTGACATAGGGAGCCGCGTTGTTCGGCTACGCTCCAAGCAGTCGCTTCAGACACTCGTTTCTCACAAGCTGCACCTGGCCGATATTCTCTTCGCGCCTGTTCCTTCAATGGGTAGCCGACCTGCTCCCGAGACAGGTCTCTCGACCGAACGGATCATCGACGAAGGCCTGGTGGTCTATATGAAGGCGCCTCGATCTTTTACCGCGGAGGACGTGATTGAGATTCATTGCCACGGAAGTTGGCTCGTTCTGCAACGAGTCTGTGAGGCCTGCGTCGCTGCCGGAGCTCGTCTCGCACAAGCCGGAGAGTTTACCAAGCGGGCTTTCTTGAATGGCCGCTTGGATTTGTCTCAGGCTGAGGCTGTGCTGGACACCATCAAAGCTAAGTCGGAACTCGGGCTCAAATTGGCCCAACGTCAGCTCCGCGGCGAACTCACGCAGCAAGTCCACCGATTGCGCACCCGTCTCGTAGGCCTGTTGGCCCACCTAGAAGCAGGAATCGATTTCGCTGCGGAAGACATAACGTTCATCGGACGTAAGGAGATGATCGTCTCTCTGCAGGAGACGCTGGCTCATGTTCGGCAAATGTTGGCGACTGCCGAGACCGGGCGCCTACTGCGCGACGGAGTCCGCGTGGTGATCAGTGGAGAGCCCAATGTCGGCAAATCAAGTTTATTGAACAGTTTACTGCGTGAGAGCCGGGCTATTGTGACCGATATCCCCGGCACGACTCGCGACATTATCGAAGAATCGGTCATCTGGTTTGGCCTGCAAGTCACCTTGGTCGATACCGCCGGCTTGCGTGATACGACCGATCTCGTCGAACTGGAAGGTATCCGTCGGTCTAAAGAGGCTCAGAACCAAGCGGATATCGTCCTGCATGTCTTGGATGGCGCTCAGCTAGCAAAGAGAGACATAGGAACCATCCGTTTGCCTTCTCTGGTTCATGAGCATTTGTGTGTCGTCAATAAAATCGATTTGGTCGACGCTGCAACGATACAACCGCTGTCCGACGCACTTCGCGCTCACACGAAGTGCAAGGTTTTCCCCATTTCCGCTCAAACGGGCGAGGGACTTAATGCGTTGAAGCAGGCTATTCGAGCACAATTTGTGAAGCCTTCCTTGGAGCCGAACGATGGTGTCGTTATCACCCATGTTCGGCATCGGGTGGCGCTTGAGCGAGCAGAGGGGTCACTTCAAGAGTCACTGGCGTCAATCGAACGAGGCCTAGAGCCTGAATTTGTGGCGGTCGATCTGAGAGGCGCAGCTGATGCGTTGGGCGAGATTGTCGGGGCAATTACGTCTGACGAAGTTTTGGACCAAATTTTTTCCGAGTTTTGTATCGGCAAATAGAGAAACCGATGGCTACGGCATTTGATGTCATCGTGGTGGGGGGCGGCCATGCCGGGTGCGAAGCCGCCATGGCTTCGGCACGAATGGGTGCAAAAACTTTGCTTTTGACGATGGAACGTGGCCGAATCGCACAGATGTCGTGCAATCCGGCAGTCGGCGGGATCGCCAAGGGACATCTTGTAAAGGAAATCGACGCGCTCGGCGGTGAGATGGGACGGAACACGGATCGTTCAGGAATTCAATTTAGATTCATCAACACCAGCAAGGGACCGGCGGTTCGGGCGTTGCGCGCCCAATGCGACAAATCGTTGTATCGCATGGCTATGCAGGAGACCCTCGCCTCACAGGAGCATCTCACCCTGGCGGAAGGAGTCGTAGATCGGCTGCTCGTGGTCGGAGGGACGGTAACCGGGATTGTGACGGGCTTAGGTGAGAAGATCGATGCGAAAGCCGTCATCATGACATCGGGTACTTTCCTTAAGGGTCTTATCCATATCGGACTCACCCATTTTCCGGCCGGGCGGGCGGGAGAAGCCTCGGCCGAACACCTTTCGGACTGCATGCGCGACCTGGGATTTGAGGTTGGACGTCTCAAGACCGGAACCCCCCCTCGATTGGACAAGACGACAATTGATTTCTCGGTGATGATTCCTCAGCCCGGTGATACTCCTCCACCCTCTTTTTCGTATCGCACCCGATACATCACGACCAGACAAGTTCTCTGTCACTTAACCCATACAAGTCGAAAGACCCATGACATTATTCAAAAGAATCTCGACCGCTCACCCCTGTACAGCGGCATCATCGAATCCACAGGACCTCGGTACTGTCCTTCCATTGAGGATAAGATCGTGCGTTTTGCTGAGAAAGAACGGCACCAGATTTTTATCGAGCCAGAAGGTCTTGACTCGATCGAATTTTACCCGAACGGTATTTCAACCAGCCTGCCGGTTGATGTTCAGGCCGCAATGCTGAAAACAATCCCTGGATTAGAACATGCCAAAATGCTCAAACCGGGCTATGCGATTGAGTACGATTATTTTCCTCCTCGTCAGCTCTACCGAACGCTCGAAACAAAGCAGGTTGCGGGTCTCTATCACGCTGGACAAATCAATGGAACCTCCGGGTATGAAGAAGCTGCGGCGCAGGGTTTGATTGCCGGTATTAATGCCGTTTTGAAGTTGCGAGAGAAACCTCCTCTCATCCTGGATCGGTCACAAGCCTATATCGGAGTGCTCATTGATGATCTCATCACAAAAGATACCCATGAACCTTATCGAATGTTCACGTCGAGAGCTGAGTATCGATTACTTCTCCGCCACAACAACGCAGACCTTCGTCTCATGCCGATCGGATATGACGTTGGCCTGATCCCCGAGGAAGCATATATGAGGTTTTTGCGGAAGAAATGTCTGATCGAAAACGAGATCGAGCATCTGAATACAGCCAGACCACCATTCACTGAAAAAATCCGGTTTCAAGCCAAAGGCACGTATCTGGAGAATGTCTCGTCTGCCATGACCATGGCACAGCTTCTTCGACGGCAGGAATCAAGCTATCAAGAACTCTTACGAGCTTTTGAAATGCCCTTTATTTCAGATAATGAAATTGGTGAAGAAATTGAACTTCAGATCAAATACGAAGGCTATGTACGTCGCCAAATCCAACAGGTAGAGAAATTTAAGAAACTCGAGCAAAAATTGATTCCTCGCATGTTCGATTACAACACCGTGACCGGTTTTTCCACAGAAGTTCGAGAAAAGCTCAATAGAGTAAGACCTGAAACAGTAGGCCAGGCATCGAGAATATCCGGAGTGACCCCCGCTGCTATATCTTTACTTCTAGTTGCGATAGAAAAGAGTCGTCGCCAGTCTCCTTCTGCTAGACAAATAGTGTCATAAAACCCAAATGGAACCCAATCTTCCCTATTGACCTCACTGCTGCATCAGCGTAGTTGTTCCACGTGGAACAAACAAATTCATCCTTCATTCTATTACAGGAAAGTTCGACCGAGATTGGTGTCCCACTCAGTAGCGAACAAGCACAACGGTTCATGATATACCTGAGGCAGCTTCAATTCTGGAATCAATCATTCAACCTCACAAGCATTTCCCTAGATGATGAGATTATCATCAAGCATTTTGTGGACTCCCTTGCTGCGCTCAGAGCCGATATTAAAATTGGTGCCAGATTGCTCGATGTCGGCACAGGAGCAGGATTTCCTGGAATTCCATTAAAAATTGCGAGACTGGACTTAAACATTACTCTCATTGAACCAGCGAGCAAGAAATCTTCCTTCCTTCGCTTCATCATTGGTCTTCTACAGCTTAATACCGTCAAGATCTTCGACGGGACTCTAGAGAGGTTCTTGAATGGTCGGCTACCACATGAATCATTTGACTACTTGACAACTCGTGCGTTGAAACACGACATAATCTTGCGTGATGGCAGAAGACTTCTTCGACAGGGGGGGAAAGCTATCCTCTATTCGTCACAACCTATTAAACAATCAGATTTGCCTTCCCACTGGTTATTGACTAGTGAATACATTTTTCAGCTTCCCCAGGGATATGGCCAGAGAGTAGTTTCCACCGTTACACCTTCCGTGTAAAGGTTTCAGTGTTCCACGTGGAACAGGTTCGTTGTAGGAGCTTTCAATGGGAAAGGTTGTCGCTATTGCGAATCAAAAAGGCGGGGTCGCCAAGACTACCACGGCTATAAATCTTTCCTCAGCCATTGCACTAGAAGGAAGATCTGTACTCTTAGTGGATATGGACCCACAAGGAAACGCGACAAGTGGTCTCGGCATTGACCAACAGTCCCTGAAGAGGACAATCTACAGTTGCCTTGTCAAAACCAGCACGATCCAAGAATCATCACTAGAGACTTCAGTTTCAGGACTCACTCTCTTACCGGCCAACGCGGATTTGGCAGGGGCTGAGGTGGAACTTGTCAACGTTGAAAGGCGCGAAGGTCATCTCAGAATCATCATTGAGGAAGTCAGAGAGAAATATGACTTTATTTTTCTCGATTGCCCTCCAGCTCTGGGAATTCTCACCATCAATGCCCTTACCGCCGCAGATTCCGTTCTCATACCGGTCCAATGCGAATATTACGCGATGGAAGGCCTGACCAGGCTCATCGGGAGTATTGATCTTGTTCGTCAATCGTTTAACTCCAGCTTAGAGCTAGAGGGTATTGTCTTGACGATGTTTGACTCGCGCAACACCTTATCCAAGCAAGTAGCTGAACAAATACGGTCTCACTTTGTCGATAAGGTTTATCAAGCCGTCATCCCGCGCAATGTCTCGCTCGCAGAGGCGCCGAGTTATGGCCGACCTGGAATCTTGTACAACGTGGCATCTGCCGGCTCGCAAGCATACGTAACTTTAGCTAAGGAGTTTGTTGTCCATGGAGAAAAAAGCCCTCGGTAAAGGACTCGGCGCCCTTCTACCCTCCTCCAAAGTAGGCCAGTCAGCGGAACCGGTCGATGTCCAGCGGATACGAATCGAGCATATTGTACCCAATCGCTATCAACCGCGGCACATCTTCACCCCAGAAGAACTTGCTGAACTCGCGGCTTCCATTAAAGAGAGCGGAGTTCTTCAGCCGATTATAGTCCGCCGTAAAGGTGACGGTATTTACGAATTGATCGCCGGAGAACGCCGATGGCGCGCCTCGAAGGAAGCCGGCCTGGAAACCATCCCCGTCGTCATTCGCAATTGTAGTGATCAAGAGTCTCTCTTGCTGGCATTGGTTGAGAATCTCCAACGGGAAGACTTGAATCCGATGGAGACTGCGCGGGCGTATTCGCGCATGATGAATGAATTCGGCCTTACGCAAGACGCGATTGCCGTAAAAGTCGGCCGTGATCGTTCCTCCGTCGCAAACTTCGTTAGACTGATCCATCTTCACCCGGAAGTACAGGAACTCGTCGAAGGAGGAACTCTAACAACAGGTCATGCGAAAGTCTTGCTCGGCCTCCAATCCCCGGAAGAGCAGCTCAGGATCGGCAAAATGGTTGTCGCCAGCACTCTTTCCGTCAGAGAAACGGAAAAACTCGTAGATCTCTCTCTTGTAGGGAGGAAGAAGCGGCAGCCGAAGAGTCTTCAGAGTTCACCTTGGGCTGATCTCGAGATCAGGTTGCAGAAGCGTCTTGGCACGAAAGTGACGATCCATCCACACAAGCAAGGAGGGAAAATCGTCATTCATTATTTCTCTCCTGACGAACTCGATGGTATTGTAGATACACTCCTGAGTTAGCCCTCGCCTGACCGTCAGCGTGCCTTCTTTTCGCCTAAAAAGCATATCAATTGCCTTTTGAGCACATGAACGCTAAATATCTCATCGAAACAAACCGATATCTTTTCTAACGGTAAGCCCATGCTTTGTAATCGGATCCAGTGATCTAAATCTCAAGAGGAGGAAAGTGTATGTGGAAGGAGAAACAAGACGGTAGACGCTCCGATGATATTGATACGGAGAGCAATGGATTGAGCACGGAATCTATGCGCCACGAACCCGGGCAAGATGTCAGCGCTTTCGTAGGAAAGGGGGTTGTGTTCAAGGGCACCATCACCTACAACGGGACCGTTCGAATCGATGGCACGCTCGAGGGCGAAATCCACACCGATGGCATCCTGTTGGTAGGCGAAGAAGCCGTTATTACGGCGAAAGTTACGGCCGGAACGGTCGTCTGTAAAGGGAAGATTACCGGCGATATTCATGCCAAAGACAAGATGAAATTACGTGCTCCTGCGATTATCAACGGCGGAATCACCACACCCATGCTCTCCATGGAAGAAGGAGTCCTCTTTAACGGTACCTTAGAGATGGAACAAGCCGCACCTACCTCGCAACGTGATACGACACATCTTCATTCCATCGGAATCCCGGGTGAGCCCGTCATCAGGAGGGTCTCGGCATAGTCATGTGATACACTACATAATAAAACAATACAGGGAGCATGTGCTTTCCATCGAGGAGCTTCCTTCTGTTCAACCCCATTTGACGACGATGCCTCGTCGGTTGTTGTCACAAGGAGCAAGATAAACTGATGTGGGCCCTAGGCGACAAACATGCTCAAGACACGGGCAACAGCGATAATTTTACATTCCTGGCAAAAGGAGTCGATTTTAAGGGCGTTCTCAACTTTGATGGGACCATCCGCATCGACGGCCGTCTTGAAGGCGAAGTCCACACCACCGGAACGCTGATTATCGGGGAGCAGGCAGTCATTAAGGGCATTCTTTCAGCCGGCACCCTGATGACGAGCGGCAAGGTCAACGGCACGGTTACAGCTACCGCAAAAATTCAAATTCTTAAACCTGGGATTCTTATTGGTGATATTCGTACACCCGGCATTTCGATCGAGGATGGCGCTCACTTCCATGGCATGTGTGACATGGGAGCTCATAAATGGGTCGATGAAAACCCATCGTCACCCAAGAACGTTCACGATTTGGCATCCCATCGAGGCAAAGCTCGGGCGGCAGACCTCTAGCCCTTTATCCACTCCTCCCGGTACAATACCGCCCCATGACCCGACCAACCGTTCTCCTTGGTATGAGCGGCGGAGTTGATAGCTCCGTTGCTGCTGCATTGCTGGTTCGCCAGGGCTACGACGTGCATGGCATTACCTTTCAGGTATGGGAACATGAAGATGAAACTGTATCAGCCTCCAAAAAGTGGCAAGAACGGGGGTGCTGTAAGGTCGGCATCGCCAGACACGTCGCCAAACTCCTTAACATCTCCCACGAAGTCATCGATACTCGCGACACCTTTCGGAAAGGAGTCATAGACGATTTTCTCCACGGCTATACCACCGGCACGACACCCAATCCTTGTGTGCGCTGTAACGAGAGAGTGAAAATTCGGGGACTCATGGATCTCGCAACCTCGCGAGACATCAATTATGTAGCAACAGGACATTACGCGCGTCTTCGGAACAATCACGGCACTTTCGTCCTCGCACGAGCCACTGATGATCGCAAGGATCAAACCTACTTTCTCTATCGCCTCAATCCTCACTGGCTTCCCAAACTTCTCTTCCCTCTAGGCAATCTGGTCAAATCAGACGTCTGGAGAGAAGCGGAAGCCTTGGGGCTCCCGGCCGATGAGCTGAAGGAAAGTCAGGAAATCTGCTTTGTCACTCAAGGAGATTATCGTACATTCATCGAAAAAGAGGTTCCCGAAGCCAAGAGACCCGGCCTCTTTATTGACGAGGCAGGGCAGCCGTTGGGCCAACACGACGGAATTGCGTTCTACACACCAGGACAACGCCGGGGTCTTGGCGTTGCCACAGGACAACGGCTCTATGTTCAACAAGTACGCCCCATTACCAATACTGTCATGCTCGGCCCGGAGAAATCCTTGCTCAGACAAGACTGTACGGTGAGCGAGCTTAATATCTTTGTGCCTCGACTATTAGAAGGCCCCACCGAAGTTCACGTTAAAGTCCGCTACGCGACACCGCCTACACCTGCTATTCTTTCACCGTTGACCTCCTCAAGCATCTGTGTTCAATTCCGGGAGCCTCAACGGGCATTGAGCCCCGGCCAATCCGCCGTCTTCTATGAAGGAGATCTGGTTCTCGGAGGCGGCATTATCCAACCGTTCTAACTCCAGCCCTTTCTTCTTCTTGACTTGTCCCGCAATCATCCTATAGCCTTGAGAGCTGCGGGTGCGGAGGGCAACTGTCTCCGTTCAGACTAGAGGTTCATGCATTAATCTGAGGTTTGGATGTTCGGCTCATTTGGTTGGATGGAATTACTGCTGATCTTGATCATTGTCTTGATCATTTTCGGCGCGGGTAAACTTCCCCAATTGGGAGAAGGCCTCGGTAAAGCCATTAAAGGCTTCAAGAAGTCCGTACACGAGGCCGACGCAATTGACGTAACACCGGCCGAACAGCCTCAGCAGGCTCAGTCACAGGCCGCCTCATCCAATCACGTCAACGCCCAATCAGCGACCACGCCATCGCCCGCTCCTCAAGCGACGCAACCGGGACAGGTGAAACAAGGGTAAAACCCTGAGAATTCCGGTGACGATTGGACAGTGGAGAGATAACGGTATTACCACTACTAGCTGAATCATGTTTGGATTGGGAGCCAGCGAGATACTAATTATTCTGGTAATAGCCTTTCTCCTCTTCGGCCCAAAACAACTCCCAGAAGTCGGGCGCCAAGTCGGCAAAGCCATTAAGGGCTTTAAAGATACGGCGGAGGATCTGCGCAAATCGGTGGAGCCTGAGCTCAACATGATTCAACAAGAAGTCAAAATGGTCGAACAGGACTTTCAAGCTTCTATGAAAGAAGCCGAAGAAGAAATCACTGCCGCGGGTAAACAATCGGAGGAGACTCCACAGTCTGTTAACAAATCAGGTCACCTATAGCCGGAAATGATCAGTGCGGTGGTTTCACCAAGAGGATACGGGCAACAGGGACGCTCCGCTATTTTCCTCCGCTCATCGAACCCTCTCGTTGACGAGTGCATAGACATATCTCCTTGCTCATTTTTTGCCTCATGCAGAAAGGCCTGCTCCACTCGGCTCCTTTCCTCTTCAGAGAATGCATACCCTAAGGATGCTTCCTAAACCGGTAGTTCGAAGACCGTGGAAAACGGTCTTTCTTACAGCCATGGCAATGGTGGTCGGACTATTTACTTTCTGCGGTCCAGCCGAGAGTGCCTTCGAATTGCCCGAAGGGGAAAAGATTACCAATCCGATTGTCATCGGACGCGGTATCCCTCAAAAAGAAGCCTACGAACCGTTCGATCCAAAGATCGGCAGAAACTTCGATATTAAAAACCTCTGGATGCGCGCCGATCTCCGCGTACGACCCGAATTCCGCAACAACGTCTGTTTCGGCGGAGGGATAGGAGCGGCCGGAGAATGTAATCGCCCCGGTATTGCGCCAAATAACCTGGCCGGCAACGCCAACGATCAATTCGTCCAACAGATGACCCGTCTGGGCCTCGGCTACGATCTGTCACCCGACGTCAATTTTTACCTCGAATTCATTGATTCTCGTACCTGGGGTGGTAATGGAACACCTGTCGGCGCCGGAGGCGCTGGGAACAACGGAGACCCGTCGATCCATACCTGTGGGTCCACGCCTAATCCGGGTGGGAGGCCGGTCTGCACACTGGGAGTGCGAGCCGGTTATATGTTGATTCGTAACTTTGCCGGTGTACAGGGCTTGGGCTTAAAGGCTGGTCGGCAGTATCTGGTGTTCGGCGACCAGAGTTTGTTCGGCCACTTCGATTGGGCCAACACAGGCTTCTCGTTTGATGGTGTCATGGTGCAGTATTCCCACAGCATCATGGATACTCATGTAGGCTGGTTTCGGACAGCGGAAACGGACCTTTTACAAGGGGCTGCCGTCGGAAGTGGCGGTCCCAACATCGCCGGCACAGGTCAAGCAAGAAACGCCGCCGGCGATGCCGATTTCCTCATTCTTTATAATCAAATTAAAACGGTCCCTGGATTTCTCATCGAACCCTTCTATGTCTATTACAAAAACAACTTGGGTGGAGGAGATATTTCTTCTCAGGGGCTCGGCACACCGAAACACGGCAATCAAACCCGTCATACTGTCGGAGGACGGGTAGCCATGAAGAAAGGATACTTCGATCTATCCAGCGAAGTGGTCTATCAGTTCGGGCACATGGGAGATACCGCTGCCAGCGCAAGCAGCCTATGCGGGGATCCCGGAGGCGAAGGAAAATGTCTCCACATCAATGCATGGGCAACCAGAAATTGGTTCGGCTACACAGCATTCAATCTGCCTGGGAAACCTCGGCTCGCCTTCAATTTTGACTATGCCTCCGGAGACGGTCGAGCAAACTGTACGTTAAACGCCGCCTATGGCGATTGCAAGACCGCCAACACGTTCGAAAACTTTTTCCCGACGAATCACATTCACATGGGATACATGGATGTCATGGCATGGAAGAACATGATGAGCTTCTCCGGTAACTTTCAAGCCAGACCCTCATCCAATGATCATATCGAAATTTGGTATACGAATCTCCACTTGGCCAATGCTCGAGATAACTGGTATCGCGCAAGCCAAGGAGTCTATGTGTTCTCGAAACCGGATAACACGGAAACTCATATCGGGGACGAAATCGATTTCGTTTGGACGCACTTCTTTATGAACGGCATGGTCGCCTTTCAAACAGGCTACGGCCATCTATGGCCTGGTTCCTATATCGCACGGAATTTAGGACGGCGAGCCGTCGGACAAGATTGGGCTTATGCCCAGCTCTGGATCAATTTTTAGAGCTCTGTCAGTCGGAATCCAGCGCATCAACAGACCAAAAACCAGCCGCTTGCCGACCTGCCGCCAATCAGAGCTCCTAATCGCCGGCTAATCCATCCGCTCTCTATATGGCCGCTTGAACGAATTGTTCCTGAAGTTCTCCATAGTTCTGCGTCACAGGAAATTCAGGAAATTCCTTCGGTAAATGATCGGGCGGCCGAAAGAAAAACCCGGCATCGGCTTCGCCCAACATCGCAGTGTCGTTGTACGAATCACCGGCAGCCATCGTGAAGAAGTTCAGCGATTTGAGGGCAGCTACCGCATGCTTCTTTGGATTCTGCATTCTCATGCGATAGTTCACGATGCGGCCATTTCCTTCAATTTCCAACTGATTGCAAAAGAGCGTCGGAAAACCCAACTGTCGCATAAGAGGCTGAACGAACTGATAGAACGTGTCTGACAAAATAATCACCTGATAGCGCTCCCGCAGCCATGCGAGGAAGTCAGCCGCCCCTTCTAAAGGACCCATTTTTGCAATCACTGCTTGAATGTCGCCGATCTTCAATGCCTGCCGATCCAGTATGTCCAACCGCTGCCTCATGAGTTTGTCGTAATCCGGCATCTCACGGGTCGTGACCTTCAAATCATCAATACCTGTTTTCACTGCCACATTGATCCAGATTTCCGGAACGAGTACCCCTTCTAGATCCAAACACACCACCACGGGTTTTTGCATGCAATCTCTCCTCTTCTTCTCTGAAGATACCCTCGCCCGATGCTGTCAGGAGTCAGCGTCAATACGACTTGAATGAATGAGCCGATTTGGAAGTGCTCAGTTGTGCAGAAACCTTCTTCGCAACGAACTTTGAAAACCTATTGAAGTCTACCATCAATGGAGCAGGTAAAGTTAATATGTCGCTGAACACTGAATCAAGAGCCATGGCACCGTGACGCTTATACTGTGGCAAAGGTGTGCCTCTAGTTGATTCACCCTCTTGTCGTTATGGCTTATGTCCGATCTATGCGAAACGGTGACACCGGCAGATCCTACCGGTTCGTTTGCCCTACCCCAAATGGACTCACACATAAGGCCATCTTTGGGCCTTGTGCGTCTCATAAAAAGGTGTAGAGTTTATGGTGCGCGGGTACACCGACCCTGCCGAACATGAGATAGTCAACGAGAGGTCGTCGCTCATACCGAGTCAGCGAGGTGTACCCCCGCCCAACCACCACCTCTCATTTTCTGCTCCACACAAAATGATTCTCTCTCATCGTCGCCTTGCATTATTCCCTCTTCCAGCTCAGTGATCTTGCTCCTTCCATAAAGAAACTCGATAATAACGTATGGAACAACCAATTGTATTTTCCGGCCATGTTATTGGTCTGCTCAAAGAGTACATGCGGGACCTTGTTGAACAGGCAACGCAAGAGCAGCATTCCCAAGAACAGTTCGGCTTTACTCCTCTGCCGTATCGTCCCGATCAGGCATTTTCCGACCTCCTCGCCCTGCTGGACGATCGCATCGAATCGGAAGGCATCCAAGTAGGCTTACCGGAATGTTTTCTCCATGACATGTGGACTCTCTGTAACGAAGCAGTGAAACCGATCTCTAATCATGTCTGGCTGGAAGGAAACCTGAATGGCCGGAGCATGACGAAAGCTCAAACAAGGGAGCTGACCTATCAGGCTCTGATTCAGTTTATTGAGTCCCGTTCATGAGAAGAAATTAATGCAGCTTCTCTGGTTATCATATAGTGTTTGGGGGCTCATCCTGATCCCCGTCCGCAGCCTGCGAACCGGCAGAGGGCGTGCCGAACCGGCAAAGAGTCCAGACGAACGATCTATCGTCACATTAGTTCCAGTGATGACTGAAGGTCCTGAGAATCCACTTTTTCTCACACAGACCAGCGTACGGACACTGTTGTAGCGGAGAAATCTTCGCTCTGAATAACCTCTTGCTTCCGTTACGAAACTGGGACATGTATTAAAGCATTTACTTGCACGGCGTTCAGAAGAAGAGACGGAATGGAATCAAAACGATATTGGTTGATGAAGTCGGAGCCCTCCACCTTCTCGATTGATGACTTGGTACGATCTCCCAACAAGACAACTTCTTGGGACGGAGTACGCAACTATCAAGCCCGCAATTTCATGCGCAGCATGGTAGTCGGCGATCAGGTCCTGTTCTATCACAGCAACATCAATCCCCCGGCGGTCGTGGGTATTGTTGAGGTCGTCAAAACCGCCTATCCTGATCCCACACAATTCGACAGGAAGGACAAGCATTACGACCCGGAGAGCAAACCATCCGCCCCAAGGTGGGATATGGTCGATATCAGGTATGTTCGCAAATTTGCTCGCCCATTGTCCCTGGACGAATTGCGGAAAGAGGGCAAGCTGAAAGGAATGGTGTTATTGAAAAAGGGGTCTCGTCTCTCAGTTCAGCCGGTTACTCCACTGGAGTGGATCCACATCACCAGCCTCGTAAATGCCTAGTCGCTCTTCGGACTAAGTACTGGCCTTTCCATCGTCCATATACCGATGTTGCCAGTCCAACCAGGCGTGGCCAAGCTCGTGTGCAAGAATATATCGGCGGCGAGTGACAGGAAGTCGCTTCCGTACGTAGATGGTCTTCGTATCATCATCCCAAATTCCATCAGCATTCGCATCGCGCTTGTCCATTTCCGCGTCGGATAACTGTCGAACCGAAATCCGGTAACCGAACGGAAGGACAACTTGATTGGGAATGCGCAACATCTTTCTTCGTTCTCTGACCATTGTCCCCATCGTTCACTCCATCTTCCTCCGACCGCTGACTTAGCCTACCATAACAAGGCAGGCCGAGTGTTGACCATTTTCTCCATGTTTTTCCATGTCTTAGTGGCTTCTACGTCTTGGGAATGGTTGAGGCTGGATTCAACCACTGCAGCGCCTTAGCAGTTCCCTCGTGAGATAATTTTGTGTATGATCGGCCTATGGAATCCACCCTTGCCGAAGAATTTGCTCACATCTATCCCACTTGTGTCCGCTTGGTTGGAGTGAAGGTCAGGAACCGGGGAGAGGTCAAGAAGTTGGACTCAGCCGGTGTGTCATTGCGCACCGGAGACCCTGTCTTGCTCGAAGTGGAAGGTGAAATCACGTATGGGATCGTCTACACGGAGCCCTATTTGACACCCTTTATTCCGCCCATGCGGGCGATGAAATCCATTTTACGCAAGCCTAACACGGAAGAAACGGCGTTAATAGCCCGGCTTGAGCAACTCTCCCAGGAGGCGGCTACTTATTGCCGAACCAAAGCGATGGAACGTGGTATCCATCTCAAATTGGTCGAGGTCTATGGGGCCATGGATCGCCGACAACTGACCTTCGTCTACACAGCCGACGACCGGATCGATTTCCGAGAACTGGTCCGAGACCTGGCCCGTCGTTTCGGCGGGCGTATCGAGATGCGTCAAGTCGGGGTCCGCGAGGAGGCCAGACGGCTTGGTGGCATCGATACCTGCGGCCTTGTCCTGTGCTGTGCGAGTTTTCTGACCGATGTGAAACCTATCTCGGCTAAGCAAGCGAAAAAGCTCGATTTGCCGATCGATGATCCTCGCTTGCTGGGCGTATGCGGAAGGTTGAAGTGTTGTTTGATGTTTGAAATGATGGACGCCCAGGGGATGGTCACCCCTGAAGTCCACCAACTCATTACACCGACCAGACCCAATTCTCCACCCTCGTCAACCCTCCCCGCTTAGCCGTACACTGCCCACCTTTTACCGTTAGGGGCGTTCCAGTAATATTCGAATCCTTTGTCAATGAGCTATCTCTAATGGCCAATCGAATAAGGAGCCATTCTTTCCCCTAGATTGGCTAGGCGAAAGTTCCTCAGGCCAGGAGGTTTGTCGCAATGAGCAAGAGTCTGTTAGCGTTTGTCGCAATGGCTGCAGTGGGATGTAGCGGACTTGCTGTCCACCAGGCGATCGGTGGAGAACCGACTAGTCCAGCCGTCGGATACGATATTCATGTCCAAGCGCCTCACATGATGCCGGACGGGACACCGGGCGGCCCTTACCATCATTACTGCAAGGGCATTTCCGACAAGATTCTTCAATGCCTGCTCTTCGAATCGACCGATCCAAAAGCACCCTTGGTCGGGATCGAGTATTTCGTCGCCAAGGACCTTACCCGAAAGCTTCCCGCCATTCAGTGGCACCGCCATTTCCACGATCATAAAGTAGAGATTGCGACAGGCCGAGTCCAAGTCCTTGATATGCCTCCTGACCAAGCCGCCAAGGTTGCGGAAGCCGCAGCGGGGACGGACGGTGTGATCTATCATCTGTGGCAGCATGGGCAGGAATTCCCCGATGGCACGGTGAGCTTCCCACAATCCCTCGGTCACAAGTTCCCAGGGTATTCCGACAAGTAAGCTGACAGTGGGGAAGTCGCCGTGTCTTCACCCGATAGAGCTCCGGGGAGTATGGTCTGACCTCCCATCACTGTACAAGGCCGACATGAGAAGAAGTGCGTGTCCCGATCGCTATCCATAGCGCTATTGACAGCGGCAATCCTCGCCTCAGGGAAGTTTCCTGCGTTGGGAGCAGATGAAGCCGTACTCAAACCCCGGGTGCCTGCGGACCAAATCGAGCAAGTCAAAACTTGGAAGACTCCCCTACAACCGACTCAGGAGACGATTGAAAAGGGGAAACAGCTCTTTCATGGGAAGGCCTTTTGTATAACCTGCCACGGAAGAGACGGCAAGGGATTGGGAGACGATATAGAACTGGGCATTCTCAAAGGTCCCTTGCCGCGCGATTTCACCGATAAGGATTGGCAGGCTGCGAGAACGGATGGTGAGCTCTTCTGGATTTTGAAAAACGGCAGCAAGGGCACGGCGATGGCGCCGTTCATTCCGCTCATTCTCACTGAAGAAGAAGCCTGGCAGGTCTTGCTCTACGTGCGATCATTCGGCCGAAACCGGGACGAGCCACAAGCAGAGGGGCAACCGTAAAGACGATCAGGATTCAGTGCATTAGGACGGCGGTTGGTCTTGTAGCAGCGATTGCACGGTCTCTCCAACCAACGCCCGTTCCACCGCCTTATCCCGACGGTGCAAGAGGGCAGCAACCGGGTCGCTGATATCGAGGTGGGGCAGTATCCACGGCGGAGTTCCATTGCGGACCGAATCCAGGACCTCTTTCACGAGGATCAGGTCCGGCGACTTGATGAGGCTCACCCCTTCCGGTTCCTGAAGGCGACCCACAAACCCATTTTCCACGAGACGTTCCACCTCTTCCTCTACCAGAGACAAGGGCATGCTCAGTTCACTCGACAGCTCAGGCAGCCTCAACGGCCGATCCCCCTTGAGGTAATGTTGCCCGAGGACCCGCAATACTTTAAGTGCCAGTTGTTCCCGGAAGACATACGTGCCCTGTTCCCACAGCAGGCGAGACAAATAGGCCGTGGGATATTGGTGGAAAAAGGAGAATTGCGCGCCAATCAGCACAATCATCCAGCCGGTGTAGAGCCACAGCAGGAACAGCATTAGGATGGCGAAACTCGAATAGATGGCGCTGTAATTGGCGGAGGCCGCCACGAATTTGGCAAAGGCTTCACCGACGATGATCCAAAGGATGGCCGCCGACACGCCACCAATAACTGCCGAGCGAACCTGGACATGGGTATTGGGAATCATCTTGTAGAAGAAGGTGAATACGGCACACAGCATCAAGAAGGGAATCACTTCGCCGCTCCACACCAGCAGCGTCCCAAACGGCTCTAATTCTATGAGATGCTGGACCAGAGTGTTGCTTTGGAGCGACGCCAGCAAGCCGAACGCGCTTACGACGAGAACCGGTCCTACCAGGACCGCGCTCAAATAGTCGGTAAACTTGCGTTCCCAGGTGCGTCCCTGCTTGACCTGCCAAATGGCATTCAAGGCCTGCTCGATTTTATCGATCAGCGAGTAGGTCGTATAGAAGAGACCGGCAATCCCGAATATCCCCAGCACGCCCATCTTGATATTGTCGACAAAACCGATGATGGTGGTGGTGATCTCCCGGCTCTTGGGGCCGAGGGGCTCCAGCGTCTGGGCCAAGAAGGGTTCAATCACATGGTGGACACCGAAGCCCTTGAGCACCGAGAACATCACGGCGAGAAACGGCACCAACGACAGCAACGTCGTATAGACCAGACCGGCGGCTCGCGCATCGAGCAGCCGATGGCGGAACTCCATGCCGACGGCAGTGGCCAGCCGAAGCGCCTGAGTACCCAACCGCCGGAGCAATGACATGGTCGTCAGATCCCTGGTCCAGAGGTCTTGCTTCGTAAACTGTGAAATACGCGAGGAGCGCGCCATAGACCGTACTGTTCTGAGCAGGGTCTTCACATCCTGTGGGTACAACAGGCGCGGTAGTGGATAAGTACCATGCTGCAGAATAGCATCTTATGAGACAGTTCCCAAGAGCTGCGCAGCATCGGGCGGACGACAGCACAACCGTCTCGGTCGGACTTCGTTGAGGATGATTCGCTCACTCCTCCACGCTCTCTTGAATTCGCCTCATCAGCAACACAATTGCTCCCTGATTGTTTGATGCGCTTGGCATAGTGTGATACCGTCCCCTTCTCTCATGCCGGACTTGGTCCCATCCTTCACCCTGGTCGATGTTCCCGGCGCTGTGC
This sequence comes from Nitrospira sp., assembly GCA_030123625.1. Classification (NCBI taxonomy): domain Bacteria; kingdom Pseudomonadati; phylum Nitrospirota; class Nitrospiria; order Nitrospirales; family Nitrospiraceae; genus Nitrospira; species Nitrospira sp. The sequence continues at coordinate 2,012,389 of CP126121.1, forward strand.
CGCTGCTTGGCCATCTGCCTGAGTTCAAAAAGCGCCCGTTAGAGACCATGGCCGAGTGGTGGCGTCAGTACGGCGATGCGCTGCGCTTTCGGCTCGGCCCGAAAACGTTCTATTTATTCAGTCATCCCGATCTCACCGAAGATATCCTCGTCAAACAATCGGACCGCTTCGTGAAGGTGTACAACCCTCGCCGTCCACATGGTCTTGCCTTGGTGTTAGGGAATGGCTTGGTGACCAGTTCCGGTGAGGTCTGGAAACGTCATCGCCGCATCATCCAGCCGATCTTTCACCGCTCTCGGATGGCGGCCATGGCTAATCGCATGGCCCAGGTCGGGGAACAGCGGATTGCCGCATGGGGAAATCAGCCGGACCGTACGATCGACATCGCTGCAGAAATGATGCAGCTGGCCCTTGAGGTGATCTCCCAAACGATGTTCAGCACCAGTATGACCCAACACATCGACCGAATCAGCCATGCGCTACAGGTGAGCATCAAATACGCCTTCGACTCGTTCAGTAATCCCCTGTCCCTCCCGCTGTGGGTACCCACCGCACGCAACCGTGAATTTCGTTCCGTGATGCAGTTCATGGACGGGCTGATGTATGGCTTGCTCGCTGAACGGCGACGAAGCGGCGTGCAGCATGCCGACCTCCTTGATCTGCTACTCCAGGCGCGGGATGAAGAGACCGGTAAGGGACTGAGTGATCAGGAACTGCGTGATGAAGCCTTAACCATCTTTGCTGCGGGACATGAGACCACCGCGAACGCCCTCGCCTGGACCTGGTATCTTTTGGCCACCCACCCTGAGGCAAAGGCCCGGTTTCATGAAGAAGTCGACCGGGTGCTCCAGGGAAAGACACCGAATGCCGATGACCTTCAGCAGCTGCCCTATACTCGGGCCGTCTTTGATGAATCACTCCGTCTTTATCCGCCTGCCCCGGCGGTCCACCGCAAAGCCGCAACCGGCACCACAGTCGGTGGGTTGTCACTGCCGGAAGGCGCGTTTGTCTTAGTCGGCACATACAATCTGCACAGACATCCAGATTTCTGGCAGAATCCTGAGCAATTTCAGCCGGAGCGCTGGCTGGACGGCGAGCGACAGGCTGCCCGATATGCTTATCTCCCGTTCGGCGCAGGTCCGCGTGCCTGTGTAGGAATTCATTTCGCGTCAGTTGAAGGGCCTCTGTTGCTGGCATTAATCGGTCGTCGCTATGACCTCCAGCTGGCGCAAGACCACGTCGAACCCCATCTCATGGTGACCCTTCGACCGAAAGGCGGCATCAGCATGAGGCTCCAACCACGGAAGGTGTCGGCCGTATCGGTCGTCTAGAGACACTGATCAGCTCACCTTCTCTAAGAGTCAGCTTTGCGGGGATCTTTTTGTCATGGTTCCAATGCGGTGCCAAGTCGAGGACAGAGACGCGAGACTTGAAAACACTTCAGCCTACGAGACTATAGGTCACGATCCGCCCTCATTCGTTAAATCTCAATCACTTATAGAGAAATCGAGGGGGTAGAAATCCGATCAAAACAGATCAGACACGATAGTTCAGCCACCAGTTTGGCCTATTACTGTCGAACTTGCGAAGGAGACAGGAAGGGGTGATGGTCCAATCGCGCGAAGAATTAAGAAACGGGAGCTTTGACTGCCACATGTTGATGTCCATTAGATCTATTAGGCGATAAGGGAAAGGTAAGTGTGATTGTGCTTCCCGTACCGACCTCGCTCTTCAGTTGCAGACAACCTCCCATTGCAAGGATCCGTTCCCTCACGCTGAATAATCCATAGCTCACCTCAGCTGATGCAGTCTTTATTGTTTCTGGATCAAAGCCGCACCCTTCGTCGTGGACCTCGGTGTAAAAGGAGCTCTCATCTGCCCATACGTTTACAATTGCACGATCGGTCTTTGCATGCTTGATTACATTCATCAAGAGTTCACGAACAGATCGAAAGACGAACAGGGCCTCATCACTTGGTAACGAAGGCTCCTGCGCGATACGCATATCAACCGTAAGACCGTGACGTTGCATATCTTCTCGGAGCCAAGTGAGTGCCTCTTCCAACCCAAAGTCATGGAGAACGCGGGGGCTCAATTCGTCCATCAGTGAACGCGTAAACTGAATGGCGTCCTTAAAGAGATTGTCCAATTGCGCGATTCCAGCGCTTACTTCGGGGCGCAAAGAACCTAATGATGGGCGGAGTTGCGAAATCTTCATCCTGCCAAGGGCCAACGTTTGAGCGAGATAATCATGAAGCTCACTCGCTAATCGTTTCCGCTCTTGCTCCTCATAGACCTGTACTTCATTGGCCAAGTTACGAAGTCGCTGCCGGGATTCGGCTAATTCGGTGGTACGTTGCTCGACTTGTCCCTCTAATTCTGTTGCCAATATCTGAAGTTTGGCTTGAGCATCTTTCAGTGACCGTTCGCGCTCGGTGGCTAATGCGGCGTGCTCCAAGGCGCGAAAGTGCGCACGTCGCATCCCGTCGCCGAGAGCGATAAGGACTAGGCAACTGAAGACGTACATTCCTGCTCCCCAATATTCCGGTGTGCTAAAGAGGAATTGGTATCTCGGCTCGATAAAAAGCCAGTGAGCAGCAAAATAGCTCAAGATCGTTGTGAGAATGGCGGGCCCTATTCCCCCGTACCAGCATGCAGCAGCGACAAATCCATAAATCGTTGCTAGCGGTAGATATTCACCCACAAAGGGATCCATTGCCCATCGAAGTAAAACGGACCCTGTTGCACAGAAAATAGCGATTGCGTAGCGGCTTACCGGTGAGAGCTCACTATCTCGAGCTCGAGAAAACAACTGACTCATAGGTTCCCCTGCTGGTACGCCAAGATTCGAAGTGGCTAACTAGGAGGTTCACCAGGCCCAATTACTTATACATAGATCAATGAAGTGAAATACTAGGGGAATGCCTAGGGCGAGCCTGAGCGGAAATGGCCGAACGCGTTCAACGTTCAATTGGTTGTTTCCCGGATGCGATTGGGGGGTGGTTTCAGAGGCCGATGAGCGATGGCATTGGGATCTCTTCAAGCAGGTGGTGAATGCGCGCCAAGCTGCCAGGCTTCGAGAAGCAGAAATCGGAAGTCATTGAAGAATTTGGTGGGCCGTGTAGGGGTCGAACCTACGGCCCGCTGATTAAGAGTCAGCTGCTCTACCAACTGAGCTAACGGCCCCACCGGATTGAAGAAAGGTTGAGGTTCAGGTTGAAAAGGGAACCAGCTCGTAGACTCCCTCAACCTCAACCGGGCGTTGGTATGTAGTTTTGGTGCGCCTGACAGGATTTGAACCTGTGGCCCTCAGCTCCGGAGGCTGATGCTCTATCCAGCTGAGCTACAGGCGCTCTCGCAACCAAGGAACGTCACCTTAGCATAGCGAGAAATAAGCTGTCTAGCGCGCATTCTGCGTGTGTCATGTTGCTGTCGCCATGGATCCGATGCTGTTCGATCTCGATCCCACTACGGCGTCTTCTATCTCAAGACTCCGTATGAAAGCATAGGGCAGGAACACCTCTTCACCCACGATTCCTGTTCGGAGGCGTAACGCCTCGATTTCCTCTGCTTCTATCCCAGCGAGATGATTCTCTTCTTCCCGAAAGGCTTTTGAGACCCGAATAAGTGGGACGGCTGTTTGCACAGCACAGGCGCCACCGACGCAAATTCCATCATCCTGGGGAACTCCCATGGAACGACAGACCAGCGGCCGAAACTCATAGAGGCCACAGGTTCCATTCTGTTCCAAGGCCGGACAAGGCCATGCTTCGAACCGTTGGATGATCCGATCAATATCCTCCTCCGCCCACTGATCGATGAAACGACTCGCGTTCAGTTGCGGCGCGGCGGCTGTCAGCGCAGTGACTTGCTCTGCTGCTGTTCGTTCGATCCTTTTCCGCGGCTCATCCGGAAGCCTTCGGAGACCACGCTGAATCTCGTGCCGGTCCAGAATGGTCACGGGAAACAGCCCAACACAACAGCCGGCGCAACCTTGGGTACAAGGAAGGCTCCCAAGAAGAAAAGCATTCACCCGCTCAAACCACCGAGCAGTTTTATCAAACAGCGTGGAGGGAAAGTGGAGCGTCCCTGACACGTTAGTCTTCGTCCGAGACCGACAGATCCACGATCAGTTCGCCTTTGGGAGAGTAGAAGCCCTGCTTATCGATTTGAACGATTCCGTTGCACTGCTCCTGATAGAACTCGAGGATCCACCCATTGAAATCATAACCCTCATCGGTCACATCGTTCTCCGCCATACGTGTCGTCAGGATAAATCGACAACGAGTCACATATTCAATCGCGAGTTGCGCTTCGATATCAGAGTGAACGGTAAGAAGGTCCAGAAAAAGCTTTTTCTCCTGGTCAAGGACATCTCGATAGCTGCCGCGATCACGTACGCAAAAGAGATGGACGGGCTTACGCTCGCGATCGTAACTCAAAGCCACTTGCACCCAGGCCCATTCCTCCAGGGCTTCTTGCTCCAGGTTGGGCGGGACAATAGGATCTTGGCCTCGGGATTTCAGAAAATCGATCAACAGCCGGAGCGGAGGAGAATTTTCTCTTTGACAAAACACTCGTGAATAGAGAAAGCTTTCGAGCTGTTCGGTGTGCTGGCCGGTGCCACCTAAGGGTAATATAGGTAGTTCTTTACCCATGCGCTTTCACCATCGTCAAGAGCCCTTTATGTCGATTTGCACGGTCCATATAGCTCTACTCTACCCTTCCATTTGCTTAAACCGCAAGAGGCAGTGCGTGCATTTCTCCACGCCAGATGCGCGTTTTTCTCGTTGACACTCTTCCGACTCTTGGCTACACTCTCGCGGGTTTTCACGATGTGGGCACAAGCACGCACACCGTCAACCCAAACCAGCCAGGTTGTTTACACGAGGCGCGTCAGGCGACATATCGATTTACTTTATCCCTTAGCCCAAGGAGGTTCACGAATGGCAAAATCAATGACGAAATCGCAGATTGCAGATTACCTCGCCGGGAAAGCCGGCATCACGAAGAAAGGGGCGGTTCAGATCCTTGATGATCTGGCGGCTCTGGCCTATCGTGAAGCCAAGAATGTCTTCACGGTGCCCGGTATCGGCAAGCTGAAGCTGGCTAACCGCAAGGCGCGCATCGGGCGCAATCCTCAAACCGGTGAAGAAATCAAGATTCCGGCAAAACGAGTGGTCAAGTTCCGTGTCGCGAAGGCAGCGAAAGACTCGATTCTCGGCAAGAAATAAAGAGTATCCATCCTTCACCATCGCAGCGCCTGATCCAGGCCAGTTTGAATCATCCGCTGCGTGTGGAAGATACAAGAGGGGTCGAGACCTTATGGAGTCTCGACCCCTCATTCATTCGCTACATTTAGGGATGCGATGGTCCAAGCCCGCTGTTCCCCATTCCGTCGTGTCCGATCAGGCGAATCGCGTCTCCGTCCTGAACGAGTGAGTCCTCGCTGGCGATCTTCTTATTGATCGTCACGAGCACTTTCTTCTCCCGCAGCAGCTGCAGCAGGTGCCGAAGCTGAATTCCTTGTCGCTGGATCAGCTGGCGAACCGACATCGACCGATCAATTTCGCAGGCTAGATCACATTCGCCGTCCACGGTTTGCAATTGTCCGGTCAAGACGATGGTCACCATATCCGTCGTTCCTCATCATAATATATAAACGTTCCGAACTTTCTGGTTCTACGAAAGTTGACTCGCCATGCATTTTCTCCTGATAATAGGAGCTATGCCGTCTCTCGATGTTCAAAACCCAGAAATGCCTGATCTCCAATTCGTCCTGTTCGTGTCGGCACTCTGCACGGCAGACCTGACGACGATCAATGTTTCGCAAGAACTGCGACAGACTATCTTTGATCGCTGCTGGACACTCCTTCACACCGACGCGCCGCCCACGGACCCCAAAGAACGCGTTCTTGATCTACGAGGGGGAACGGAACTCACGCTCGATGCCTGCGCTGCTACGATCCGATCACTTCTCCTCGATGCCAACATCACTACCCTAGTATGGGATCATCCGGTGAGTGCGGCTCGCATGAACAGCTCACCTGAAGCTCTTCCCTTGATCGACCGATTGGGGCAATTGTATCCCGATCGTCCTACAACCGTCGATCCTCCCAGTCATCTACCTCGGGGATCCAATCCCGAGCCATGAATAGAGAATACCGTGCGTGTGACGTCAATTGACATTCCTGGTGTGCTCTTGTTGGAACCGTCTGTCATGTCGGATCAGCGAGGGTGCTTCGTGGAAACATATCACGCGCAGCGTTACTCGGACGCAGGTATTACTGAGCACTTCGTCCAAGATAACTGCTCACGCTCCGTCCGAAACACGGTGCGGGGCCTGCATTTTCAGGAACCGCAGGCTCAAGGGAAACTCGTCATGGCCCTTGAGGGAACTGTATACGACGTCGTCGTCGATATTCGAAAGGGCTCGCCGACGTTCGGAAAATGGTATGCGACCGAGCTGTCGGGTAAAAACCTTCACCAAATGTACATTCCTCCGGGATGCGCTCATGGTTTTTGTGTCACGAGCGAGACGGCGACGTTCCTGTATAAGTGCACGGCTTATTATTCGCCGGAAGATGAACGAGGCATCTTGTGGAACGATCCGGTTTTGGGAATTGTCTGGCCGATCAGTGAGCCTATTCTGTCGCAGAAAGACCGGGCTTACCGCACTCTCAAAGGAATGGAAATGGAGTTGCCGTCCTATAAACCTGTTCATTAGCTGATCGCCCTCGTTCACTCTCGTTCCTTTTACGTACCAACGAGGTTTCCAGACGGTGGAGCAATTCTAGTGACAGGGCAGCTATGAGTGTGGTATGTGTGCTGTTCTCTTACCCATAGTGGCACGTCCCCATCGTCTAGCCTGGCCTAGGACATTGCCCTTTCAAGGCAGTAACACGGGTTCAAATCCCGTTGGGGACACCAGTTCCTTTGCAGGATTGTCTGCTAAAATCCTCAACTGCGTCATGGACGGTGTCGAAGAGGCATGGACTCCCTCATACTGGAGCCCATGAATCGGTTGGTGGCCGCCATCTGGGCAAACGGCACCAAAAAACACAACACATGCCTGGTCGGCTAAGGGATGGAAAGCATCGGCACGAGCCTCTCGGAATCGCGACGAGGATTTCTGTTTGGGAGCATTTTGATTTTCGTCACGACCTTCGTCTGGATCATGCTGGTAGGCTCTGTCGGGATTTCTCAGTGGACCGAATACCTCGTCATTGCAGGAATTCTCGCTCAGGTCCTTCTCATCCATCGGCGAGAGCAGGTGCTGTACACATCGCGACGGTGGCGATTCTGGTATGCGCTGATCATCGCGGGGTTTGCATGCGATCTAATGACCAGGCATCTCTGGATGCAAGGCCATGACACCATCGCAGATCTCATACAGGTCCGCGGTCAGCTCATGCTGGGCGGGTTCCTCTTGTTTTATGTTATGGTATTCCCGATCACGCTACGCCTGACCACCCGAAACAAGACGTCGTGAGCGAGCGCCGGTACGAAGAACCTGCCGAAGAATACTGCAGCAGAGGTCTACCCTTCAAACGCATGACTGCATTTTCGGCACAGGAACTTCGACGCGATTGTATCCTTCCATTCATTAAGCTTCTGAGTGTAGTTCTTGGTTTTCAGAGTTCCATACCCCACCCATACACCTAGGAAGGCGACAGAAGACGCTAAGTCGGCTATTGCCATCTCGGACTCCGATCCCTGCGGAGAGGCCAGGCTCAGCATCACAGCAGCGTTCACGGGTATACCGAGGAAAAATCCCTGGAGGTAGGCCCACGGTGCCTTTGGAGGATGGTAGGAGGTCGGCAGCTGGGCTAATGCTTCCCTCGACGGCGTCTGACGGAGAATGTCGCTGATCTGTTGTACCTTCTCAGTATTGCAGGTCGGACAAGTGCGTTCACCAGACATATAACGCCTCCTTCCAGATAGCAGCAACTCTTCGGATCAATAGCGGTTTGACGACTAACTATTCTAGGCAGGAAAAATTGCTATGTGCAAGAGGAGAAGGCTCTCAGTTATAGAAATTTATAGAAATTTTTTGGCTTACAAAAAACCGGCCCGGAATTCCCTGAACGGGAATTCCGGGCCGCTCTCTCACACTCGGCCCCTTGCTGCTTAGTACCCTGCCTTGGCGTTAGGGTTCACCTGGCTGGGGAACGGATCCAGGATGCTCTTCGGCGCGTTGTTCCAGATCACGTCCGCCAGATTCGACATCCGGCTCACGATCTGCGCCGCCACGCCACCCGCGGCCCCGAACAACCCGCACCACCCCAACGTCACGAAGCCCCAGTGCAACGGCGCCGAAAACAGCTCATCCACAAACCAGAACGCATGGCCCCACTCGTTCAACCCCACGTTCGGCAGAATGAACATCGGCCCCACCACCGCCGCCACCAACGGAAACGACGTCGCCTGCGCGTACAACGGCAGCCGCGTCTGTGCATACAGATAACTCGCCACCCCGCACGTGATGTACAACGGGAACGTCCCGTAGAACGCCACAATGTGGCTCGCCGTGAAGCTCGTGTCCCGGATGATCACTTGGTGCCACGCCGCATCCTGCTCCAACGTGTAGCTCCCCGCATAGTACACGCCCCAGATGTAGCACACCAACCACCCCATCCAGTAAAAGTACCGCTTCAGCTCCAGCTTGTGGTCCAGGTTCGCCAGGTTCCGGTCCCGCGTCACCCAGATCCAGCCAATGGTCACCGCAAAAAACACCGCGTTCGCCAAAATGTTAAACCGCCACAGCCCCATCCATACCGAATCAAACTCCGGGGTCATGGAGTCCAACCCGTGCGAGTACCCGAACGCCCGCTGGTACAGCACCCAGAAGACCCCGATTCCCAAGATCGCCAACCAGCCGATTTTCACCGGCTTCGAGTCGTACCACTGCGAGATGTCATACCCTCGATCGCTTGCCATAGCGTGACCTCCCCTTGGTTTATTGATAATGACGCCCTACTTTCATCCTTCTTACGTATAATACCTACCCTCGAATCTCTCTTCTCCCACACCCGACATTAACCGACCAACGGATATGTTACCTTAAGTCGATAGGCCAATACCAACCAATAATTTCATTAGCTCTCCGGCCGCTAATTACTGTCTTTTCAATGCGTTATCTCATTCATTCTGCCTGTCCTCATTACTTTTCATGAAATGCATATATGTTGACCTGCCGGCAAGTCCAACTCTAGCAACATTGATCCTGTTGCATCCTGCAGCGTAGGATATTTCTTTTGTCGAGAGCAGCATGAGACCACCTGGATGGGCAAGCTTGCGGGGAATCGTCGCCGCGATAGTCGCGATAGGTGCATTTTTCCTGTTGGCATACACGCAGATCAAATCTCAGACACAAGGAAAAGAACAAATCGTCGCCGCCATCATCGAGAATTGGCAACAGGCGCATCCAGCCGCCCAGCGGTTCATGATTTTGCCCGACTTCAACAATGATGCGGTTCTCGATAAGGATACAAACCTCATCTGGGAGCTTTCTCCAACAGCAACGCCCGTGACATGGAACGAAGCCCGTGTCACATGCACGACCCGAATGACGGGCGGTCAAAAAGGCTGGCGTCTGCCGGCGCCGGCCGAAATGCGTAGTCTCGTGGGTCCAGCAGTGGACTCACCTATCCCGAATATCCCGCCAGGACATCCATTCTTGAACATCCAGCCCACATCCTATTGGACGGTCGTCCCGGAAGCCAACCAACCATCATATGCGCGGTACGTAGACGCCTTCCTCGGCAACGTGCTGAGCTTCATCAAAATATATACGTATCCGGTCTGGTGCGTTCGTGGGCCGATCAAGCAGGATGACAAATGATCCCAGCTTGAGCACATACTCGTGATGGACTGTGCCTTGTTAGGAGACAAGCCCATGAACATTGTCATAGCTGGAGGTACAGGATTCATTGGGCGGGCGTTATGCGCCGCGCTCATGAACGGAGACCACACAGTCAGCGTGCTGACCAGACATACGGGACAGGTGCTTCACCGGCCTGACGTACATATAAACTCAGTGGAATGGAACGCCCGGGACATCGGACCCTGGGAACAGGCTCTTGAAGGAGCGGATGCGGTCATCAACCTCGCTGGTGCCCCGATTGCCGAGGCACGCTGGACCGACTCACGTAAGCGACTCATCACCGACAGTCGCGTACTCACCACCCGATTACTGGTCAGAGCCATGTCGCGCCGGTCCTCTAGACCCGCAACGTTCATCAGCGCCTCCGGCATCGGTTATTACGGCGCAAGCGACGACCGCCTATTGCACGAAGGGTCTGCTCGCGGCACCGGATTTCTTGCGGAGCTTTGTCTTGCCTGGGAGGCGGAAGCGATGAGCGCCGCAGAATTTGGGACTCGCGTGGTCATTGTGCGGACCGGCATGGTCTTGGAAACGGACGGTGGTGCATTGGCCAAAATGGTGTTGCCGTTCAGATTGTTCGCAGGCGGTCCCATCCTGCCCGGGACACAGTGGGTCTCCTGGATTCATCGATGGGACCATATCGGTCTCATTGAATGGGCTTTAGCCAACACTGATCTTTCAGGGCCTCTCAATGCCGTGGCCCCAGAGCCTGTAACGATGAAGACGTTCTGTGAGGTCCTTGGGCGAGTGATTCACAGACCATCTTGGCTGCCCGTTCCACGGTTTGTCTTGGATGCTCTTCTTGGGGAGTTGGGGACATTGATGACCACCGGCCAGCGCGTGATTCCTGTGAAAGCAATGGCGGGAGGCTATACGTTTCAATATCCAACGCTGGAGCCCGCCTTGCAAGCCATCCTCATAGGAACGACAGCTGCCCGGAGAGCGGCATGACTAGCGGCAATCTACCATTGCTTTCGAGGATTGGATCATCGGCAGGCATGTCAGGAATACCTCGACCAGGTCTCAGGTGATGAGATGACGGATTCCCCGATCCGCCTAGGCATCAGCAGGTGCCTCCTTGGTGATGAAGTTCGTTTCGATGGCGGACACAAGCGGGACCATTTTTTAACAGTTGTACTGGGCCGCTATGTTGAATGGGTACCGGTCTGTCCCGAGGTTGAAGCGGGACTGGGCACCCCGCGTGAACCCATGCGGTTGGTGGGAGATTCGCAGCATCCTCGGTTGATGACGATCACAAGTAAGCACGATCATACCGAAACGATGAACACGATGATTGAGGAACGTCTCGAGTCCTTGAACAAACTGGGCCTCTCGGGATTCGTCTTCAAGAAGGGATCGCCCAGCTGCGGTGTCGAGCGAGTTCGTTTGTATACCGAAAAAGGCATGCCGAGCCATACGGGCTCCGGGATCTTCGCGCAGGCTTTTGGAGATCGGTTTCCTCTCATTCCCATCGAAGACGAAGTGCGGCTCTACGACCCCGCGCTCAGAGAAAACTTCATCGAACGGGTATTTTGCTATCGCCGATTCCAAGATTTGATGCTTTACGGCGTTACCAAACAGGCTCTGATACGCTTTCATACCATTCACAAGTATCTGCTTTTGTCCCACAGCCAATCACATTATGAAGCGATGGGCCGGCTGGTCGGTCAAGCGAATCGTTATAGACCCAACGAATTGGCGGTGAGGTACGGTGCATTATTTATGAAGACCTTGGCTGTAAAAGCAACGGTCCGCAAGCACGTGAACGTGTTGCACCATATCGTGAGCTACTTCAAAAGTAGATTGAAGACACACGAAAAGGCCGAGCTCTTAGGCGTGATCGACGACTACCATCGAGGGCTCACTCCCTTGATCGTTCCATTGACGCTGATCAAGCACTATGTCCGAATGTTCAATGTCGACTCTATTCGCGATCAGGTGTACCTCAATCCGCATCCAAAAGAATTGACGCTTCGAGGCCACGTGTAGGGGGCATGGTGACACAGAAGCAAGGAGTCATTCTTGTGGGACACGGCGGAATCCCTCAGGATTGCCCGCAGGATTTGGTGACGCGGTTGAAGCGGCTGGAAGCCCAGCGCCGCGCGGCCAAACAACCGCCATCCGCTGAAGAACTCGAATTGGATATGAAGATCCGACGTTGGCCCAGGACGCCATCGACCGATCCTTACCAATCCGGACTTCAAGCCGTCGCAGCACGATTACAGCCGCAACTCAATGGTATCTTATTCGGACTGGCCTATAACGAGTTCTGTGCTCCAACCTTGAAAGAGGCGGTAGAACATCTCATTGAACAGGGGGCCACTGAAATCACTGTGGTGACCACCATGTTTACTCCCGGAGGTTCTCATTCGGAAATCGAGATACCTGAGATCGTTGAGCATCTCCGGTCAGAACATCCCGGCGTGGTACTCCGGTATGCCTGGCCCTTTGATCTCGAATTGGTCGCCAACACATTAGCCGAGCAGATTCGTCGCTTCTCCACGATGGCCTCTCACTCGGATCGGTGAAAAGGTCTATCGGCAGCCGGCTAGGCAGTGTAGAATGCCGGCACGAGCGGACACGACAAGAGGAGGACCTCTCGTGACGGTTCGAGAGCAACTGGCAAAAGCGTTCTCTGCTACTGAATCATTTAAATGGGATCGCGACAAGGGATTCAAGCTCGCTTCCGGCGAGATCAGCCCTTTTTATGTCGATTGCCGCGCCCTCATGGCGTATCCGGAAGCGCGTCGTCTGGTCGCTCAACTGGCCTATGAGGCCCTTACGGACATTGAATTCGATTGTCTAGGCGGCCTCGAACTCGGAGCCATCCCGATTGCCGTAACCATTTCAGATTTTGCCTGCGCTGCGTCTCGGCGGCGGCTCTGGCGGACATTCGTCGTTCGCAAGCAGCCGAAAGATCATGGACTGGGAAAGTTGATCGAGGGCAGCATTCGTCCCGGCGATCGAGCACTGATCGTCGATGATGTACTCACGAGCGGTGGGTCGTTGCTGAAAGCGACGGGAGTCGCACGAGAGGCCGGGCTTCGGGTCGATCATGCATTAGTCATTGTCGATCGTCAAGAGCAAGGCGGGAGAGCACGCGTAGAAAGAGAAAAGGTTCAGCTCATCAGTCTCTTAACTATTCAGGATCTCATGAGCACGGTGAAAAAGGACGAGGGCCAACCTGCCTAGCTTATGCGTTCCGCTCCATTCATTTGCACTCGAACTGAATTCCCCACCGCCGCTCTTCTACCAATTCTTGCGCCCCATCAAGTGGGCTTACGACCCGAGTGCGCCCTTTGGTTTCTCCCTCGCGAACGATGCTGTAGGATCTGTCGCTACATTTCGTTTTCATGAGGTCAAGGGCATCCTTGCGGAAGGAGGAGAGCATAGGGCCCTGTCCTTCCTTAAAAGGATAGATGACGACTCCACCTCTGTCGTGTTGCTGAACCAGCTTTGCGCCGTCGGCACATCCTCCCATCGCTAGGCACGCCGCTGCCACGACAATTTTGAACCAACATTTTCCCATTATCTTGGACTGGCTCCAATCACTGTCGGCAACGGAATATGAGAACCCGTGCTTCCTCCGAACAGACTCTTCCAGGAAGCGTGTTCTTGTACCTGCAGATCCTTTTCCCACAGCGACTCCAAAATGCGGATTTCCGAAGAAGATCCTCCGTCCATAGCCATCGCTTGACGTACAGAAGGAAGCGTCTCCTTAAAACACCGACCAACGTCGTATAAACGAACGGCTCCGAGACTCCTGAGGAGAAGAATGTGCCCGGTATCCGTTTCAGCGACTATCGTCTGATAAGCATGCTTCCCGCTTTCACGAACGCGGATCTTACCGGTTAGGTCCAGAAGCATCAAAGCCTGTGCCGCTTCACGGTAACGCGGCTGTTCTTCGTCGAAACTCTCTGCCGCCAGATCAAGGATCCGCGCCTTTTGCAACCCCGAGGCGGAGGGTTCGGCGACAAATAACCCCTGCCACGACGCGTGACGTCGGCCTCCCAACGGACGCCCATCCTTATAGAGAAGACCAAGATAGGCGAAGTTTTCACGGAACAACCCCGCATTGAATAATACATGATGGCCTGTTCGTTTCTGCCATTCGTCCATTCTAGGCGGCTCTGAAAGACCTTCCTGAGCATAATGATGAACAGAAAACTTCGTCCGTTCCGGATCCATATCGACAGTCAGCATGCTCGGCACGGTAGGACAAGCGTCTCCGGGGTTCCATACGGAAACCGTTAAGCCATCAGAGAGGCGCTCCCATGAAGTATCCTGAGCCGGACACAGACCGGGAGCTAGAACCACGCTCAGGAGAAGGATGCGCCCGGCATGCTTGGTTTCTTCGAACCACCGGCTTCTAATCATGAGGGCCTGGCAGATACCGGTCGTACCGAGCAGGCAGATGACGACAACTCATGGTTCAGGATCGCTTGACGCTCCGGGACTGTTCAATTGACGTCGGCTGTTGACTGACTCTCATCCGATTTATCGACTTCACATCCAAAAGCTCACGCACGGAACTTGCCAAAGCTTCGGGTGTAAAGGGTTTCTGTAGATAGGCACTCGTCGGGTCACCGGCTCCGATACCGACATCGTCCGTATATCCTGAGATGAAGAGAAGTTTCAATTCCGGCTTGATCACGCGAAGATGCCTCGCCAGTTCAGTCCCGCTCATTCCCGGCATGACGATATCCGTGAGCAATAGTTTCAACTTGGCAATATGAGGAGTGGCCACAAGACAAGCTTCGATACCATTTCTTGCTTCGACGATGCGATATCCGAGCTTACGAAGTTCGTCCCGAATGAGGATGCGAACATCCTCCTCATCCTCTACAAGAAGAATGGTTTCATGGCCCTCCACCGATTGCAACGGTACGTTCCCATCTGCCGGCGCCTCGATCTCGCTTGCGACGCGCGGGAGGTACACATCGAAACGTGTCCCCACTCCGCTCTCGCTGATCACATCCAACCCTCCGTCGCTTTCGGTGACGATGCCGAACACGGTCGACAGCCCAAGTCCCGTTCCTTTTCCTTCTTCCTTGGTTGTAAAGAAGGGCTTGAACATATGTTCCTGTACCTCTGAGGACATTCCGTAGCCGGTGTCGGATACTGAAAGCCTCACGTACTCTCCCGGCGGGAGCGGATTGACGTGGTATCTCGGCTGGTGGTCGAGATCCGCCGAAGCGGTTTCGATCGTGAGCCTCCCGCCGGTCGGCATCGCATCTCGGGCATTGACGACCAGATTCATCACGATCTGTTCGACCAAGGCAGGATCGGCTTTGATGCGGAGGTCATCGACGCTCAGTCTCAATGTCAGTTCGATATCCGCTCCGATCAACCTTCGAAGCATGGTCTCAACATTACCGAGAGTGGCATTGAGACTCTGAACTCTCGCTCCGGAAGGCTGTTTTCTGCTGAACGCGAGCAGCTGGCGAATGAGAACCCTCGCCCGATCCCCCGCCTTCTGCATTTCTTCCACTCTACCTCTCAGCGGATGATCCGGCCCCATTTCACTGAGCAGAACCTGACTATGGCCCATGATGACCGTGAGCAGGTTATTGAAATCATGTGCCAGTCCTCCCGCCAGACGGCCGACGGCCTCAAGTTTCTGTAGCTGCCGAAGTTGCATGTCGTTTTGAAAAAGCGCCTCCTCCGCCTGCCGTCGTGCTATTTGTGCTTGTTGCTCATGCAGTACTCGGCGCACCGATGGGACAAGTCGGCCCAACCCTTCCTTGTGGATGCAATCCGTCGCACCGCGCCGCATTTGCTCGATGCACTGTGCCTCAGTAAGTGCCGCCGAAACAAAAATAAACGGTATGTCAGGAGCCGACTGTTGGGCTATTTCGAAGGCGGCCCCTTCACCAAACTCAGGCATGGAGAATTCAGCCAGGATAAGATCCACCTGTCCATCGTTCAGAGCTGCGCTAAAGGCGCGGCGAGTTTCTACGCGTCGTACCGCGCAAGAAAGGCCCCCATCGGCCAACAACGCCTCGATGTGATCAGTATCGTGCGAGTCAGTCTCTAGATGTAGCACTCTCAACGGAGTCTTCATAGCAGGGTCATTGGGTGGAACGGCGGCTTTCAGGCGGAGGCTCATTGATGACGCCCCAGAACGTTCCCAACTCCTTGACTGCAGACAAAAATTTGTGAAACTCGACGGGCTTGACGACGTACGCATTGGCTCCCAAAGCATAGCTGTCGGCCAGGTCACGCTCTTCCCGCGATGAGGTCAGCATCACGACCGGAATCGGACGCAGATTGACGTCCGCCTTGATGGTACGCAAAACCTCCAGGCCATTTACCTTTGGCATTTTCAAATCGAGAAACACCACGGCAGGGTTCCCTCTCAGCCGCGACTTGAATTGTCCGCGACAATACAAATAATCCAACACTTCGGCGCCGTCATGGCACAGAACGACTTTGTCGGAAATATGCTCTGCCTCCATTGCAGCCAATGCCAGCTCGGCGTCTCGAGGGTTATCCTCGGCGAGGAGGATCGGTTTGGCCACGGTCATGAGTCACGCCTCCTTGCCGGGAGCAGTACGTAGAACGTCGCTCCCTTATCCGGCACACCTTCGGCCCAGGTCCGTCCCCCGTGGCGATGAACGATCCGACGAACGTTGGCGAGGCCGATACCGGTTCCTTCGAACTCATCGGCCCTGTGCAGTCTCTGGAACACTCCAAACAGCTTGGAGGCATACTGCATGTCGAATCCCACGCCATTGTCGCGGACGAAAAGGACGATTTCCATGGAGCTGGGATGCTCCACACCGATCTCAATCGTGGCGATCGGCCTAGTGCTCGTAAACTTCACGGCATTTGCGATCAAGTTCATAAATACTTGTCTGAGCATGGCCGGATCGCCCTGTACTTCTGGCAGTGCAGCGATTGTCCATGATATCTTTCGTCCTTGCAAGTCCAAGCGAAGATCGGCAAGGATGCTCTTGATCAACTGATCCAGGTTGACGGCCGTGCGAAGCATTTCTTGCCGGCCCATACGGGAAAAGACCAGCAGGTCGTCGATCAACTGTCCCATCTGTTTAGCGGAGTCGGAAATCGTCTGCAAATACCGCGCAGCCTTGTCATCCAGCGAATGCTCGACCGATTTACGCAAGAGTGCGGCATAGCCGTCGATGTGACGCAACGGCGCACGTAGGTCGTGAGAGACCGAATAGCTGAATGATTCCAGCTCCTTGTTTGCGGCCTCCAAGAGTTCTCCCCGACGTTGCAGCTCACCGGCGACGCGTCGCCGTTCCGTGATGTCATGTCGAATAAGCGACTGTGTTGTCAAGTCCTTTGAAATCCGCACTGCCACGGAGTGTGATGTTTGATCATCGCATTCAAGATAGTCAGCAACTTTCGCATACAGGCGGTCAACGCCACCTTGACCGTCTTCCCCGCCGCGCGCAACCGCTGATAGAACGCTCGAATCACAGGATTGCACCGCGCCGCCGTCACGGCGGCCATATAGAGGACCGCCCGCACGGGGCCACGTCCTCCCCCGATGCGCCGCGTGCCGCGCCAGGTTCCGCTATCCCGGTTCAACGGGGCCACGCCCACCAGCGCCGCAATCGCGCGGCGGTTCAACGTTCCCAGCTCCGGCAAGTCTGCCAGTATGGTGCGGCTCAGCACCGGCCCGACGCCCGGCACACTCTGCAGCACGTCGTCCTGCTCACGCCAGATCGGGCTCTGTCGGATCTGCTGCCCCAGCGTCGACTCCAGCTCCGCGACCCGCTGCGTCAACCATTCCATATGGGCGTGGATCTCGATCTGCATGTCGCGCGAAGCGCGGGTGTGTCGGTTCTGTTCCGCTGTCAGCATGGTCAGCAGTTGACGCCGGCGATTCACCAGCGCTTCCAGTCGGCGTGTGGCCTCATCCGGCAGCGGGCGGGCAATGGGCCGCACCGCTTCGGCAAACTGCGCCAGCACCGCGGCGTCCAGCGCATCCGTCTTGGCCAGTTGCCCCGTGGCCTTCGCGAAATGCCGAACTTGCCGGGGATTCACCACGGCGACTGGCAGGGCCGCAGCGGCCAGCTCACTTGCGACATTCAGCTCCAAGCCACCGGTGGCTTCCAGCACGACCAACGTCGGCTGCACGCGACGAAGTCGCCGGACCAGTCGGCCAATCCCACGGGCAGTATGCGGGACGGTCCACCGGGCGCTCGTGGGACGACACGCCACATCCAACTGAGCTTTCGCGATATCAATACCGACATACAGAGACACGGCCATGTTCACCTCCGTCCTGACCCGATCTTGCATCCAATGCGGGCTTTCGGGCCCATGCGACTGTTCGGGTTCTTGGCAAAGAAGGACAGGATGCGCCATGCTTATTCTCGGTCTTACAACCTGGTGCCTATCGGGCTATCGCTGTCCTGGACCAGCACCAGCATGAGCCTAACATACAAGGTAGTATACCCATGCCAGGAGAACCAGCTGCAGCAATGCACCGATGCCGAAGAGTATGATGGTATTCCTTGTCCCGGCGGCGGATTCCATTACACGTCGTCCAACTGCTTGCCGCTCGTGCACATCCATGTCCGTAATGATTTGGCGAATGACGCCGAGCTCCCGCCTTCCGGCTCCTTCGAAGGCCATTTTCTTGACGGCTCGGAAGCCGCCCTCCTGAAACTGGCTGATGGCTTTTGATTCGACGTTCAGTTGCCGGTCCATCATCCGATCAAGAAGTCCGACCCGTTGTTGTTGCTCCGGTGATCCGCGGATCAAATCATTGAGATACGCAACGAATGTCGGCTTCTGCTTCACGACCTTCTTGTAGATCTCCAGATACGACGCTTCTCCCGTCACCAGATACCGTCGATGGGCGTCTTCCGCTTCACTCATCGCGGCATCGATATTATTCAGAAGTTGAATAAGATCATAGCTGCGACCATCCAGCTCATTATTGGTCAGCAGGATGCTCGTATTGTGGTAGGAGATTGCACTGACAATCAGAATCCCGACGAATACCAGGCTGAAACCGGCTAAGACCCGTTGCTCGATGGTCAGCCTGTGAAACCACACACCTGAACGGTGAGAGAAACCGGATGAACCCGCAGGAACGGAACCGGACGATTTAGGCTGCTCAGCCCCTAAGAGGGGAGCCTGTGGGGGATGGTTGGAGGCCGATTCCATCGATAGGACGACTTGCCTCAAGGCATTCCGATCATTGTTCGGACACCATTAGCAATCGTGTCTCGGTGGTAGTAATTGTAGCAGAACTCTTAGGAGATAAAGCAGGAAAACTAACCACCGAGCGGAGAGCTCGGAGGAACCACAGTAGCCGAAGGACCGATAAAATTCGCGAACATGAGCGTCGCGTTCACCACCCAGTCTGTGAACGGTTGCGGGTAAATACCGATCACCAACGTTCCGGCCAAACCGACGTAGATCACCGCCTTCATCGGGCTCGAAATTCCAATGGGAGAGGGATCTACCGGCTCATTGATATACATCTGCTTCACGACGATGAGGTAATAGTACATCGAGATCACGATGTTGATCAGCCCGACCGCAATCAATGTATAGAGTCCTTCTTTAATGGCCGCCACGAAAATGTAAAGTTTACCGATGAACCCTGCGAGAGGTGGCACACCGGCCAGAGACAGCAGGAACAGCAACATCGCGAACGCCAGAAACGGCGATCGTCTGTTTAAGCCTCGGTAGTCCTCGATTTCATCTCTTCCGATGGCCTGGCCGACCGCAATCACGACAGCAAAGGCCCCGATATTGGCAAACAGGTACGCCAAAAGATAAAACAAAATGGCATCACTTCCCATTTTGGTGCCCGCCGCCAGACCGATCAACACATTCCCGACTTGAGCGATGCCCGAGTACGCCAGCAACCGTTTTATGTTGCGTTGGGCTATGGCCACGATATTGCCATAGGTCATCGAGAGGATAGACACCGCCACCAACAAGGACACCCATAACGGCTTGAATGTCCCCAACGCCACCAAGAAAATACGGAGCAAGACCGCAAAGGCCGCGGCCTTTGGAGCGATCGACAAGAACGTCGTCACAGGTGTGGGAGCCCCGTGGTAGGTATCCGGGATCCATGCGTGGAATGGGACGGCTCCGATCTTAAATCCAAGGGAAGCAAAGATCAGCAGAAATCCGATGACTAAGCCGGGTGTTGCCTGAGTGGACGCCATGTCCGAAAAGACGAGCTTGCCGGTTTCACCATAGACCAGGCTGATCCCATAGGCGAGCAGGCCGGCCGCAAAGACACCCAGGATAAAAAACTTGAGTCCTCCTTCGTTAGAAGCCAAATCATCGCGCAGATACGACGCCAAAATATAGAACCCTAGCGTCGCGAACTCCAAGCTGACGAAGACGGACAGGAGATCGTTGGCGGACGCCATGAACATCATGCCGAGTGCCGCCATGACGACGAGGCAGTAATATTCCCCCCTGAAAAAAGTGAAGCGATTGACGTACTCGATTGATGCGAGAATGACGAGTATCGTAGCCCCAAGAATAAAGATCTTGAAAAAGATCGCCATGCGATCCAGTACGAACATGTTGCTGAAGAGCGTGCCGGAGATATGATTGAGGTCAAACCATCCCAAACAGCCGAGTGTGGCCACAAGACCGGCAACACTGAGATAAGCTAGTCGCTCCTTGGGTAAGCGCGGAAAAGAAAAATCAACGATGAGCACCACACAAAGCCAGCAGGTCAGCAAGATCTCCGGCACTAAAAGCAGAAGATCGGAAAAGGTCATGTTCAGCGAAAATGTCATTCTCGGTCCTCTCGTGGGATCTGAGGCGTATGGGATATGGGCTTGTGTGCAGCCTGTGGGGCGGAAGTCTTCTCCGACATTGTCGCCTTACTCCTCATCCCTGCTCCTTCCCCGGTTTCGGCGATTGGAACAACAAGCGTAATCCTTGCGACCAACGGATCCACTCCGGAACGAACGACATCATATAAGTGCATCGGAAAAATTCCGAACCCTACACTGACGGCAATCATGATCAACAGGGGCAGGCGATCGACAGTGGAAATCGCATCGTGCGCGTGACTGTACTTTTGGTTCATTGGGCCGTAAAAAAGCCCGCGCATCATTTTGAATAGGTACGCCAACGTCAGCACGATGCCCAGCATGGCGACAATCACTTGGAGCGGATACTTATTCCAGCTACCGACGATGATCATGATTTCCGCGATAAAATTCACGGTGCCGGGCATCCCGATCGAAGCCATACAACCCACGACAAAACACGCGGAGATGAACGGCATCTTATTCGAAAGACCTCCCAATGAGGGGATGTCACGCGTGTGGGTCTGGTCATAGACCCATCCTGCCATCGCGAAGAGCATGCCGGTCGCCATGGCATGAGCAAACATATAGATGACGGCACCACTCAAGCTGATGTAATTCAAAGCCGCCATGCCTAAGAACACGTAGCCCATGTGACTGGAACTGGAATAGCCGATCACGTACTTGGTGTCTTTGGCGTAAAACGCCACGAAGCCGCCGTAGATAATGCTGAACATGCACAGAACGGCAGCAATCGGCATCAGTTCCCTGGTCGTTTCTGGGAGAATTTCGAAGGCCACCCGAATAATGGAAAAGTGCCCCAGCTTCATCAAGACTCCCGCGTGAAGCATGCTGGTCGCGGCCGGCGCAGCCGCATGGCCGACCGGAGACCACGAGTGCAACGGCCACAGCGGGGCGATCGAAGCGAAGCCGAAGAACACCAACACCCAGATGATCTTATCCAACGTCGTACCGAGTGCCGGGATATTCATGAGATTGGCCTGCTCACGGAGCACCAGGATATCGAACGTGTTCAGGCCGGAGTATTTATAGATGAGTAAAATACCCATGAGCGCGATGACGGCAAACGCGGATAGGAAGAGCACAAGTTTCATCGCCGCATATTCTTTGCTGTTGGATCCGAAGTTGAGGATAAAACCGACCGAGTCGCGCTGCTTCAACCCTTCAGCATCGGTCATCTCCAAATACTTCTTGGTGTGGCTGCCCCACATCCCCAATAACAAGTACATCGGGATGACGGACATCTCGTAGAAGAAATAGAGGAAGAATAAGTCGAGGGACATGAACACGCCGATCGTGGCGGCAGCCAAGATCAGCAGCCAAATGTAAAACTCTTTCGTACGGTCCTTGATATGCCAAGAGACGAAGATGCCGGCAAACAATAAGATAGCGGAAGCGAGCACGAGAGGGGTACCGATCCCGTCCACACCAAGATGCAATGAAATACCGAGCTGTTTCGACCATTCATACTTTTGGACAAACTGGAACCCACCCTTTACCGGATCATACGCATAAAAAAGATAGAGCGACGCCAGCAGCGAGACACACGCGGCGCTTGTGGCGATGCTTCGAACGAGCAGGGGCTGTCGATTCGATACAAAAATCAAGGCCAGGGCTCCCGAGAACGGAGCGAACAGGATATAGAGCAGTGCGTACTCCCCCATTGCGCGACCTAATATCCTCTTCCCATCTCGGCATGTTCCCGCGATGCGGTCATCTCATGATGGAGACGATCCACGAGTGCTTGGACAGACCCGTTCATGATTCGTAGGAACGGTGACGGATAGAGTCCGATCCAGAGAATCATGACCGACAGTGAGATTGCGATGATCGTCTCGCGCGGTTGCAAGTCGCTCACCGTCCCCTTTACTGCCGCGCCCAACGGCCCTAACATCGAACGCTCGTAGTACCAGAGAAAATACGCCGCTCCGAAAATCACTCCTAGAACGGCGACGGCACCGAACCACCATTTGGCTTTGAATGCTCCCAAAAGGATGAGAAACTCGCCGACAAAACCGTTGGTGCCGGGAAGGCCGATTGATGCCAGCCCGATAATCAGAAAGAAGCTCGCCAGTAGAGGCGCTTGTTTCGCCATTCCGCCGAACGCCGCCAATTGAGTCGTCTGCTGGCGAGAATAGAGAAACCCCGCGATAAAGAAGAGCCCTGCCGTGCTGAAGCCCAGATTGATCATCGTGAGCAAGCCGCCTTGCAGACCTTGGTAGTTCAATGCAAACAGCCCGACGACGACAAAGCCAAGATGGCTGACGCTGCTGTAGGCCAGCAAGCGTCGAAAATCGGCTTGAGCCAAAGCCATCCAAGCTCCATAGAGAATCGCGCAGAGCCCGAGCACGACGACGACCATGACGACCGTCTCACTTTTCGACGCATCGGGCAGCAAAGGAATGCTGAAGCGCATAAACCCGAACGTGCCCAATTTCAAACCGACCAAGACTACGGCCATCCCGATCGGGCCTTCCAACAGCGCATCCGGCAACCATGTGTGGAAAGGAAACACCGGAGCCTTGAACGCAAATCCTAGGAACATCAGCCAAAAAATGACGAGTTGCTGAGAGACCGGAATCGGAACCGTCAAAAGTTCGAGCAGATCAAACGAATAGATCTGGTCCGTGTGGTGCAGCGAAGCCCATTGATGGTAATTGATGTTCAGCAACGCGATGCCTACGAGCATAAACACACTGCCCAAGAGCGTATAAAGGACGAACTTCAGCGCAGCATAGTGACGTTCGCCACCTCCTCCCCAAAGTTTGATCAGGAAGTAGCTGGGGATCAGCATCAGCTCCCAGAACACAAAGAACAGGATCAAATCCAGCGACACGAAGACGCCCATCGTCGTCGTTTCGAGCGCCAAGAGACACATCATGTAGAGTTTGACTTGATGTCGGATCGTATCCCAGGAGTAAATCACCACCAAGACCGTCAGAAAAGCCGTGAGTCCGACGAATAACACGCTGATTCCATCGACTGCCAGGTGATAGCTGATGCCTAACGCCGGAATCCATTGGACATGCTCTGTGAACTGCATGGCGGCCGATTCCGGCACGAACCGCAGGAGGACAAATACGGAGAGTGCGAGCTCCACCAGTGCAATAGTGAGCGCTGAGGTCCTGACCATATCTTCTTCATCGAACAGCCAGAGCACAGTCGCCCCGACAATCGGGAGAAATAGGATGCAAGACAAAATCGGAAACCCGGCTGTGAGCTCTTCGAGCATAGACGCAACCTAGTGAGTAAACCCCTACATCTGTGCAAACAATTGAACGACAAGAGCCAGAAGGAAAATCCCCGCTACGATGATGGCGGCGTAATGATGGACCATGCCACTCTGCATCTTTCGACCTTCGCGAGCCGCAAGATGGTTTCCATAGCCGATCGCGTTAAGTCCGGCATAGATGATGTACTTTTCGATCCATGTAGAGCCGAAGGCGCCAAAATCGGCGAGTCGCCCCACTCCCCGCACAAGGCCGTCTATGACCGTACGATCGAACCAGTCGAGCATTGCGCCGAGACGTTTGAGCGGTTCGACGAACATGAAATCGTAGAGTTCATCAACATAGTACTTGTTCAACAAAATCCGATACGCAGCGGAAAATCTCTCTGCCCATCCATCCGGAGTCGCCGGACTCACGGTATAGAGAAAATGCGCGAGTCCCCAGCCCATCAAGGCAATGATGATCGCAACGCTCATCAACAGAAACATGAGGCCGGCACCAGCCTCATGCTCGCCCCCCACCCCGACGACCGGTCCCAAAAATCCGTGCAGCCAGCCATGCTCCGGCGGAAACCCTAAGATCAATCCACCGACGATCGAGAGGAAGGCCAGGACCATTAAAGGGGCGACCATGATCATCGGAGATTCGTGCACATGCTCAGCAGTATGATGCTCCATCCGAGAAGAACCGTAGAACGTCAGATAGGTCAGACGGAACATATAGAAAGATGTCATCAGTGCTCCGACGGCCGCCATGCTGTACAGGAGATAGTGCTGATTGGTGAAGGCATGGGCCATAATTTCATCTTTGCTCCAGAAGCCCGCGAGGGGAGGAAGCCCGGCGATTGCAATGGTGCCGATCAGAAACAGACGATGGGTCCATGGAATTCTGCCGCTCAGTCCGCCCATCTTGCGAATATCCTGTTCCCCCGACAATGCATGGATCACTGACCCTGCCGCCAAGAACAACAACGCCTTGAAAAACGCATGCGTCATGACATGAAACACGGATGCCGTATAGGCACCGATTCCGCAACCGAGAAACATGTATCCGAGCTGACTTACCGTCGAATAGGCCAAGACCCGTTTGATGTCGGTCTGGACGAGTCCGATGGTCGCCGCAAACAAGGCGGTGCCCCCACCGACGAACGCCACCGTCGACATCGCGAACGGTGAGAGATCGAAGATCGCGTGATTACGCACGATCATGTAGACACCCGCCGTCACCATCGTCGCCGCATGGATCAACGCGCTCACCGGCGTCGGCCCTTCCATCGCATCGGGAAGCCATGTGTGAAGAGGCAGTTGCGCGGACTTCCCGATCGCACCCACAAGGAGGCAGAGAGCTATGGCGGTGGCCATGTCCGGAGACAGGTGCCCGACATGGGCAAACACTTTTGTATAGTCGAGCGTCTTAAAGTTGATAAAGACAAGAAATATGGCGACGAGAAATCCCGCGTCGCCGATCCGGTTGACGACAAACGCTTTGGATGCGGCTTTGGCGGCTGATACCTTGTCGTAGTAATAGCCGATCAAGAGATACGAACAAAGACCGACACCCTCCCAACCGATAAAGAGCACGACATAGTTGTTCCCCATGACAAGAAGCAACATGGAGACCATGAATAGATTCATGTAGGTGAAGAAGCGCGTGAACCCGGTTTCTCCGTGCATATAGCCGACGGAATAGACATGAATGAGAAACCCGACACCGGTGACGATCAGTAACCAGGCACAGGTCAGAGGATCAACCAGGTACGCCAAATTAATCGCGAGATCGCCCCCGAAAATCCACTGATAGACAACGACTTCATGCGAAATTCCCGTACGCATAACATCGGTGAATACGCCGACCGTACAGAGAAACGATAGGCCGACCGACCCCCAGGCCAATCGATGAGCCATATCGTGAGAGTAGCGGTGTCCGAGCAGTCCATTGCCAAGGACCGCGAGCAACGGGAAAACAGGAATCAATTTGATAAGGAGATCAGTGAAGTCAGACACAATATCGTGCCATTCTGAGGATGCTCAGCTAGCCAACCATGCTGCACGGAGCCGGAACCTAAAGCGTACTCTTGGGGTACGTTGAGGGATACGAGCCGCCGACTGCACCGTTGGATGTGATGGTCCACATCCTACTACCACTTCAACAGGTTCATTTCATCCACATTCGTGGAAATCTTGCCTCTGAACACGACGATGATGATGGCCAAACCGACAGCCGCTTCGCCCGCCGCAATGGCGATGATGAACAGAGCCACAAGTTGCCCTGCCATCGATTC
The DNA here is from genome assembly GCA_030123625.1 of Nitrospira sp. Classification (NCBI taxonomy): domain Bacteria; kingdom Pseudomonadati; phylum Nitrospirota; class Nitrospiria; order Nitrospirales; family Nitrospiraceae; genus Nitrospira; species Nitrospira sp. Next base: position 2,038,579 of record CP126121.1, read on the forward strand.
CAAATAATGCGAAAAGGCGACTAAATTGATATTGGCCGCATTCATCATGATTTCAACCGACATCAGCACAATGATGAAGTTTCGCCTGATAAGCACACCCAAGAGCCCCGTCATAAAAAGAACGGCGCTGACGGCCGTATAGGCGGACAGGGGGATCATAACCGTTCTCTCCCCGTATCCAGCGATTTCGGAGCCTTGGCCAAGACGATCGCGCCGATAATGGCTCCGAGCAGAAAGATGCCGACAATCTCAAATTGCAAAAGATGGTCGCTGAACATTTTGATACCCACGGCGTAAGTATCTCCATCTTGCAGCACGGCAGCGGCCGGAGCATCCCCCTTTGCCCCGCCGAACGGAGATCTCAAGAGAAGGTACAGAACGTAACCGGTCCCCATGACGGCCGGACCGAGAATATACATGGCCGAGGAGTGGAAATAACGTTCATCCGTTTTAAGATTCATCAACATCAACACAAAGAGGTACAGCACGAGAATGGCCCCAACGTACACGATGACCTGCACGGCCCAAAGGAACTCCGCGTTCAAGAGAATGAACAGGCCGGAGACGTGCATGAGCAACACGAGCAGAGAGAGCGCGCAGTGAACAGGGTGGCGCAACGTCACCGTCAAAACACCGGCGGCAATACTGACCAATGCAAAATACGCGAAAAACATTCCGACCATATGCGCGGCTCAGCTCAGATGTTTGGGAGGTGGTTGGGTCGACTTCTGTACCGACTGCGGAAAATAGTAGCGGTACTCGCGGCTCTGCTCGACATTTTTTTCCTGATTGTGCGCATACAGATATTTCTTCCCATCATCGAGGTAGCGTTCGCCGATATCGTACAGCCGTTTCTTGTCGAACAGCAGACTGCGTTTGTCGTGAGTTGAATATTCGTACATCTTAGTCATCGCCAATGCATTCACCGGACATGCTTCGACGCAATAGCCGCAGAAAACGCATTTGGTTATATCGATATAGAATTCGCTCGCATAGCGCTGAAGCGGTCGTGCCGTATCCTCGGCACTGATCACTTTGATGCAATGTGAGGGGCAGGCGACCTCGCAGAGATCGCAGCCGACGCACCGTTCTCGTCCATCATCATATCGAAGCAAGCCGAGTGCACCGCGATGCGTATCCGGGATCGTTCGATGTTCCCGGGGATACTGAAATGTCATCGGCCGATGAAGCATGTGCCGAAACGTGACCTTCATCGCGTCCCAAATCTCATAGAATAACGCGGCATGCAGGATTTTTTTGGTCAACGCGACGACGCTCATCCTAGCTCCTCGTCACAAACGTAGATATCCGCTTACGCCTGTTCAACACTTACCCAGATCTGCTTGAACGACGGGACACCGGTCGTGGCATCAACCGACACAGGCATCAAGTCCTTCACTGGCGGTTCATTAAAATGTTCGGGGAAAAAACAGGTGCCTGGCGCGATGGACTGATCCAACTGCACACCGAGCTGAAGGGAACCACGGTCCGAGGTCAAACGCACCTTCGCACCGTCTTGCAATTCAAGGCGCTCCATATCCTGTATATTCATGCGCAGCTTGCCGGTATTCGGAGCGATTTTGATAAGCCCGGACGCTTGTGTCGACAATTTCCCCGAGTGCACTAATAACTGCCCCATCACGAGAGAAAAAGGACGCGTGTGCTCTCCCGATGGCGAAGTCTGCCGATAACGGGCCTTGACCTCTGCTGCGTAGCCGGTGGACAAGTACTGGTCAGGGACGGGCGCAATTTTACGGGGTTGGCCGAGATTATAGTATCCGGGCAACAGCCTCATAATCTCGGCTTGAATATCATTGGCCGACTGGTATTCCCATCGGCATCCCATGGCATTCGCAAGAGCTGTCATGATATGCCAGTCCGGTAGACTTTCTCCAAGCGGATCCATCGCTTGACGAACGCGAAGCACACGACCTTCAAGGTTTGTAAATGTGCCGTCCTTCTCCGCATAGGTACACGCGGGTAGCACAAAATGAGCCAATTTCCCCGTATCTGTCAAAAAAGGGTCCTGCACGACTAACAGTTCGAGTCGTTCGAGAGCGGCTCGAACCTCTATTGAAGCCGGCAAGGTCGCGAGCGGATTTTCCCCCAGAATGTATAGGGCTTTAATCTGCCTACTCTTGCATCGCCTCAAGATTTCGATCAGATGAGCCCCTGATCCAACAGGAGGTAGCGACGCCTCCCATGCTTTGGCGAAACGGTCCCGAACTTCTGGGTCGTCGAACCGAGCCTGACCCGGGAAAAACTCAGGTACCGCGCCCATATCAACGGCTCCTTGTTCATTCGGCTCCTCCGTCACGGTATTCACACCACAACCTGCTCGTCCGAGCTTTCCGGTGATCCAGGCGAGATCCATCAATTTTAAGACGTTCTGATAGCCGTTCGTTCGCCGAACAATCCCTTCCGCACACAAGATGATCGACCTTGACGATTCGGCAAAAATAGCCGCCACTTCTCGGAAGGCTTCCACGGGAATGCCGGTCTGCGCAGTTAGCCGTTCCAGCGAAACATCTCCCACCGCGCTTTTGAGCGCTTCAAACGCTTGAGGATATTTTCCAACAGCCTCTTCATCAACCAAATCCTCGTCGATGGTCGCCTTGACCAATCCATCGATCACTGCTCCCTCTGTCGCTGGCTTGATCAAAAACGGGTGCGATGCCAATTTCGCAATATTCGTGATGGCGCTGTCGAGCGTCACCACCTGAGCCTTGTAGACCCGCATGGCTTCCTTGATTCTCACGGCAGTCAACGGGTTCGTTTCGGTAATATTGGAGCCGATCAAAATGATTGCTTTTGCTTTCGTCAGATCTTCCCAATCATTCGGCGTCCTCCCAAGCCCGACGGCATGTTTGGACGCGAGCACAAAGTTCATATGGCCGTAGCGGGCGCTACTATCAAGCTGGTTGGTCCCAAAACCAGCGCGCATGAGCTTCTGAAACAGATACAGCTCTTCATTCGTACAGCGGGCGGTCACCAGGCCACCGATGGCTTCGGCACCGTATTTGCTCCTGATTTCGGTCAACTGGTCTACGAGCAAATGCATAGTTTCCAGCCAAGGCTTCTGCACCAACCGACCCCCTTCGCGGACCAGAGGCTGTGTAAGCCGGTGCTCACTGTCCAGGTATTCGAACCCAAAACGTCCGCGTACGCAGATCCCGCCGTGCCCCTTGGCAGTTTCCGATCGGTCTCCCCACTTGTTCTTCCAAGATAAAGGAGAGGTGACTCGGACCACCTCTTCATCTTTCGTTTCCAAGTAGAGTTGGCAACCGTCTCCACAGTAATTGCAGGTCGTCGTCGTCCTCTTCATCTGCCACGGTTTATACAGATACTTGGAAAACTTGTTCGTGATGGCGCCGACCGGACAGACTGCTAAACAGTCTCCGCAGAATTCACACTCAAGGGCGCGGTCGCCCTTTGCCACAACCTGGTTGAACCCGCCCTTCTTCATGAACTGCAAAGCATCGATCATCAACACATCCTTGCAAACATTGATGCATTCCGCACAGGCAATGCAGCGATTCATGTTGAAGTCGAGCACGGGGCTGCGCGTATCTTCCGGAATGAATTTCTGTTTGGTATTGGCTAGATTTGTCACGCCGTGCTGGAAAGCCATATCTTGAAGTTCACAATGGCCGTCCGCATCGCACACCGGGCAGTCGAGGGGATGCACAGACAGGTGTTTCTCGACGGCTTTCTTTCGGGCAAGGAAGAGATCATCTCCTTCTGTTCGGATTACCATTCCCGCCGTCGCCTTGGCGGTGCACGACCGAACGGGAGCTTTTTTCCCTTCTTGCATGACGAGGCACATCCCGCAAGAACCGAACGGATCGAATGTATAGTGATAGCACATGGCCGGGATGATTTTGCCCGTCATTGCAATGACGTCATACAACGACACCCCGTCCCTCGCCATGACGGATTTCCCGTCGATGCTCAATTCGATGGTTGCCGCTTCAACGTCTGGATTAGTAGCCGGCTTCAAACCCATTGTTGCCTCATTGCTCGCAAGCGATCCCGCACTCCGTTTTAACGGTTAACGATTCACGTTTCACGACCCCTAGCGGTCGCATTCGCCCATCACCACATCATACGTCCCGAAAATGGTACAGGCATCCGAGATCATATATCCTCTGGCCATATGATCGAACGCGCCCATGTGCACGAACGAAGGAGCACGAATCTTCAGTCGATAGGGCTTTCCTCCTCCCGTACTGACGATGTAAAACCCCAATTCTCCTTTGTGCGCCTCTGTGCCGCAGTAGATTTCTCCAGGCGGAGCGTCGAACCCCTGCGAGAAGAGCTTGAACTGTTGGATCATGGATTCAAGGTTTGTAAAAACCCGTTCTTTTGGCGGAAGCGTTACGCTGGGAACATCCGCCATGATGGGCCCCTCCTGCATTTGCTCCAGACATTGTCGAATGATCTTGACGCTCTCGTAGAGCTCCATCACCCGAATCCAGTAGCGATCGTACGTATCGCCGTTTTTTCCGACCGGCACGCTGAACTCGCACTTTGGATAGGCACCATAGGGCTCGTATTTGCGAAGATCGTAGTCCACACCGGATCCACGAAGAACCGGTCCGCTCAATCCAAAATTGACCGCATCTTCGGCGGAAATCACCGCGACTCCCTTGGTTCGCCCAAGCCAAATACGGTTTTTTTCGAGAAACACCTGATATTCGTCGATTTTTGGTGGAAAATAATTCAAAAACTGTTTGAGCTTGTCGATCAACGAGGGTGTCAAATCCCGCTCGACCCCACCGATCCGGTACCAGCTCGTCGTGAGACGAGCTCCGCATAGTTCGTCGAACCAATCGAGCAAGATTTCCCGATCCCGAAAACAGTAAAAAAAGACGGTCATGGCACCGATGTCCAGCGCCTGGGCGCTCAGCCAAAATTGATGTCCAATGATGCGCTGAACTTCCGCAACGATCGTCCTGAGGTATTCCGCGCGCTCCGGGACTTGTAAATTCAAAAGTTTTTCAACAGCACGGCAGTAGGCAAAATTGTTGTACATTGCGCAGACATAGTCGAGCCGATCCGTATGAGGAATAAATTGATGATATGTGCCGTCTTCAGCAAGCTTTTCTACTCCCCGGTGGAGATAACCCATCACCGGCGTAGACTTCACCAATCGCTCTCCTTCCAATTCCAGGATCACCTTCAGAACACCGTGCGTACTGGGGTGTTGAGGCCCCATGTTGAGGAGGAGTTCCTCGGTCCGCAAAGTGGGAAGCGTCTCGCTTTCCGGATGCTCCGGGTTAATCTTATAGACAGTGGTTCTTTGATCTTCGAATGCCATACAGGTGAACTATCCTATCGCGGAACTTCATCCAGAAATTCAAACGTGTCTCGCCAGCCTTTGCCCCGAAGGGGAAAGTCCTTACGCAAAGGATAGCCTTCAGTATAGTCATCCGGCATTAAAATCCGGCGAAGGTCGGGATGATTTCGAAACCGGATACCCATCATGTCGAAGACTTCACGTTCCATGAAGTCGGCACCTTTCCAAAGATCCGTCAAGGAATCGACCACACAATCCGATTCAGGCACCCGCGCTTTAAGTCGAATACGATGCCGCTTCCGAATCGAGTAGAGCTCCCACACGACTTCAAATCGCTCTTCGTCGTCGGGCCAATCCACGGAGCTCACATGGACGATATAATCAAAATCCATCCCGGGATCGTCGCGCAAAAATTGCGCAACTTCATGGAGCTTGTCTCGCGAAACAGTCACCGCGACATCGCCACGCCACTCAGCCAGACCTGTAATGCCGACCGAGAACGTCTGCTGAATTCGCTGAAGCAGTGGATTCATAACGACGCGTCGACCTTCAGACTGGCCTTGATCTGCTCCGGTTGAGTTACAAACACGCGTCTCTGCATAATACGCTCCTGTAGTTTCAGGATGCCGTCCAAGAGCGCTTCCGGAGTGGGTGGGCAGCCAGGCACATAAATATCAACAGGAATAAATCGGTCGACGCCCTGCACGACACTGTAACTATCATAGATGTTCCCTGAGGTGGCGCAGGATCCCATCGCAATCACGTATTTGGGTTCCGGCATTTGGTCGTAAATCTTTCGAATCACCGGCGCCATACGTCGGCACACGGTTCCGGCGACAATCATCAAATCCGATTGCCGCGGCGAACCACGAAACACTCCTGCCCCGAACCGATCCATGTCGTACCGGGAAGAAACGGCGGCCATCATCTCGATGGCGCAGCAGGCGAGTCCGAAGGTCATCGGCCAGAGTGAACCCTTCCTGGCCCAGTTTACGGCTTTTTCAAGAGATCCCGTGATGACGTCCGGAGTCCCATCTCTCTCATGCCGTCCAAGCTGGATCAGTCCCATATCAATCCCACTCCAGCGCGCCTTTTCGCCAGGCATACACATAGGCAACGATGAACAGTCCAATAAAGATCATCATTTCAATCAATCCAACCACCCCGATCTTGGTGAATACGACGGCCCACGGATAGAGAAAGATCACTTCAATGTCGAAGATGACGAACAACATCGCAAATATGTAATACCTAACGGGGAACGGCATGCGAGCGTCGGAAAACGGTTCGGCCCCACATTCGTAGGTCGATAATTTTTCTGGTTCCGGGTATCTGGGCTGTACAAAATAACTGACGAGCAAGGTTACGACTCCAAAGGCCAACGTTACCAAGATAAAGAGAAAGACCGGGAAAAACTTCGTCAGATATTCAAGAAGAACCTCAGCCCCGGTCATTTAATTTTCTCTCACAAAGTATTGAGCTGGAAAGGGTATTATAGATCAGATGCATGAAATCTTAGTGCCTCGGTCTTGGGGATAGCAAGCGAACAAAGGACCTAATTTCGGCAGACCCGAAAGCCCTAGCATGGCGATTATGAGAATCGAAAGACGGTAGTAAGGCGGTAGTATTGAAGGGTTAGGTTCTTATTGCAACTCACGATTAGACATAATGCCGCATCTCTTCGTTTTGCTCGTCACTCCACACGAGGATGGTTCAGCCTGTAAATTCTCCCATTCGGATTCGAGAGGAGATAACGCTTTGACCTTTCGTCGCCGATGGATCTGTGTATCGATTCGTTCCTTTTGGCGGACGCCTCTAGAAAGACGCTGATCCTTTTTTTCATCACCATTCATCGGTCAGTGGCGATCCTTAAAAAAATAAGAGTGATCAACCCCACGTTACCATCGCAAAGAACGCCCGTCAAACTCCTAACAATCACCTCAAATTCTTGACAATACAGCGTCTTTTGCTATGTTTTTTCAAGCAACACTAGCCTCAGAAGGAATCCACCTATGAAAACTTTGTCGTCCCTCATCTTATTAGTCCTGTGTTCAGGAATCGGCGTCTCCTTCGACCGAGCATTCGCACAGGCACCGGAGATTGATTCCATTCGGTTTTCGGAGGCTGCACTCGCCTTTTCCAGTGGTGCCATACAGAAAACATCCACGATCGACGGAACCGTAAACCTGATAACAGGTGATAATCAGTCAACGGGCAATCGAATGCTTCTCGGGAAGCGAGATTTGCTTTATCTTAAACTGCACAACCCAACCGATGTGGCAGTGGGTGATCTCTTCACCGTCTACCGGCGGATTCGGAAAGTGTTCCATCCTGTGACAAAGGAATACCTCGGTTTTGTCATGAATCGCTCAGCGGTCGTGAAAGTGACTGCCGCCGACCATGCTCTCACGACAGTAGAAGCTGTGCTCAGTTACGGACCAATTTCCCCGGGAGATCCTGTCGCGCGCTTTGTTGCCCCCACTCCGGACATAGAGACGAGCTCAGCCACAAACATTTCCGACCTCGAGGGTATGATCGTTGAGCTTCAGGCCGACCGGACGATGACACTGGTTTCACAGTCAAACGTCGTCTATTTGGATCGAGGGAAGGAGGACGGACTGAAGGTCGGTGATCTTCTCGATATTCATCGCTACAGTGCGGGGCTTCCACCACGAAAGATCGGCCAACTTAAGGTGCTGTCCCTGGAATCTCATACGGCAGCCGCCAAAGTCATCAAGGCCAACACCCGTGTCATCAAAGGAGATCAGTTCAAACTCGCGGGATACGTGGCATCCCCAGCCCTGTCTGTAGGAGCAATCCCGGGATCGTTCACGACTCAGACCGGTCAAATGGTCCCGGCCGATGTAGTATTCAGCAAACTAAAAATACAGGACGCATCAGGACAAAGCCGACTCAACCTTGGGGACCTGGCGAAGTTCCTGCACTACGACTCTGGGGATGCGGCTATTAAGGCTGAAAATTACAAAATGCTCGATCAGTTGATTGAATACCTACGCACCAGTGGCGACCTGAGGATGATCCGAATCGAAGGCCATACGGATAACGTGGAGATTGGCCCTTCGCTCAAGTCGCGGTATCCCAGCAATTGGGAGTTATCCAAAGTACGCGCGAACGGCGTCCTTCGTTATCTCGTAGAAAAGGGTGGTGTGGCACCGGAACGGATCAGTGCGGTGGGGCTCGGTGACACCAAACCGACTGCCACGAATGCAGCGGAAGACGGCCGCACAAAGAATCGGCGGGTGGAAATTCTACTCTATACCCGGGACATGGATGCGCCGGCACTTCAATCCGGCGTGCAAAGATTGGAACACAGTCCTTCAAGGCCGAGCGCACACGGAAGCGATGATCTACCCCTTCCATTGACTGCTGCTTCAGACGCAGCCGATTCCTCCGGTCGAGGAACTTTGTCCGTCGGCGATTCTTCTCGAATTTCCGTGAAGGACGAATCGGGTGCCGTCAGTAACTCCGATTCGAATGGCGTTCCACCGACAGCCGCCAATACTTCTTCTTCTCAACAGCCAACCATCGGAACTCCGGCGGAATAACATCGGACTCAGCGAGGCCGTCTCAGTATTTGGAGCATCCTCACAACGATCTTGTCCAATCGGTACCTTCCTGGCCGAGAACGCCGAGATGACCGGTGTCCTTCGCATTTTCAGACTGCTAGAATGCGACATGGCTTCTGATGGGACCTCGACTCCTCTTCGTCGAATGGAGATACTCTATGCAGACGTTATCGTGCCGCGTCATATTGCAAAAGCCTTTACCTATGTCGTCCCTCCCACCTTAACCCACACCATAGCCATCGGGCATCGCGTCCGTGTCCCGTTTGGACGTACAGTACTGGAAGGGGTCGTCATCTCGCTGAGTAATCATCTTGCGACCGAGATAAAGTCCGCTTCAATTAGAGAGATCCACTCTCTAGATTGTGAGGGGGAAGTTTCTACACTGCCTCCAGCGCTGTTCGAACTATCTCGCAAGATCGCAGAATACTACGTTGTACCCTGGGGCCAGTGCCTTCGACTCATATTACCCTCGATAGCAACCCGAAAAACCTCCCCCGCACGATACGTGGTTACTGCGGAGGGTCGCGCGGCCTTAGAAGCCGGCCTCTGTCCAGATCATCTGAAGCCCACCCTCGGGCGAATTGCCAGGAAAACTTCAGGGATCCCGTTCTCGACACTTCAACCAGCTCGGCAGGAAACCGCCGTGCAGATCGACGCCCTCATCAACAAGTCCTGGATAGCTCGCATGCCTTCGAATAATGCCAACGAACAGAATCATCGCACACCAGGAGACGGCACTCTGCCCACCGAAACGCTTCCGGAGATCGACCGCTCATGGAAAACGCATGTTGCACACTGTCTTCACAGCAATTCCATGAGGAAACTCGTCCTTCATGCCCCGTGGGAACATCGACTCAGCCGACTTGTTGACGCAATTCAACAAGCGCACTCAATGAAGAGAGCCACCATAGTTCTCACCGGCGAGATCGCCAGAGCATCATGGTTGAGACAAGTACTCTCAAGGCTCACGGACCTCCAGATTATCCTCGCGCGCCCACCTTCGGAGTCGGGGCGATGGCAACCGAATCAAGGACAGACCCCTTCGGTAGTCGTAGGAACCCGTTCAGCCATATTTTCGCCTCTTAAATCGATCGGGCTGATCTGGGTGGAAGACGAAGAAGATCCTGCTCTGAAAGAACCTCAGGAGCCTCGCTATCATGCCAGAGAGGTAGCCAGTTTGAGAGCTGAGAGCGAACGGGCGCTCGTTGTCCTGGCCTCGGCTCACCCATCCCTTGAATCGAGGTTCGACGCCGAAGCGGAGTTCCACCATGTCTCACAAGACGTTGCCCTTCAACCTACGATTGAGCTCGTTGACCTCCGCGACGAGCCGCCAGGAAGTCTCTTCAGCCATACACTCATCCGGGCGATGCACGAAGCGCTACAGAACCATGCCAAGATCCTGCTTTTTCTCAATAGGAAAGGTTATGCCAGAACCTTGGTTTGCCGAGACTGTGGCTGGGTTCCTCGTTGCGATTCTTGTATCGTGCCGCTGACCTATTATCGTGAAGCCGGTAGGCTGACTTGCCGCTACTGTGGTAAGGCAGATCGATTGCCGGATCTCTGCCCCTTGTGCCATACTCCCCGTATAAATCCTATCGGTGACGGCACCGAACGTGTTGAAGCCGAAGTTCATCGTTTATTCCCACAGGTCACAGTCGCACGGCTCGATGGCGACACACTCCGGCATTCGCGGTCGGCGCATACTCTGTGGAAAGGGGCCAGATCCGGCTCGTGGGATGTTCTCATTGGGACCCAAGCGCTGTTTCGTCGGGAGCCACTGCCTCGCTATGGTTTGGTGGGGATCCTTCAAGCAGATTCCGGGCTGCATGTCTCGGAATTCCGTGCCGCGGAGCGCACCTATCACTTGCTGGTCGATGCTGTCAGCCTGGCATGTCCCGCGTCCGCCGGAGGTCGAGTCATCGTACAGACGCGTCTTCCTACCCATCATGCGATACAAGCCTTGATTTCCGGAGATCCTGATCACTTTTACAATGAAGAATTCGCCGCACGCCGGCTTCTTCATTATCCGCCCGTCTGCCGCTTGGCTGATCTCTCAGTAACCGGAAAAGATCTTAGGATAGTCGAAGAGGCCGCCAAGCGATGGGGCGCGGACCTTGAACAGAACGTCCATGACCAGGAGCCTCTGATTGTTTTAGGGCCAGTACCTGCAATACGCAGGCATCCCAAAGGTCATCAGCAATATCGCATCTTGGTAAAAGGAACTGCACTCACTGCTTTCAGTCGACGCCTCCATGATTCTGTCCAGAAAATGGAGCGAGAGTATCGCAAAGGGCTGATTAAATTCGTCATCGACATCGACCCCGTCGAAAATGGCTAAGGTGAGATGCCTTTCTTCTTTTTGTTCGCCCTGGAACTCGACACCGTCGCAGCCTTCTCCAGGAATAGAGTTCCACCCAGTTTTTTACGGGCCCGCCTGAATAGGCCGTAGGAAAACGAAATCCAAAATACGGATGAGAAGAGACCCAGCACGACGGCTGAAAGGATCGTCCCCATCTCGGATTCGGGAAGTGATTCTGCCTGGCCTCTGGATTGAATCATCAACACCAACGGCCAGGCAAAGCTTTCGAGGCCGAGCAACAAGGTAGCCCATGCCCATAGTGCCGCAATTGACTCCGTCATGAACCATAAGAAAAGCCCAACGCTCAGAGCCCATCCAACCACGGCGATCGCAGGGACCGTTCCGCCCCATATGAGCCAGAACCCGATTGTGGCAACGAGGGTCCCCAAAGATAGATTGAGAAATCTCATGACGGGTATGATCCAGGCATGGAATGCGGAGTCTGCAGAGGCCGTGGCGTAATTGTCAATGCGAAGAAGGTTGAGCGCGTGATGAGGTGTCTAGGCGATCAGCTCGGCAGCAACTGTATCGAGGAGGACTTTCAGTTCGAACGGCTTTTGAAGCGTCCGCCTGGCTCCGAGCATCTTTGCGACGTCCAAGAAATTGAGGATGCCGGTCGCATCACTTCCACCTGTCATCGCAATGACACGAGTATCGGGGAACTCGCGGCGGAACGCCATGATGGCTTCTAATCCGTCTTGATCCGGCATGAGAATATCCATGATGACAAGATCCGTCGATCTAGCCCGATACCGGTCAAGCCCCTCTTTCCCGTCACGGGCCTCTGCTACCTCATAACCGGCCTGCTCCAACGTGTCCCGGATGAGCTGACGAACTTGGTCCTGATCATCAACCACGAGGACCGACGGCATCCGACACCTCAATCGATATTCTGGATGGTTCTGGGGCGGAGTTGGTCGGCACACCCGGGGATCCCGGACAGGCAAGAGACGTATCCAATGCCCGGCGGATGGCATACGCCAGCTCATGTAACGTAAGCGGTTTTAGGAGGCATTCCGTAACGCTCTGCGAACAGGTATCGTCCAGGTCAGGTACGCCATTTGATCCGCTGCAGAGAATGACCGGGAAATCCGGTCGCAGTTGTCGACATTCCCGAGCCAGGCGATTTCCGCTCATTCCCGGCATCGTCCGGTCGGTGATCAACAAGTCGAACCGTTTGGGTTCGACTTGAAAGACTTCCAATGCTTCGGCAGCCGTCCTGCATACCACCGGATAGTAGCCGAGGAATTCCAACACTTCTCTTGCGAAACGCACCACGGAGTCTTCGTCATCGACGAATAAGATACACTCCTGTCCCCGGGGAAGCGGGTCGTCTGCCTGAGTCGTAGACGGAGCGCAAATCGGAAGAGCGGGTAGGTAGACCGATACCGTCGTACCGGCGCCGATGTGGCTCTCAACCATCAAGATACCGCCATGCGCCGTGACGATGTCGTAGACGACCGCTAGCCCAACGCTCTGCCTCTCGCTGACAGCCTTGGACGACACAAATGAGGCGACCAATCGACTGACTCTATCGGAATCCATGCCATCGCCTGTATCCTGAACGCTCAGGCAAACGTACGATCCAGCAGGGAGTCGTCCGGAAGGCAGAATCTGATCCGTTTCAAAGTGCCGGTTCTGAAGCTGAACCTCAAGGACTCCTCCCCTCTCCTTCATTGCACGAAGGGCGTGATCAACCAGATTGAAAATCATTTCATGCATCTGCACGGCATTGGCCAAAACAGGGTTGGTCGCATGATTAACCTGCGCTCGGAGCTCAATCCACAAGGGGATCGTCGGACGAAGGAATCTGAGGGATTCTTTCGCCAAGGAATGGAGTAACAGCGGACATCGATCTTGATCGTTGTGCCCACCGAAGGCCAACAACTGCTGGATCAGCTCACGAGATCTTTTTCCCGCCGCTATGACTTGTCTGATATGACGATGAGCCTTGCTCTCAGCAGGAATCAACGGGAGCGTCAACTCGCTGAAACCCAGTACAGCCGTAAGGCCATTATTCAGCTCATGTGCGATGCCACCGGCAAAGGTGCTGATCGCTTCCATCCTCGCTGTCTCGCGCCGCCGGGCATCCATATTCTTACGATCCGTTACATCGACAACCGTCCCGAGTGTGCGCACCGGCTGCCCCGAAGAACCATCACCATCAAACGAAGTCACGGAACGAAGACTGATATGGCGCACGCCGCCATCTGGTCTGACAAGACGGTGCTCGACCTCATACCGGCCATTGTCTGTGGCATCACGGGCTCGTTGGACCGTAGAGATGATCCGAACCCGATCGTCAGCGTGAACCAGTTCGAAGTAGCGCTGCCATGAAGCTGGCTCATCAAGACCGATACCACAGATGTCTCGTAGGATGGGTGACCAACAGAGGGAATCAGTTCGGTGGTCGAGTTCAAAGAACCCGACCTGTCCTGTCTGCACGGCAAGATTAAGTCGTGTCTCGCTATCTCGGAGCGCCTGCTCGGCCTGCCGACAAGCGGCGATGTCTGTGTTTGGAGTGCTATCAGACGCTTCTATGACAGGCCCCTGTTGTAACACTTCGTTCATTGTCCACACGATCGACGTCACTCGACTCAGGCGGTCTTTCACCGGTGACAGCGATACGTCATTCCAAAATGAAGTGCCGTTCTTACGGTAATGGCACAACCGCACACGACAGGCCCATCCATCTTGGAGAGCCATCGCAAGTTTTTCCATGGAAGCCCGATCTGTATCCGGGCCGGTCAAGATCGATGTCGTTTGGCCGATCACCTCCTGTTCGGCATAGCCGGTCAGCAATAGGAAGGCGGGATTTGCATAGATGATGGGATGGTGAGACAACGTGGCATCCGTCACGAGCACGCTACAATTGGTCGCCGCGACGACGGTTGAATTCAGGACGTTCTCTTGGCGCTGCCGAATCAGTGCCCACAGAAAGAAGCTGAGGAACAGCAGCAACCCTAGGAAGAGACCAGCAACCATGCGGGACCTCCCGATGTGCAGATGAAGTAGTTAAGAATACGAACCAATTGACGTAACTTTACAGGAAAGGCAAGAGGAGAGCCCAGGTCTGATGGATAGCGCTAGGTTAGATTTTTGCACCTAAAGTAGTAGAGCCGAATGTTATCGCTCATCCTTGCCGTTTCACAAAAAAGGCGGCCGCCTGTGCGCGACGAGTAATGCGGAGCTTTTGAAATACGTTGGCCAAGTAATTCTTGACCGTCTTGTCGCTGAGGCCGAGCGCGACAGCGATTTCCTTATTGGTCTTTCCCTCGGCGACCAGTGCGACGACTCGTTCTTCCTGAGAGGACAGTTGATCCGTCCCAGGAATGGACGGCAGATCGTGAATCCCCCTCAACCATCGCAGAGCGCGTTCGGTCACACTGGAGTCCAAAATCGACTGGCCGTTGGCAACCGAACGGATGGCTTCGAGTAATGCGGGTGAATCGATTTCTTTGAGGACATAGCCATGAGCGCCGGCGAGCACTGCGGCAAGAACGGAGTCATCGTCGGCATAGGACGTCAAGAAAATAACCCGTATCCCCGGAAGCGTCCCTAGAATTTCCCGACAGGCGTCGACCCCGGATCCGTCCGGCAGTCGGACATCCATCAAGATCACGTCGGGTTTCAATTTCTGCGCCTGTTGAATTGCATCCGCCATGGTCCCTGCTTCACCTACAACGATGACTCCTTGAGTTTGGCCGAGCACCGTCCGTAATCCCACTCGAATGACTTCATGATCGTCGACAAGCACGACTCGAATGGCTTGAGTTTTAGTTGTGAGCATAATGAGTATCCTTTGGAAGATCGAGGCAAATCCTCGTCCCCTTGTCAGGTTTTGATTGAATGGCGAACAAGCCGCGTATTTTTTGAGCCCGTGCCGCCATGTTGACTAATCCATGACCGACTCCCTGAACCGACCGTGTATTAAACCCAATGCCGTCATCCGTCACGGCGAGGCGATCTGAGCGGATGAGGTCCCGGAGCGACACCGTGATCCGTTTAGCCCGACTATGGCGGAGCGCATTACTCAACCCTTCCCGTACGATGTTGATAATATGGAGCGCCTGTTCGGTGGAAAGCCGCCGTGCTGCCGCCTCATCGATTCTCACTCGGCATCTGGCGGAAGAGGAAGTGGACATCGTTTCGACCATGGTACGCAGGGCGGCCGAGAAGTCTCCACCTTGCATCACTTGAGATTCGAGTCCGGCGATAAAATTCCTGACCTCCGTCATGACTTGGTTGAGTTGCCCGATGGCTTGATTTAATGTCGCCATGAATTTCTCCGCCACATGATCTTGTTGTTTCTTGATCAGCGGTTTACACGCTTCTAACCCCAGCCCGACTGCATACAAGGATTGAAGAATACCATCGTGGAGGTCTTGACTGATCCGTTCCCGTTCTTGAAGTGCCGCGCTCAGGTCTCGCTCCCGCTGCAGGAGTATCTCTTCCATTCGTTTACGCTCGGTGATATCGGTCGCGGTTCCGAGCACCATATGGACCCGCCCCTGGTCATCGAAAATCGGCCTCTTGACCGTTTGTAACCAGCGCGTCCTTCCTTCTGCATCGGTGATCCTCTCTTCCGGGATGAACCGATCCCTCCCGGAATGAATCACCTCAAGATCGCTCTTCCGAAAAGACTCCACCTCTTCCGCATTGGGATTGAAGTCAGCGTCTGATTTCCCAATTAAGCCTTCTACCGTAGAGCCATACCAATCTGCCACGGCTTTGTTGGCCATGGTAAAACATCCCTCACGGTCCTTGGCAAAAATCAGGTCGGGGTCCGTGTCAATGACCTGTCGCAAGAACGTATGGGACCGGTGGAGTTCGGCCTCCGCCCGCCTGCGTTCCCCAATATCCCTTAGGATTGCGCAGCCGTACTCCTTCCCATCATACTGCAGATAATTAAAGGTCACCTCCATCTCTAAGACAGTACCGGTTCGTGACCAATACGTGGCTTCAAATGCCAACGCTCCCTGCTCCTTTAAGTAATTCCAATGTTCCGACCATCGTTCCACCGGAAAATTGGGATCGATGTCGTGCATAGTCATGGTCGTCAGGTCCTGCCATGCATACCCCAACATCCGGCATGCGGTATCATTGACGTTGAATATTCGGCCAGTCTGATCGACCCATAAGATCGCCTCTACTGCCTGATCCACTGAGAATTGGGTCAACCGCAGCGCTCGTTCCATCCGTTTGCTCTCTGTGACATCATCCCCAACCGTTACGCTACATGGCTTACCGTTCAACTCAATGAGTTCCGACGACAACAGGCACTGGCGGATTTCTCCGCTCTTGCTCCGCAGGGTTACTTCCATGTTCCGGACAGATCCTACACGTTTCAACTGTTCGATGAAGCGAGCCCGTTCCTCCACTGAATGCCAGAGACCCATCTGTAACGTGGTATATCCCACAACTTCTTCTTTGCGATATCCAAATAACTGATATGCAGCATCATTGGCGTCCACGACTCGGCCAGAGTCCAGCTCGCTGACAACGACCGGATGGGGGCTGGCTCGGAACGCCTTCGCAAAACGCTCTTCACTGGCGCGTAGCGCCTCCTCCGCCTGTTTGCGCTCGGTAATATCGACTATGGCACCGATCAACCGAGTCAACCGTCCGTTCTGATCACGAACGCTATGGCATCGCACATCGGTCCACACGATGGAGCCGCCTTTCTTGACCATGCGAAGTTCGCAGCGGCACATGTCCGCTGTTCCGTCCCGCATCCGTTCCCAATTGCTCATAGCGATTGGTCGATCGTCGGAAAAGACCAAGTTCAGCCAGGCATAAGGTTCGGGGGAAAGCTCATCCGGGGCATAACCAAAGATGGCTTTCAGATTGGCGTCTCCATAATGGTATTGGCTCTTTTCGATATCCATTTCCCACACACCCACTTTGCCGATAGCAGTGGCCCGCCCATAACGCTCCTCGCTCTCCCGCAATGCAACTTCCACCCGCTTGCGCTCGGTGATGTCGTTGCCGATCGTCAGCAGACATCTTTTCCCCTTGAGGGTGATCAGGTCGACCGAGATGAGGAATTGGCGCAGGTCCCCATTCTTCATCCGCATCGACACTTCTCGGTTTCGGACTGATCCTTCGGATCGGAGGTGATCAATCAACTTGGCTCGTTCTTGAAGATCAGGCCAGACTCCGAGCATCAATGTGGTGTTTCCAATCACTTCTTCTCGGCAAAAACCGTACACCTTCAAACAGGCGTCGTTCACCTCGATGCAACGACCGGTTTCAAGCTCCGTGATCCCGATCAGATGAGGGCTTGCGCGGAAGGCTTTGGAGAATCGTTCCTCGCTTTCGCGCAGCGCCTCTTCCGCCTCCTTGCGTTCGGTGATGTCGCGCATGAAACAATGGTGACCAAGGACACCGCCGGCAGACGGTTTGCTTATGACCATCAGGACCTGCTGAAAGAAGATGGAGCCGTCTTTTCTCACAGCTCGGCATTCAAACTCTGCTTTCCCTTTTTCCAGTAACTGCTCATACGCTTGTTGGGCGATGCCTAGGTCTTCTGGATGCACGGTCGGCTCCCATGTTCGCCCGAGCAACTCGGATGGTTCGTACCCAAGCATCGCCGCGTAGGGCCGGTTCACCTCCAGATAACGGCCATCCAAGTCGACTCGGGCGATGCCCGGCATGGCCTGGGCTAAGGCCAGGTTCATTTCCCGCACACAGTCTTCACCCCGCTTGCGCTCGGTGATGTCGGAGAACAAGCCGAGGATGGCCGGCTTGCCGTTCCAAGTGATCCGAGCTGCCTCGACCTGAACTGGAATCGGTGTTCCATCCATCTTCAGATACATTCGTTCCGCACTATGGACAGACACTCCGCCGGTCAGCAGGCGTTCCACATTCTTACGGACTTCTTGATGATAGTTCGGATGGATGAACTCAAATGTCGGCCGGTCGAGAATATCCTGAGCATCGTTCGCTCCCAGGAGGACGGCGCCCGTGTGGTTGATGTAGACTACCCGTCCTTCACTGAAGACGAACACACCGGATGGTGAAAGCTCGACCAAAGTCCTGTACCATTCTTCACTCTCCCGTATCGACTCTTCCATCCGTTTACGATCAGTAATATCGGAGTGTGAGCCGAGGAGACGAATCCTTCGGCCATCCGGTTCGAGCACGAAGGAGGCACGCGCCTCGATCCATCGGTAAGTCCCATCCCTATGCCGCAGACGAAACTCCTGCCGATACTCTCCCTCGCGCTGAGAAACGTAGTCTCGTACATACGCCACCGCCCTCTCGTGATCATCGGGGTGCAAATGTGTCGTCCATGTCTCAAATGAGTCTGCCATCTCCGTCGGCCCATAGCCGAGCTGATACTTCCACTCTTCGGATAAGACGACCTCGTTCGTTTCCGTATTCCAGTCCCATAACCCTGTACCGGACGCCTGGAGGGCTTGTCGGAGTTTTTCTTGTGCGGTCCGTAGCATCGCTTCCGCAAATTTCCGCTCGGTGATGTCACGTGAATTCACGATCACACGGCATCGTCGTTCCGGATCACAGATCGCCCGCCCGATTCCTTCGAAACTGCGCCATGAACCATCTTTGTGGCGAAAACGGAATTCGGCCATTTGAGGCGTTCCAGGTCGCTGGATAAGCAACTGAAACGTCTCGATCACAACAGGAAGATCCTCCAGATGAACGAACTCGAAGGCGATATGCCCATCGAGTTCGTGTTGTGCATACCCCAGCAATCGCTCAAATGATGGGCTTTCGAACTGGATTGCCCCGTCCGGATCGAGAACCGTAATAATATCGGAGGAATGCTCAATCAGCGCACGGAAGTGCTCTTCGCGTTGCTGCAGAGCGAGTTCCGTCCGCTTGCGATCAGTAATGTCCAAGGCCATCCCCAACATGCGAATGGGCTGACCGCTGCCATCACGCACAATCTCGCCGCGGCAATGAATCGTCCGTACTTCGCCCTCTGGGCGAACGATTCGGCATTCGATATCGTAGGTGGTCTTCCCTGCCAACGCGTCATCGATCGACGCCAGGACCCGATCATGGTCGTCCGGGAGTACGGCCGACACAAAACTGTCGAAGTTCATCTCTCGGGATCGGGGCTCATAGCCGAAGATTCGGTAGAGTTCATCCGACCATTCAGCCTCGCCGCTTGCGATATCCCAATTCCAACTCCCCAGATGAGCAAGAGCTTGTGCGGCATGCAAGTGACTAGTCCGTTCAAGCATGATTCGTTCCCGTTCGGCCAGTTCACGTGAGAGATCGGCTACTTGCCTGCGCAGCAGATCTAATTCATGAAGGTGACTCGTAAGACTCATGATGAGGCTCCTTGGTAGGCGACATCGATCATACATCGAGGGCCGGTTCGGCTCATGAGAGCAACCATTTCATGAACCGATGATCGAGTCCGACTTTCCCCGGAAAAAGCTTTCGTCTTGGGCCGAAGTTATTGTTCCTAAGGAAAGCAGCAGTTTCCTATGAGAAATGAAGAAAAGTCTAGATCCAAATGGCCCGGAGATCTTTAGCGGGAAATCAGCAGAAGCTGGTTAGATCGATGGTGCCGAAGGCGGGACTTGAACCCGCACGGCTTTCGCCACACGCCCCTCAAACGTGCGTGTCTGCCATTCCACCACTTCGGCGCTCAGCAAGATGTGAACGAGCCTGCTACCTTGCGTTCTCGCATCACTAAATACTCAACGTACACACAGGTAGGTCTCAGGCTTTCGTCCGCTGCGGCCTTGTCACAGGCTTGTTTGACCATTCTGCCTTGCCTGCCTTGAGGCTCGATCAGCTATGAGGGCGAAGGAAGGCATTATAGGAGGAGGGTAAAATTCTTGTCAATCAATCGGTCGTCCGGTAAAATCGGCATCTCATTGTTGAGGCGCTCTTTCATGATACAAACAGACCAACGAGGTCTCTCTTCTTCCATTGCGGCATTTTTCGATGTCGACAATACTATTTTACCCGGTGAAGCGAGCGAAGTAAGATTTTTTCGCTGGCTGTGGCGACGCGGTGTCATCGGTTGGCCTGAAGCTCGCGACAGTGTGTCCTGGCTCATGCGACATCTCCCTACATTCTCGCTGCACCCTCTCCGCGAGCGGAAGCTGTACCTGGCCGGAAAACCTTCGCAAGTGATTCAACTGTTGGGTGAGGAGTTTTGTCGCGAGGAATTATGCCCTCGTGTTTCTCCCGTCGCCATGCGGATGCTCGACGAACATCGCCGTGCCGGTCATGCCATCATTTTCGTGACAGGGTCCATCGATTTCCTGATCGCCCCTGTCGCCGACGCGCTTCGAGCTGATCGATGTTTTGCGAGTCGGTTGGAGCAACAGAACGGCCTCTATACCGGGTTCCTTGTACCCCCCCTTCCTTATGGTGAGGGGAAACGCCGACTCATCGATCGGTTGACCCATGAACTGACGCTGGATCTGTCTCAATGCTATGCGTACGGAGACAGTCCCGGCGATCTCGACCTGCTCCGGGCCGTAGGTCATCCGACGGTGGTGAATCCGATTCGTGGCATGGCCTCCATCGCCCGACGCGAGAACTGGCCGATCGTCAAATGGCAATGAGCTGCTGCTTGTGATCGGATCAACCATTTCCCGGCGAATCATCCAATCGACTATTCGATAAGCCTACACACTACTCATGCGCATCACCGAAGTTTTTCATAGCGTTCAAGGGGAATCGACCTTTGCCGGCCTCCCCTGCGTGTTCGTGCGTCTGACCGGTTGTCCTCTGCGGTGCACCTGGTGCGATACGGAATATGCTTTCGTCGGCGGAACAGAACGGTCCATCGATGATATTCTCGACACGGTGCGATCCTATGGTTGTCGGTTGGTTGAAGTGACGGGAGGTGAACCGTTAGCCCAACCGGATACGGCCACGCTGTTGCGTCGGTTGTGCGAAGAAGGCTTCACGGTCCTCCTGGAAACAAGCGGAGCGGTGGATACCGCCATAGTTCACCCGTCGGTCCGTATTATTCTGGACGTGAAGTGCCCGGCAAGCGGCATGACGGAACGGACGCACTGGCCCAATGTCGAACGTTTACGGCCACAGGACGAAGCGAAATTCGTCATTCAAGATCGGAGTGATTATGAATGGGCTAAAAACATGCTGGATCGCTTTCGGTTGGCCGATCGCTGCCCAGTCCTCTTTAGTCCTGTATTCGGTGCGCTGGATCCACAACAATTAGCCGAATGGATCCTGGCAGATCGACTGCCTATTCGCCTTCAGCTGCAGCTCCACAAGTATATCTGGGCACCCGATATGCGGGGAGTGTGAAGGCCCTTCTCCGTCGATCGGGATGGCGTCATCATGATGACGCCCACCAATCGGCTGATGACGGTTGGTGATTGACACATCAAAAGGAGAATCGGATGAACATGATGCGAGTTGAAGCGAAACAAGCCCGCGTCGACACCGAAAACACAGAGGCGCTTGTCCTCCTGTTGTGCGAAGGAGAGGGACTCTCTAAGGAAGATGGAGGGGTAATTCTCGATCGAGCGCTCGGAGGGGCACTCCGAGCGCTCTTGCAGTCAAAGGAGTTTGACGGAAAGGCCGGTGAGCTGGTCGTATTTCATACACACGGAAAAATTCCTGCGAAGCGGCTGATTCTTGTCGGTCTTGGGAAGAAACATGAGCTGAACTTGGATCAGATTCGACAAGCGATGGGGCATGCCGCCAAACGGGTTCGCCATGCCAAATGCGGCGTCTTTACGGTGGTGTTGCCGAGCGTCGTACCCCATGAGACCTCGCTGATTGACATGGGCCAGACCATGACCGAGGGAGCGATTCTCGGAGGCTATCAATTCACGACGTATCGCAGCGACGCCCCCATGGGCAAAGAAGTGAAGACGATGACCATTCTGGCTTCCCGGAAAGATCAACTCCGTCAGTTGTCCGAAGGGATTCGTCGCGGTGTCGCGACCGCTGAAGCGACGGTCTTCGTTCGAGATCTCTGCAACCATCCGTCCAATGTGATGACACCGACCAGGATCGCCAATGAAGCGAAGACCGTGGCAAAGGAAGTCGGCGTGGATCTCAAAATCCTCGAACAAAAAGAGATGGAAAAACTCGGGATGGGTGCGTTACTGGGGGTGGCGAAAGGGAGCCACGAACCGCCGAAGTTCATTATTCTCCAGTACCACGGAGCCAAGAAAAAAGCCGACCGCCCGATCGTGCTCGTCGGGAAGACGATTACGTTCGACACAGGTGGGATCTCGCTCAAACCGGCGGAGAATATGGAGCAGATGAAGGCCGACATGACCGGTGGGGCGGAGGTATTGGCCGCGATGCGGGCGGCGGCTCGTCTGAAGTTGCCGCTTAATCTCATCAGCATCCTACCCGCGGCGGAAAATATGCCGGGGGGACGGGCAATGCGACCCGGTGATGTCGTCAAGACCCTTTCCGGGAAAACGGTGGAGGTGCAGAACACAGACGCTGAGGGCCGCCTGATCCTGTCCGACGGCCTCGCCTACGCAACCCGATTCAAGCCGGCCGCGCTCATCGATATCGCCACGCTGACGGGAGCTTGCGTCGTCGCCCTGGGTCAGTTCGCGATCGGAATGTTCGGCACCGATGCGGCGTTGAAAGAAGCGATTCGCAAGGCCGGCCTTCGAGCAGGCGAGCGGGTATGGGAAATGCCGTTGTGGGAAGAATATTTCGAGCAACTGCGCAGCGATGTGGCCGACATGCGGAACATTGGTGGACGTGGGGGAGGGATGATCACGGCTGCTCTTTTCTTGAGCAAGTTCGTCGGCGACGCCCCTTGGGTGCATCTCGACATCGCCAGTACCGATTGGAGCGAGCGGGAGCGGGCATACATTCCCAAAGGGCCGACCGGCATCGGGACCAGACTGCTGATTCAGTTCCTTATCGATCGCTCTCTGTAGGCAGGAAAACCGGTTCGAACATGTCATACAACCAGATCGGCCAACTTTTCATGATAGGGTTCGACGGCACCACCGTTTCGGCTGAACTCACATCCTTCCTCAGGGAATATAAGCCCGGTGGCGTCATCCTGTTTTCGAGAAATCTCGAATCGATCGCACAGATCATTGAATTGACAAGCGATCTTCAACGCTGTAGTCCGCACTCTCCCCTCCTTATCTCCATCGATCAAGAAGGCGGACGTGTCTCACGGTTGCCGAAGGACTTTACGATTTTCCCCCCGTGCGAAGTATTGGGGCAATGCCGCTCTTCGGAACTGGCTTACGCCGCAGCAGCGACGACCGCGAAAGAGCTCAAGGCCGTCGGCATCAACATGAATATGTCCCCGGTGTTGGATGTGAACAGCAATCCCGCCAATCCAGTGATCGGCGATCGAGCATTCGGCACGACTCCCGAGGTCGTGTCTGAATTGGGGTTGGCCACGATGGCAGGTCTCCAAGACAATCGCGTCGTGGCGTGCGGGAAGCATTTTCCCGGTCATGGCGATACCAGCTCGGACTCGCACAAGGAATTGCCCGTGGTGACGGCGCCGCGCGAGCGACTTGAGCGTATTGAATTTCCACCATTCCGACGTGCGATCGCGAGCGGCGTGGCGACGATGATGACCGCCCATGTTTTGTATCAGGCTTTGGATGAGAACCGGCCGGCCACCCTGTCTCCGGCGATCATCGGGAGATTTCTTCGTGAGGAGTGGCACTACGACGGTGTCGTGTTGACGGACGATCTCGAAATGCATGCCATCATCGATCACTACGGCATCGGCGACGCGACGGTACAGGCCATCCAGGCCGGTTGTGACATGCCGTTGATCTGTAAAGACCGCAATAGAGCCGTCGCCGCGCTGACTGCCTTTGATAAGGCGGTAGCAAACGGGGACATTTCTGCCGGACGGTTGGCTCAGTCTCTCTCACGTATCCGTCGCCTGAAAGAACGGTTCCTTCTTCCCTATCGACCCGTGGTGATTTCTGATGCCAGACTCGTGGTGGGCTGCCGAAGCCACAAGGCTCTTTTACGCTCCATCGATCAGACGCGAGAACGATTCTCGAAAGCACACCTCTGACATTTGGAGAATTGGCTTGGGCCCTACCAAGATGGAAGACCTCCTCAATACAGTGAAGAAGCGAAACCTTAAGCCTCCCACTGAATATCTTGCCCTCTTCTCATCTCTTGTGGCATCATGAACGTCCCTTGGAGGGCCTTATGGCCTCATTGCTTGAGTATGTTGGATCCGTCCATATTTTCCTTGGGCCCTACCGGGGTAATCCGATCGCTTTGTATTTGCGGAGGACGGAGTCGGGCTGCCAGATCGGACCCAAGGTTTATCCTTGGAATGATGTCATGGGCGTCGGCGAAACACCGAATAAGGCAGCAGCTGATTTTGAGGAAAAATGGAAAACAAAGGGCTTAACGGCGGACATGTATTCGGGTCCTGCTTGGGAAGGAGGCATTAAGCCGGAGAGGCCGGCACCCCCCAAACCGGCTACCACTACACCCAAATCACCTCCTCCCTCCAAGCCCGCGGTCGCTCCAGGAGAGACCGCGTCCGGATCTCCTACTCCGACTGTTCCCGCCACGAATACCGTTCGAACTGCTACAGTTCCCGTTGAAGAGAATTCTACCGTTATACCTGCTTCCGCAACCCGGCCTTCTGGAAAGTCGGACTAGCCTCCATCACGAATTGCTCTCTGATTCATCGTGAATGCGAACCACTGTTGACGGCCTGTGCGGCTAGTTTGCTGTGTTTGATCCCATAAGCGGCATACATGAGAATGCCAATGATGGTCCATACCCCAAAACGAATCCAGGTTGCCCAAGGCAAACCAGCCATCAGGTAAAGACATGCCGTTATGCTCAAGATAGGCACGAGAGGCATCAAGGGAATACGAAAGGGTCTGGGCAGATCCGGCTTTGTGTACCGTAGCAGCAGGACACCAATGCAGACCAACACAAAGGCGAAGAAGGTCCCAATGTTGGTCATATCGGCTGCATCCCCTATCCGAAAGAACGCTGCAAGAATTGCGACGGCGACACCGGTTAGAATCGTTGCACGATGCGGGGTCCCAAAGGTTGGATGAACCTTGGATAGTCCAGGGCTTAAGAGTTGATCGCGCGACATGGCAAAGAAGACGCGGATTTGTCCCAGCATCATCACAACCAATACACTGGTAATACCAGCCACAGCCCCGATAGCCACAATAGCGGCCCCCCATTTGAACCCCACGAGACTCAGCGCTTCGGCCACCGGGGCATGAATGTCAATTTGGGTTGCGGGGACCAGGCCGGTGATTACAGCAGCCACGGAAATATAGAGCACCGTACAAACAGCCAGCGAGCCAATGATACCGATCGGAACATCTCGTTGAGGGTTGCGGGCCTCCTCTGCAGCAGTAGAGACGGCATCAAACCCGATATAGGCAAAGAAAATGATGGCCGCCGCGGCTCGAACGCCCTCGAAGCCGTTGGGCATGAAGGGTTTCCAATTATCGGCGTTGACGGCGGGAGCCCCAACCACGATGAAAAAAAGAATGACCCCAAGTTTGAGGAGCACGATCAGACCAGCTACGCGGGCACTCTCTTTAATTCCTATCACGAGGAGGAGCGTGACGAGCAATACGATGATCGCAGCTGGAAAATTGGCGATACTTCCCTCCGGACCACCCGCCCAATGCGGTGGATTGGTTGCCCAATAGGGCAGTTCCAAACCCGCAAGCTTCAGTAATTTGTTGAAATAGCCGGACCAACCGATGGCAACCGCCACGCATGCCACACCGTATTCCAGGATCAGGTTCCACCCCGTGAGCCAGGCAAGAAACTCACCCAGCGTGGCGTAAGAAAAGGTGTACGCTGACCCCGCAACTGGGATCATCGCTGAAAATTCGGCATAACACAGCGCGGCTAGCGCACAGGTGAAGCCGGAAAGAATGAAGGAGAGGACGATGCCTGGCCCCGCTCCCGGCCTATGCGCATCGCCGACTATGGCGGTACCGATCAGGACGAAAATGCCGGTCCCGATAATCGCGCCGATCCCAAGCGCCGTGAGATCCCACGCCGTTAATGTTTTTTTGAGACGATGCTCCGGATGCTCGGCGTCGGCCAGGATTTGATCGATGGGTTTCGTCCGGAGAAGTCGGCTGCTCACGGTCTCTCTTGAGCTCAGCGTGCAAAAGTTCGTTGCGGTGGGATCAATTGGCGGAAGCTCCATCTGACATCAAAATATAGCAAGAGACCGGGAGTCTTGTTGATCGTGATTATTAGAACAGTCCAGGGGAATCATGCGTGCGTCCGACAGGCCGCGTGTAGTAGCGCTTCAAATAGCCGACGATGGACGGCATGCCGTTCGAACAAGAATTCCGGGTGCCATTGGATTGCGAGTAGAAACCGATGTGCGGGGGATTCAATCGCTTCTATAATCCCATCCGGTGCCACGGCACTTGTCTTGAGCGACGGAGCGACTGTCTTGACCGATTGGTGGTGAGAACTATTCACCATGAGTTTTTTCCTGGCGACGACCTTGT
Source organism: Nitrospira sp. (assembly GCA_030123625.1). Classification (NCBI taxonomy): domain Bacteria; kingdom Pseudomonadati; phylum Nitrospirota; class Nitrospiria; order Nitrospirales; family Nitrospiraceae; genus Nitrospira; species Nitrospira sp. Next base: position 2,065,276 of record CP126121.1, read on the forward strand.
TCAAGAGGCTCTTGGGCGCCACGGTCACCGGGTGAGCGACATAAACCGCTTTTGCTTTTTGACGATGATCCAATGCGCCGGGGACTTGTGCCGGAATGTCCTGATAGAGACTCCCTCCGCTAGCAACATTCACGGTCTGCATCCCTCCACAGATTCCGAGAAGCGGAAGATCCCGTTTCATTGCTTGATGGACTAACTCCAATTCAAAGTCGGCACGGCGCTTACTCACAAGCGGAAATTTGTAGCGCTGCCGCTCTCCATAGAGACGCGGTGGAAGATCCGGTCCGCTGCCGGTGATGAGCAGCCCATCGACACGGTCAAGAAGCCGTCGTCGAGCGGACGGTTCCGCTACGAAAGGAAGGATCAGAGGAATACCGCCGAGCTCTTCAACGGCCCGAATGTAGCGAGCCCGCAAGAAGTAGGTCGGCTCATGCCCGCCCATATCCTTCCTGTCACCGGCATTAAAGTCTGGGGTCACGCCAATGACAGGTTTCATAACTCAATTCAATGCGCAGACTAGTTCGCCGGGGCAGGCGTGACCATAGTTCCCTCATTTTCGGCAGCAACACCGAGAAAACGGATTGGACGATCACCACTAAGATGCTCGGGAAAGATGGCATAGTCTCCGAGAATGCTGGGAACCCAGATACTCTTCGCCGTTGGTTCACTGAATCCCGAAAAAACATAGGCGAGACCGCCGACTATTCCACCCCCTATGGCAAATGCCGCTTTAAACGGAAAATACAGAATCGTGGCGACGGCTGACGCAGCTCCCATCCCGGCTCCGGAATAGGTTCCTTGCTGCGCCTCAGCGGATGACGACTGACTCCAAGCAGGAGCGACAAGCATCGAACAGTAAGTGATGACAACAATGAGAACCGCGATTGGGAGTCTCACGTGAAGCGCCTCCTTCCTTTTCAAATCCACGACGATGGAATGCATGAACGATCATACACGAATCCCGGGATGCGTTATAACAAATTCGCTGCTGAATACAACCCCCATGGACCTCGATATTAACAAGATGATGGCACCGAATGATGCGGAGCCAGATCCAACTCTCCCAAGATGTAGGTGAGAATATAGTCTGCGCGATTGCTGGCCTCCTGATCCAATTCAATCGTCAACTCATCGGTAAGAATTCGCTGATTTTCTTGGGTTAGACCCGCCTGTAATCTGAGATCCAGTTTGCACCAACAAACGGCTTGTGCAAAGAAATCCCCTATCCGTTCCTGATAGTGAGGACGCTGGTGGGGGTCGAGCGCCATCAGACTCTTCGCTAGTCGATCAGCAAGGCGTATCTTCTGTCGAAGCCCCGTCAGCTGTTCAGTGCTCACCTCGACAGAAACCTGGATGCCCGCTTTCCAACTTCGTTTTTTCACGTTGAACACACAGGTCAGCACGTCGGGTTGTCCCTCAACCGACTCAGGCCCGAAGAAGAACGTGATCCGATAAGATGAGAGGTCACGGGGTGATTGGGGAACCATGGGAAGCCATTGTACCATGATTCGCAAGGAGACTTGAGGGTTTGATTGACGGCCCTGTACCCCAGGGATAAGATGGAAACCCATGAGCGATGTAGCCCATCAAATGCGGATCGTTGCGATCCAAGAAGCACTCGGAGACATGGGCACGTTAGATGGATGGCTTCTCTACGACTTTCGCGGCAGTGATCCGCTCGCCTATCGGGTTTTGCTTCTTGATCCGACCCAGCATGTCACTCGGCGCTGGTACTATTGGATCCCTACGTCGGGAGACCCGGTCAAACTCCTTCACAGGATCGAACCACATATGCTGGATGAGTTACCTGGTCAGGTCCAGCAGTACGTCTCATGGGAACAGCAACGTCTGTTATTGGCCTCCCTGTTGCGAGGTCGCAGACGAATCGCCATGCAGTATTCACCGTTCAATGCTGTACCGTATCTGTCCAGAGTTGACGCAGGTACGATCGAGTTGATTCGTAGTTTTGGGATCGATGTGGCGTCATCGGCCGATCTTGTCCAACGATTCGAAGCCGTCTGGACGGAGGAGCAACTGGAATCCCATCGATACGCAGTGACCGCCCTCAGAAACATTGTCGAAGAGGCTTTCGCCCACGTGGCGTCCTGTCTCACCAGTGAACGTCCGCTATCTGAATATGGTCTGCAGCAGTTTATTCTTTCGCGTATTCGCGATGCGGGCATGACGACGTCCAGTGCCCCGATTGCAGCTGTTGATGCCCATAGCGCCGATCCACACTATGGGCCGACTGAGTCAGGCTCTTCATTAATCACGCGAGACAATTTGATTCTGATCGATTTATGGGCGAAACAAACGGCACCGGGCTCGGTCTATGGGGATATCACTTGGACAGGCTATACCGGTATGCAAGTACCGGCAAAGCAGCGCATGATCTTTGAGCATGTTCGACGCGGACGCGATGCCGCGCTGTCGTTTGTCCAGGATCAGGTGTCTACAGGCCGATTTCCTTGCGGATGGGAAGTCGATGATGTCTGCCGTAATACGATTCGAGCAGCGGGCTACGGCGACTTCTTCATTCATCGGACCGGCCACTCGATCGGTGAGGAAGTCCATGGTAATGGAGCTAATATCGACAACCTAGAAACCCAGGACAGTCGTCGGCTCCTGCCGAGAACCTGCTTTTCTATCGAACCGGGGATCTACCTGCCGGAAGAGTTTGGGATCAGGAGTGAGATTGACGTTTATATATCGGATCGAGAAGCCGTCGTGCATGGCTTACCACTTCAAACCGAAATCATGTCTCTTCTCTGACCCTCCATAATCTGAACATTCTGTTCTGTCCTTTCTTGACACCATGTCTGAGGGGCGGCTAGATTCATTCATCCGGCAGGATACTTCCGGTTCATGCGAGGCCGTCCATGTTCGGCACAATGGGTTTCTCTGAACTCATTATCATTCTAGTCATCGTGCTGATTATTTTTGGAGCGGGCCGTCTTCCGCAGATAGGAGAAGGTGTTGGCAAGGCATTGAAAGGATTTAGAAAAGAAGTCAATGAAGCGCCCCAACCCACTTCAGATCAGGCCGAACCAGATCAGCCACAAGCCATTCGGACTCCGGCATCTATTGCAGCGCCACCGGCTCCGATTGCAGAATCATCGTCAGTAACAACTAGGCCGAACATTCCCTATGGCCCTGGTCCGGAACTGACGCCCGGCACGACCGCCTCGTTACTGTACAATACAGGCCTTCAGGCCCCACCAATATCGGCTCCTTCCCAAAATCAAGCATCGGCATCAGCCTCCAACCCGGTATCGATGGAGGAGCGAGCTGCAGAGCCTCCTCCGAGGGCTCACGCTTCGTATCCGCCTTTGCCGGCTGGTTCCCAAGCAAAACCAACGGCTAAACGTCCTTCCGCCATTGTGAACAAAGATGCGGTGGCTCGTGTACAGGCGCAACAGGCCACGCTCAAAGCCAAAACGCTGCAATCAGCAGCGACGGTATCCCCCGATGACCTGCAGCATCTCGGTGAAGGCTTAGGAGAAGTCGTGAGAACGTTCCGACAAGCCGTAACCGATGTCCGCAATAGCGTCGATCCTCAAATGTGTACGATTCAGGCCGAAATGGATGCGGCCAAAAAAGAAATCCAACAATCCATCGAAGCGGCTCAAGAACTCCCATCGGTCCAAGAGGACCCTCAGAAATCAGCATGACTCTCATCCAAACGACTCTCTATTTTTTTCAATTCCCTGCAAGCTGACCGGTGAACAGATCATCATTGGGCTCAGTGTGAGCAACGTATCAATGCAGCGGAATCTGTATGAGACCCTCTTTGGCGCCTGTAAGGTATAGTACTGAATCTAACCCATTGTTTATTAATGAGCCTATCGATGCTTCAGAGAAACGAGTTCGTCAGACAGTGCTATGTCTGCGGCTAAGAGAGGGATATAGTCATTTCCAATGAAAGCAATTTAGCAGCGTCGGTTCTTGGAGGACGGATCTATTGTCAACAATATTACAATAGCCCGGTAGAACAACCGTCTGACCGTAACATGCTGATCAGGATAAACTCGCTCGTTCTACGCGGGGTTTCGACTTCGGTTCAAGGCCTCAACCAGTCCGACCAATTGCTCCTGTACTTTCTTATCCAACTCCACGAACTGAATGCCCATGCCTGGAAACAAAAGATATCGCTCCGGTTTATTGCGGACCCAGGCAACCTTCGCCTTCGCTTTCAATTTATCCCACGGCCGATCCGGAAGAGCAAATTCAACTGTCAGCTCGGTGCCCGGCCTGAGAGGCGCACCACTCTCAATAAAGAGCCCACCGCCGCCGATTCCTCCCGTTAGACTGTCGAACTGCTTTCCTTCCGGCGTCGTATACCGGATCTTTAAAGCAAGAGGCGCCCGGGGCTGTGTACGACAGTGGGCGAACCGGTTATCTTCACCGCTGACAAGTACTCGTTCAATAATTGCGCCCCATGACATGCTGCCTAAGAGCTGGCCAGAGATGTCATGAACGTTGATCGTCTCTTTCCCAGCGTCAACCACGAGAGATTTTCCCTGATGCTCTGCTGTAGAAACGACAGGAAACGTCATAGAACAATCCCTTTTCCTCTTTTGTGGCGGCGTAAGTCAGGAACGGATTAGGCTGCTTGCTCCATCTTCTGGATTGATTTCACTAGCTCATGGATTCGATCACGGACATCCTCGGCTATCTCAGTGAATCGTACCCCCATTCCAGGACTAAAAGTATATTGGTCGGCTTTCGGACAGATCCAGGCTATGGTGCCCTTTGCCGGCATCCATTCCTCGGATTTGTCTGGGAACGAGAACTCCATAGCCAATCTGGTCCCTACAGGAAGAGGAGATTGGCTTTCGATAAATAACCCGCCGCCGCCAATACCACCTGCTCGACTTTCGAATCGCGGCCCCTCTGGGCTGTTGTAGCGCACTCGGAACGTGAGCGAAATTCGAGGCTCTGATCGGACTTCTTTTTGAATAGAGACCTTCCGGTGGTAGGCGAGAATTTGCTCGATGACGAAGTCCCAGGACAGGCTCCCGATTACATCCCCAGTGATACCCCACAAGACGACCATTTCACGTGTCACATCAAGTTCGATGGTTTTGCCTTTGTGCCGTAGACTTGAAGAAACAGGGTATTTCACAAAGCCTCCACCGAGAGATGTACGAGGCAAGTATAGCTCGACGTTTCTGATTGTCGAGAAGGGCAGAAGGTGCTGGGCAAAGAGAGGAGATAACTATCTGGTCGGAAAAATAATCGATTTGTCCCCGTACGGGTTATAAGCTAAGGTGACACGATCATTTATAGACATTTCTACAATTTTTACGCAGTTTTAGCGTCTTTTTCGTGCTCAAATATGCGCATCGGCGGGTTTTTGCCCAAGATGGCATCTTCCGTAATCACCACCTCGACGATCTGTTTCTGAGAAGGGGCGTCGTACATGACGTCAAGCATCACTTCTTCCAAAATTGCCCGAAGGCCTCTGGCACCAGTCTTCTGAGCATAGGCCTTTCGTGCTACTGCTCCCAACGCTCCTTCCGTGAATCGGAGCTTAACCTTTTCGAACGACAGTAACTTTTCGTACTGCTTGGTCAAGGCATTGCGGGGTTCGGCAAGGATACGGATCAACGCTCGCTCGTCCAACTCCTCTAACGTGGCAACGACTGGTAACCGTCCCACGAATTCGGGTATCAGACCGTACTTCAAAAAATCTTCAGGCTGAACCTTAGCCAGTAGGTCCCCTAAGCGAATGTCGCTTCTTCCTCGGATTTCAGCCCCAAACCCCATAGCTTTTCGATTCAGCCGCTGTTCAATGATCTGTTCTAAACCGACAAACGCTCCACCGCAGATGAACAAAATGTTGCTGGTATTGACTTGAATAAATTCTTGATGCGGATGTTTTCTTCCTCCTTGTGGAGGAACATTTGCGACCGTGCCCTCGATCAGCTTTAGCAAGGCTTGTTGGACACCTTCGCCGGACACGTCCCGCGTGATAGAAGGGCTGTCGCTCTTCCGACTGATCTTATCGATTTCATCGATGTACACAATCCCTCGCTCAGCCCGTTCCACATCATAGTCAGCGGCTTGCAGAAGCTTCAGAATGATGTTCTCGACATCTTCGCCCACATACCCGGCTTCTGTCAGCGTCGTGGCATCAGCGAGAGTAAAAGGGACGTCAAGGTACTTGGCCAAGGTCTGGGCCAAGAGAGTCTTCCCCGTTCCGGTTGGACCCACCATAAGGATGTTGCCCTTCTGAAGTTCGATATCATCGACCTCTTTTTCCTTCGACGAAATGCGCTTGTAATGATTGTGCACGGCCACGGACAGAATGCGTTTAGCCCGTTCCTGTCCAATGACATACTGATCGAGGTGATGTTTGATTTCCGCCGGCTTCTTGAGTTTGGATGAAATCTCTTCTTTGGCCTCTTCCCAGTCCTCCGCAATGATGTCGTTGCAAAGATTGACGCATTCGTCACAGATATATACCGTCGGGCCAGCAATCAGCTTTCGCACCTCATCGCGACTTTTCCCACAGAAAGAACATCGCAAGTGTCGGTCCATCTTTTCCTGCTTGGCCATGCACCCTCCTGTGTTACTTGCCTTTAATCCCGTCTTTTGCCCCGTCCGCGGACTCGACTGTTTTTATAAATTTGGGTGGTCGTGTAATCACCTCATCAATGAGGCCGTACCGCTTCGCTTCTTCACCCGACATGAAATAATCCCGTTCCGTGTCATGCGCAATCTTCTCGATCGGCTGCCCTGTGTGCTTGGCCATAATCTCATTGAGGCGCTCGCGAATCTTGAGAATTTCCCGAGCATGGATGTCAATTTCTGTCGCTTGTCCTTGGAATCCACCCAACGGTTGGTGGATCATCACCCTGGCATTGGGCAGGGCGAACCGCTTGCCTTTTGTCCCGGCAGTCAAGAGAAGCGCTCCCATACTGGCGGCCTGCCCAAGACAGATGGTGTTGATCGGAGGCTTCACATATTGCATGGTATCGTAGATGCCCAATCCGGCAGTCACACTGCCTCCCGGCGAATTGACATAAAGATTAATATCTTTCTCGGGATCTTCCGCTTCAAGAAAGAGAAGCTGTGCAATTACCAAGTTGGCAAACACATCGTCGATCGGGGCTCCCAGGAAAATGATGCGATCTTTGAGAAGGCGCGAGTAGATGTCATAGGCTCGTTCGCCTCTATTAGTTTGCTCGACTACGATCGGAACCAACATATTGCTCAATTCCTTTCCTGGACGAACTTCTGGCCGCTACATTTCGAATGTCGAGTGCAACAATCGCGCTTATCCTTGAATAACCGCTTGGCGATAGACGACATCCAACGCCTTGTCAGCCAAGATCCTGGCGCGTAATTCGTCAACGGAATCCTGACCACCCGCCTGGATCATCTTTACGAGATCGGCTATCGGTACCCTGAGTTCTGTGGCTAGTCGAGTCACTTCATTGTTCAGATCGTCCTGGCTCACCGACAAACCTTCTTTCTCGGCGATTGCCTCAAGGATCAAGCCTGCTTTCACGCGACGATGTGCCTCCTCACGATGCTCTTCGCGAATTCTCTTCAATTCTTCCGCATCTGGTGCAGGAAGAGAATCGGTGACTTTTCCACGCTGTCGTGCTTGCCGCACAATCGTGCTGAGCTCTCGCTCTACGAGTGTGTCAGGGAGATCGAAATGATGGGTGTCGATGAGGCGCTTGAGAAGGGCATCCTTGTAGGAGTCTTCAATATCCTTCTTGAGCGCCTTTTCCATTTGGCCACGCAACTTGTCTCTTAACTCTTGGAGTGACGCGTATGGCCCGCAGTCCTTGGCGAACTCATCGTCAAGAGTGGGGAGTTTCTTTTGTTTGACCCCCTTTATGATCAGCTGAAAGCTCACCGTCTTTCCGGCAACTCGCTGATCCGGATGGCTCACCGGATAGGTCTGAGGGATCTCGACAATATCCCCTTCCTGTCTTCCAATAAGATGAGCGTCTATTTCAATCCCCAGCAAGGCGGCCTTCGAACCCACCCTATGTAACTGTCCTTCTTTCTTAGTCCCTTCGAGAGAAGTCCCATCCAGAAATCCTTCTAGATCGACGATGGCATAGTCTCCTTCGGCTAAGGCCTCACCGGGCGGGGCCGCATCCAAGCGGGCCTGTTGTTCACGCAAGACCTCTAGGGCTCGCTCTACCTGTTCTTCCGCAACTGTGCGCTTGTCTGCCTGGAGAGAAAGGGGATTGGGGGATTTATAGTCGCGTAGTTCGATCGTGGGTTTGATTTCGACTGTCGCCGTGAAAGTAAATGGGGAATCTTTTTTGATTTTAACCCGATCCAAAGGGGGAATATCCACCACTACTGGATTGATCCCGGCCTGTTTAATGGCTCGACCATAGAAATCAGGAACGAGCTTTCGAATGACGTCTTCTTCGATTGTTTTAGCATAACGCTTTTCTAAAATAGCCAAAGGGGCTCTTCCCTGTCTGAACCCTGGAATCTGAACCTGACGGTTGAGTTCCAAGTACGCTCGTGAAAATTGTTGTGTCACCTCATCGGCCGGCACCTCGATTTTCAAAGCGCGTTTCATCGGTCCTAACTCGGTCACTTCCATTTTCATCGTCGAGATTGAGCTCCCTGCCAAGGAATCGTACCAGTGGTGCGAGAGGGGGGACTTGAACCCCCACGGTTGCCCACGAGATCCTAAGTCTCGCGCGTCTGCCAGTTCCGCCACTCTCGCATGGATAAGGAATACCGCGGAGCTGTCACTCTATCGAGATCCGGCTGCATAACAGAGTGACTGAGACTGCAAAAACACGCGATGTCGTATAGCGTTGTACCGTTGGACACCTGTAATGTCAACCCATACGACCGAGGGTAGCTTGTTCTTGGTACGAATTGAACAGCCGAGTTGTTTGCTGATCCTCGCTCGCCGAAAACTTCGTTTCAGTTCGCCGTGGTACATCTCAGGATGACCGTCTTGATAGAAGAATTGTCTCCGCGAAACTTTAATGGCAATGGCGAGGCTGTTCACCTTGCCCCTCATGAACTCCCATGCTAAGATGCTCTCTCTTTGCACTTCTCAATAGCGGAGAGGTGCGAGAGTGGACGAATCGACATGCTTGGAAAGCATGCGTCTCGGCAACGGGACCGTGGGTTCGAATCCCACCCTCTCCGCCATACCGCGCTGCGTGAGTACCGCCCGCCTATTATCGCTGTATCGTCATTTCTGCGGGCGGATACATATCTTAAGTGCGGACTGTATTGGAGAGCCTAGATCGAAATAGGGGCTGGGCCCTGTGCAATAGAATCCTGTGAACCCCGCCAGGTCCGGAAGGAAGCAACGGTAAGCAGCCAGTTCTGTGTGCCGCAGGATCACCTGGCCCCACTCTGGACGCGAGGCGCGAACATGAGACGTAAGACGGCAGCATCGTCGGTTGTATATCGTCTTGTGTTACGTTCCTTACATCTCATCTCTTACTCCGGACGACTTCTTTATGGACTATCAAGTCTCCGCGCGTAAATACCGGCCCAGTACGTTTGACGATGTGATCGGGCAACCCCATGTTGTCCAAACGTTAATGAACGCGGTCTCGACGAAGCGGATCGCGCACGCATATCTATTTTCCGGCACACGAGGCGTGGGAAAAACCACCGTCGCACGAATACTGGCGAAGGCACTCAACTGTGAACAGGGACCGACAAGTCATCCTTGCAATACCTGCGAGAACTGCCGCGAGATCGTGCAAGGGAATTCAGTTGATGTCATCGAAATTGACGGTGCATCCAATACCAGCGTGGACGATGTACGAGAGATCCGCGAGAACGTGAAGTTCACGCCGTTACGTGGTCAATTTCGAGTGTACATCATCGACGAAGTCCACATGCTCTCAAACTCGGCGTTCAATGCCCTGTTGAAGACACTCGAGGAACCACCCACACATGTGGTTTTTATCTTTGCGACAACAGAGATTCATAAAATCCCCGCGACGATTCTCTCACGATGTCAGCACTACAATTTTCGCCGCATTGCCAGAACCGAAATCATTGAGCGACTTCGGCACGTGGCGGCGCAAGATCGGTTGACTCTTGAGGAACAGAGCTTCGTGGCTCTGGCTCGTACCAGTGAAGGGAGTATGCGCGATGCTCTGAGTTTGCTTGATCAGGCCGTTGCATATGGCGGCAAGACCATCAGCCATGCGGATCTCGAACTGCTGTTGGGAGCCGTACCTCAAGAACTGGTGCAGGAGCTCATTAGAGCGATTATGGCCCAAGACAGCCCTGCTGCACTTGCCAGCCTGGCCAATCTGCTGGACCGCGGACATGACTTGCGCACGTTCTGCGCTGAAGTAGTGGAACATATCCGCAATCTGCTCGTGGCGGCAGTCGTCCCCGTTACGGCCGAGTTGCGCGGCCTGATTGAAACCTCGGAAGACGATTTGAACCAACTATCGATGAACGCCAAGGAACTGACTCCGGAACAGCTTCAGGAGTTACTTGCAATTTTCCTCCAAGCGGAAGATTCTTTACGATTCAGCAGCCACCCTCGCTTTGTCATGGAGACCGCGGCTGTTCGAGCGACACGGCTGTTGGCCCAACGAGAGGGTACAGAGACCCGCTCAATACAGACAGCATCGTCCTCCAACCAGAAACCTCCAGCTGAGCCGGAAAGGCGCAAGAGTGGACTATCAGCTCATCCAGCTTTGCGCCAGAGCGCACCCGTTGGATCAAGGCCCATTCCTAAATCTAGCCCCACGGCCAAGGAGGAAACGGATGAAGGACCATCGATCTCACCTGGACCATCTCACAGCCCACAGGCCGATGTGGTCACAGCCACCGTGTCTCCCACAGCCGTCGACCCACAACCGACGTTGCAGTGGGAATTAGTCCAAGAAGAGATTGCAGCTTCATTTCCCAATGTTGCGCCGTTTCTTGAAGCCGGCAGATTTGTCGGGATCGAGGGTGGGTGTGTCACTATCGGGTTTGCCAAACAGGCAACCGTAGCCAGAGCTAGATTGGAGAAGGAAGAGAATCTTCTGGTGTTATCGAAATTGTGCGAACGTCAGTTGGGGTATCCCTTACGTGTCCGCATCATCGAGCTGACTGAAACCCATCCACCTGGACCAACCATGGCCCAAGTACGAGCCGCTAAGGAACAAGAACAACGGCTGGTGTTGTTCGAACGTGCGAAAGCGAACCCGACAGTGAAACAGGCCCTCGAAATATTCGGCGTGGAGCTAGCCGAGGTTCGTACTATAGCCCAGCAGGAGGCAAGCGAATGAAAAATCCTTTTGGTAACATGAGCAACATACTTAAGCAAGCCCAGGCTATGCAAGAACAAATGGCTAAGATTCAAGAGCAAGCCGCATCCAAAACGGCCAGCGGGACGGCCGGCGGTGGGATCGTCACCGTCACGGCGAACGGAGCCATGCAGATCGTCAGCGTGACGATCGATCCTGAGGTCGTCAAGAGCGGCGATGTCGATATGCTTCAAGATCTTATAGTGGCCGCGACGAATGAAGCGCTCCGCAAGGCCAAGGAATTGATGGAAGGCGAAATGAAAGCGCTGACCGGCGGGATGAAGATTCCGGGTCTGTTTTAGGAATGGCTGTCGATCAACAGGGCTTGCTGGCGAGATTGATTAAGGAACTGGTCCGCCTTCCTGGAATCGGTCACAAAAGCGCTCAGCGGTTGGCCTTTCATCTCATGAAGGCCGAGCGAGAGGATGCTTTGCGGTTAGCGGATGCCATTCGTGCCGTGAAGGATGGATTGGCGTTTTGTAGGCAATGTCGCAATATTGCGGAAGCAGACTTGTGCGAATTTTGCCTTGACCCGAAACGCGATCGGACCAAGATTTTCGTCGTTGAAGAACCAAGTACGCTGTATGCCGTCGAACGGGCAGGCGCCTATCGCGGTCTCTACCATGTCTTGCTGGGAGCGCTCTCCCCACTCGAAGGCGTAGGACCGGCAGACATTAAAGCTGAAGAACTTGTTGAGCGCGTGAAACTCGGCGGGGTTGAAGAAATCATCCTCGCGACGAATCCCACCATTGAAGGAGAAGCCACAGCGATCTATCTGACCCGATTGCTCAAACCCTTCGGTGTACGCATTTCCCGAATTGCTTATGGGATTCCCGTGGGCATGGACATTGAGTATGCGGACGAAGTAACGTTGCTGAAATCGATCGAGGGGCGACGTGATCTATAGCTGGTACAGGAGTTCCAACTCTCGTTGACCCCTTTCACGTAGATTGGTATAGTTCCTTGTTTTTCCTACACGCAGAATCCGAGCTATGAAGACACGCCGTTCCGCTACACGCACTCCCTCGACAAAATCGCAGAGCCCGGTGCGCGGCAGGCGTTCTGTGAATAAGCCGAAAGCTGGCACCCAGGACACCAAGTATCCCGACATCCGCCGTGACCTCGAACGTCAACGCGCAGCCATTTTGAATGATGTTGGTGAAGTTCTGACACATCGAGACGGTCTCGCGGCATTTCCCGACGTCAGCGACCAAGCATCCGCCGAGGTCGACCAGAATTTTTCCATGCGAATTCGGGAACGCGAACGAAAACTGCTCAAGAAGATCGATGAAGCTCTGGAGCGGATGGACGCCGCCACATACGGAATTTGTGAACGCTGCGGTGGAGACATTCCTTACAAACGGCTTAAAGCTCGTCCAGTCACCACTCTCTGTATCGAGTGCAAAACTCTTCAAGAACAGGAAGAGCAAGCTCGAGGCTGAATCGCTTTCTTTACGTGAATCAAAAAATAAAGGTAATCCCGGTAGGGGAGCCTATCGCTTCAAGGCCTTGACCCGTTCCTTGGCCTGCGCGATGCGTGTTTCCTCTTCGGTTATCCCTTCGACAAGAGCAAGGTAGGTTTCGTACTCGGAGATGGCGCGTTTAGGGTTCGTGTCTTCACACGTTTCTGCCAGATTGAACCGGGCCAGGGCATAGTTGGGACGCAGAGTTACCGCCTTTTCAAACAAGCTCAAACCAGCCGCTTTATCCCCTAATTTTACCTGGACAGTGCCGAGATTGTTTAAGACCTCCGGGATATTGGGCCTGAGGGAAAGCGACCGCATCATTTCTGTTTTTGCCTTGTCGAATCGACCCTTGGCCTCCCACACGAGTCCCAATTTATGATGGGCTTCGGCAAGCCATACCTTATTTGTAAATCCACTGGCAATCGCCTTTTGGTATGCGTCGGCCGCGATATCATAGTTCTTCTCACCGCAGTATGCGAGCTGGGCAGTTTGGCCACGAGCGAATTGCTGCAAAGACGAGAACGGCTCTTTATCTTCGGCTCCCTGGCTCTCCATTTTTTGTCCACCCTTGCCACTTGTCGGATTGCGAAGCCGATCAAGGAACTCTCGCCGGTACGGAGAGAAGAGCCGCACATAGGGATCAATGGTGAGTGAGGCCTGAAGCAGGATTGGTTGTTCTCCGAGACCGATAACAAGATATTGGGTCGTGCTTTTTTCGTCACCAGTTTCCAGAAGAGCGCTGCTCTCCATGTTCGTCCTTGTTTCCAATTGGGCTACATTCAAATAGAACTCCACTGACGGTTTCAACTGCGAGAGCGTGCGCCGGAGTACCGAATAGGGTTCAAGGTCCAACCCTTTAGGGAACGTGAAGAGCGCACCGACCAGGAGACCATCTTCGTCGAAAAAATAGGATTCCTCGCCCTGTGAAGCACTGTTCTCCGTCGGAATCCTGACTTCGCGGCCACTTCCCCAGTCTTTTACTGTGTGGGCCGCTGTGGAATATTTTCTCATGAAGTCGATCTTGCGGTCGCAGAGCGCTGTTGAGGCCATCAGGATAAGATCTGTTTCGGACGGAGGAAGCGGAGGCTTGACGGGAGCCGCTGAACCGCCACACCCAATCACCAGACCCCCCAGTACAATGAGGCCGGCAAAGGACATGTCCCGGAGGGAACTCATCGAGAAACCCTACACTGCATACTGCCAACAATACACGATTTGAGGGAGTCTTCGCGAAGAGGAAAGTGAAAGGCCCGCTTTTCGAAAGAGCGGGCCTTAGATTCTACCCAAGGAAGATGACCGGAACTACCGGCGCTGGGTGTTCACCATATTATCTTCAGCTGTATAGCCGGAGAGATAGGCGAATCCGCTTGCTAGGGTATACATCGGGCGATTGATCCCATAGTCGAAAGCATGGCCGATCGGGTTTGCAACAAATCCGACCCAGCGAAGCGGGTGATCATTGACAGCCGAGCCAGCAACGGGGTCCGAGTAGACCAATGCAGTGCTGTCCAGAATGTTGTAGATACTAGTTGGAGGCGTGTATTCTTTGGCATCAATACTTGTGTTTTGTTGGTACATCGTGCTACAGCCTGCAGCGACCATCGTCAGCATTACGATGCCGATAACATTCCGCATGACATCCATGGTAGTACCTCGCTTAGTTCAGTTCCTGTCCTTGCTCACAAACTGACTTCCTTCACAAACCAATCAAAAGTGTAGCCGACATCCTGAGTTTTGTCCAAGGATTGGACTTTGGGGGAAAAACCGCATCCTGGTGGGAAGAAAGAGATTCCAAGCTGAGCATGGTGGGCGATACAGGTATCGAACCTGTGGCCTCTTCCGTGTGAAGGAAGCGCTCTACCACTGAGCTAATCGCCCCTACCGAGCGAGAGTCTAGCACGGGATTTCGGCATGGTTCAACGTTGTCTCTCTCCTTGACTTCACCAAAAGACGGTTTCTAGAATGAACGCCTTTCATTGCAAGGAATGTCGGTTCATGAGAGATGACGTCGTCATCGTAGGGGGGGGTCTGGCTGGGTCAGAAGCCGCTTGGCAAGCGGCCAGTCGTGGAGCCAAAGTCACGCTCTACGAGATGCGCCCAAAAGAGATGACGAAGGCGCACAAGACGGGGAACTTTGCCGAACTGGTCTGTTCGAACTCGCTTGGCTCTGTTGATCTCCTGAATGCGCCGGGCATTTTGAAGGAAGAAATGCGACGATTGAACTCGCTCATCATCGCCGCAGCTGAGCAAGCCAAGGTTCCTGCCGGTTCGGCGCTGGCTGTGGACCGTGATCAGTTTTCGTCGTCTATCACCCGAGCCTTGCAAGGACATCCACACATCCGAATTCTTCATGAAGAGATCGCGGACATCCCCATCAATTGCCTCTGCATTATCGCAACTGGGCCGTTGACCTCCGATAAACTCTCTCAGGCCATCCGCGGGGTGACGCAATCGCAGCATTTATATTTTTACGACGCCATCTCACCGATTGTCGACGCCGACTCGATCGACATGGACGTAGTCTTTCGCGCCTCTCGCTATGACAAAGGCGGAGATGATTATTTGAATTGTCCCATGACCGATACGCAGTACAATGCCTTTTACGATGCCCTGATGGCTGCAGAAAAAGTCCAGCCAAAGGAGTTTGAAAAGACGCCCTATTTTGAGGCCTGCGTGCCGATTGAAGTGTTGGCGGAACGTGGCCGCCAGACGATGCAGTTCGGTCCTCTCAAGCCGGTGGGATTGAAAGACCCCAGGACCGGAATCGAACCTGCCGCTGTCGTCCAGTTGCGGACGGAAAATGTCCATCGCACGTGTTACAACTTGGTCGGCTTTCAGACGAAGCTGACCTATCCGGAGCAAAAGCGCGTGTTTCGCATGATCCCTGGGCTCGAACAAGCCGAATTCCTCCGATATGGGAGCCTCCATCGCAACACGTTCATCAATTCCCCTCAGCTCCTTCTGAAGACATTGCAATTCAAAGCCCGCAGCACACTGTTTTTCGCCGGGCAGCTCGTCGGCGTCGAAGGCTATACCGAGTCGGCTGCCATGGGTGGCTTGGCCGGCATCAATGCAGCGCGCGCCTTGGCCGGACAACCGCCGATCACGCCGCCGTCCACGACCGCGCACGGCTGCCTGGTTTCTCATATCACCTCCTCGGATCCTCGCCATTTCCAGCCGATGAATACCAATTTCGGTCTGTTCCCTCCTTTGTCGGACCCTCCCAAAGACAAAGAGAAGAAGCGTCGCGCGTTGAGCCGGCGAGCCCTTGAGGATTTTGACTCATGGAAGATGCAATCAGGGCTTTCGTAATGCACCTCCAGGTCGAACGCAACGCCTCACACGAGACGATTCGCAATTATCGATCCGATCTTCATCAGCTGACAAGGTTCCTTCAACGAACCAAGGAAAAAGCCGTACCGATTCGCATCGATACGGTCACCAGCGACGATATTCGCGCCTACCTACACAGATTGGATCAACAAGGCGAGAAAGCTTCATCTTTAGCCAGAAAACTGGCTTGTCTACGAAGTTTTTTTCGGTTTCTTCTTCATGAGGGCCAGCTTCATAAGAACCCCACGGAGAGCCTCAGAAGTCCCAAGCTCCCAAAGCCGCTCCCTCGAGTGTTGACAAAGGACGACGCGGCGGCACTCATGGAGTTTCCGACGGGGCAATCGACTCTCTCCTTGCGCGATCGTGCCCTGCTGGAAACGATGTACTCGACCGGGGCTCGGGTGAGTGAGGTCGTGGGAATCAATCTCGACGACCTGAACGAGATGGACGGAATCGTGTGTTTGAGAGGAAAGGGCCGTAAGGAACGGCTGGTTCCGATCGGGGATGTGGCGCTTCATACGATCCGGGAGTATCGCAAATCTTTGAAACCGTCGGCCCGCAGCGGTCACCTGCCGTCTCCGATGTTTTTGAATCACCGTGGAAATCGAATCACCACGAGGAGCGTTGCGCGAATGGTCTCTCGATATTCCAGCCGTCTCGCGGGTGGAGCAGTCAGTCCCCATGCCTTGCGACACTCGTATGCGACTCATCTGCTCGACGAGGGCGCTGACCTCCGGTCTATACAGGAAATGCTCGGCCATGCCTCGCTGAGCACGACACAAAAGTATACGCATTTGGCAATGGATCAGCTCCTCGCCGTGTACGATAGTGCTCACCCTCGAGCACGGGCGGCGGCACGCCCCTTATCAGGAAAGGACCGGAAATCGTCATGACCATTCGATCGACCACCATCCTTTGCGTCCGGCGCGACGGACGGGTTGCCATGGGCTGCGATGGACAAGTGACAGTTGGAACCACGGTGATGAAGCACAACGCCAAGAAACTGCGACGCCTGCATCACGATCAGGTACTGGCAGGATTTGCCGGGGCTACCGCCGACGCCTTCACGCTGTTTGAAAAATTCGAGAGCAAGTTGGAAGAGTATCGAGGTAACCTCACGAGGGCAGCGGTCGAGCTCGCGAAAGATTGGCGAACTGACCGTGTGCTTCGGCGGTTGGAGGCATTGCTTGCCGTCGCCGGACGCGAACAGTCGTTCATCATTTCAGGGACCGGCGATGTCGTGGAGCCGGAAGACGGCATTTTGGCCATCGGATCGGGTGGACCCTATGCCCTGGCAGCTGCCCGAGGGCTCTTACGCCATTCTCAACTCGAGGCTCCCGTGATCGTCACGGAAGCCATGACCATCGCCGGTTCTATTGACATCTACACCAATCAACAGATTATTGTTGAAGAACTTCGAGGATAATTCACCATCATGATGAAGCTTACGAGCGATGCCGAACCACTGAATCTCAATAGCCTCACCCCGCGTCAAATCGTCGAGGAACTGAATCGCTACGTCATCGGGCAAAAGGATGCCAAGCGGATGGTCGCTATCGCTCTTCGCAACCGCTGGCGCCGCCAACAGCTGTCTCCCGACCTTCGCGACGAGGTGATGCCGAAGAACATCATCATGATCGGACCGACGGGCGTGGGCAAAACGGAGATTGCCCGACGGCTCGCCAAGCTGGCCGAAGCTCCCTTCATCAAGGTCGAGGCGTCGAAGTTCACCGAAGTCGGCTACGTCGGGCGTGACGTCGAATCGATCATTCGCGACTTGACCGAGCTGGCCATCAATATGGTCAAGACGCAACGGCTGGCCTCCGTTCAGCAAAAGGCGGAACAACAGGGCGAGGAACGATTGCTTGATCTGCTCCTGCCTCCACCTCCCCCTCGACCGGGCTTTGTGGACAGCACGAGCGAGCCGGCCGCTCAAGCCCCTCAGGATTCCCACGAAACGACGAGATCGAAACTTCGCCTGCAGTTGCGTGAAGGGAAGCTGGATGAACGAACGGTGGAGATGGAAGTCAAGGAACGAGGCCTTCCGGTCGGCGTCATTTCCAACGTAGGCGGACTCGACGACCTCGAGAGCAATCTGCGCGACATGCTGGGCGGCATGTTTCAAGGCAAGAAAAAGAAGCGGCTCATGAAGGTCCCTGAAGCGCTCAAACATCTGACACAGGAAGAAGCCCAAAAACTGATCGACATGGAGGATACCACGCGGGAAGCCATCACCAAGGTGGAACAGGCCGGGATTGTGTTCCTCGATGAAATCGACAAGATCGCCGGCCGTGAGCGCACGATGGGACCCGATGTGTCGCGAGAAGGTGTACAACGCGACCTCCTTCCCATCGTGGAAGGCTGCACAGTCACCACCAAACATGGCCCGGTCGTGACGGATCACATCCTCTTCATTGCCGCCGGCGCTTTTCATGTGGCGAAGCCGTCCGATCTGATTCCGGAACTCCAAGGGCGATTTCCGATCCGAGTCGAGCTCAGCGCGTTATCAAAAGACGATTTTGTCCGCATTCTCACCGAACCGAAAGGAGCGTTGGTGCGGCAGTATCAGGCCTTGCTGGCCACGGAAGGCCTTGCCATCGAGTTCACCAAAGACGGTCTCGAGGAGATCGCCGAAGTGGCGGTTCAGGTGAATGAACGGACCGAGAACATCGGCGCGCGTCGTCTCTTCACCATCATGGAGCGGTTGCTTGAGGACATTTCTTTCGAGGGACCCGGCTGGCCCGACAAACGAATCAGCATCACTGCCGTCTATGTCCGGGACCGATTGAAAGACATCGTCAAGGATCAAGATCTGAGCCGGTATATTCTGTAAGCGAGGCTTGCGGGAGTCGCGCGACCAGCTCTTCTCGCGATTCGCGCCTATCGCGCCTTTCTCGCTGAGGCCAACTTATGAACAAACTGATCAAGAAGGCCAACGTCCTTATCGAAGCCCTTCCGTACATGCGAACGTTTCGCGGGAAGACTGTGGTCGTGAAGTATGGCGGCCATGCGATGACGGACTCTTCCCTCAAGGAACGGTTTGCGCAGAACGTTGTCTTGCTCAAATATGTCGGCATCAATCCGGTCATCATTCACGGCGGCGGGCCTCAAATCGACAAGATGCTCGACCGGCTCGGCATCGAAGCGAAGTTCCGCCATGGTGTTCGGATCACCGACGAAGCCACGATGGAAATCGTGGAAATGGTCCTTGCTGGAAAAATCAACATGGAGATTACGGATCTCATCAACCGTCATGGTGGTAGCGCCGTCGGGTTGAGCGGGAAGGATGGAGGATTGATCCTTAGCAAACCATTGACGGCCAAGGCCTGGGCGGAAAGCCTCGATCGCGAGTTGGACGGAGAAGACGGCGACGGCGATTTCGGATTAGTGGGTGACATCGAAAAGGTTGATCCCGGCCTGTTACGCAATCTCCAAGAGGATCACTACATCCCCGTCATCGCGCCCATTGGAACGGATCGCGAAGGAAACACGTACAACATCAATGCCGATCTCGTCGCAGGAGCTGTGGCCGGTGCCCTCCGCGCGGAGAAGCTCCTCATGATGACGGATATCAAAGGCATTCGCGACGCCAACGGGCGCCACCTGTCCACCGTGTCGCGCAAAGACGTGCAACGCATGATGAAGAAGGGGACTATCACGGAGGGGATGATCCCGAAAGTCCATGCCTGTTTGGATGCGTTGGCCGAAGGTGTCGGCAAAGCTCACATCATCGATGGGCGCATTCCCCACGCCCTTCTCCTGGAAATCTTCACCCACAAGGGCATCGGGACCGAGATCGTGAACTAATTTCCGTACCGGACCAGCCACGTGCCCGTTGATCGCAACCGCCTCATAGAAGTCCTGAACCGTTTAGTCGGAGAACGCCATCCGTTTTCCACTCCCAATCGTCTCCACGAAACGGAAGTGTACCTGAGCCGCGAATTATCTGACGCAGGTCTTGTCGTCACTACCCAGCCATTTGCCGCGCTCGGGGGCACTTACCATAATATGATCGGAACGGCGCTTCCTGACACTCAGCCATTCCAATCTGCACCACCGTTGATCCTCGCCGCTCACTTCGATACAGTTTTGGGGTCTCCCGGCGCCGACGACAACGCCAGCGCCCTCGCCGTAATGCTTCAAGTCGCTCGCCAAGCGCGAGCCATGAAATTGGCCAGACCGATCCGTTTCATCGCCTTTAACCTGGAGGAAGAGAATTTGCTCGGCAGCTCCGCCTATACATGCCTTCTGCGGAAGAATCGTGAAGCGATCCACGGGGCGATCGTGTTGGAATGTGTCGGGTATGCGAGCCATCAAAACAACTCGCAGAAGATTCCCCCCGGTGTGCCAATCGCCGTTCCCACAACTGGAAATTTCCTTGCCGTGGTCGGTAACGAGCGGTCGCAGGTCTTGACCGGCGCGGTTGCGAAGGCAATGAAAGCGCATCTCCCGATTGTTCCACTGGTCGTGCCGGGCAACGGAGAGAAGCTCCCGGACACCAGACGGAGCGACCATACCTCGTTCTGGGAACAAGGGTTTCCCGCCGTCATGCTCACCGATACGGCCAACTTCCGGAATCCTCATTACCATCGACCGACCGACACCCTCGACACATTGAATCTCGATTTCATGGCTTCCGTAGGCGAGGGACTTATGGCAGCAGTCATCGATTTGGCCGGTCGGCGTTCCACATAGCTCTCATACGCCGACTTGGCTATTGGCTGAGGGACTGACGGGATGGATTGAGGTGGTCACTCTCCCCTTAGAATGCTCAATGCGCGAGATCTACCACGCTCAACCCAACAGTATTAAGCGTACGCACGATGCGCGCGCAGATACGCGCTAGCATCCAATGTTGAAATTGTTGTGGGTCCGTAGTGTTGATGAGGGGACTGCGGTTGAAACTTACATATACAGGCAATACTCGTTGAGATTCGAATTCGGCGAGTAGCTCTGATTCAGCTACACGCAGAAGGAAAGACTTACCAACTCCTCGACTGCCAGAAAGGACCACCGGATTTCGAGCCTTGAGAGCGTTGATGATCTCACGATCGCGCTTCGTTTCGACAAAGTACTTTGCCACCTCTTCAGGCTTGATGTCCTCGGTCCGATAGAAGAACTCAGCCATTGGTCACCTCATACGGTGCGCCAAGAAGTGCTCTCACTCCAACCGAATGACCAAGTTGGTCCATAAGCGTATTCTCGAGGCGTGACCGCTTAGCAACATCGAAGTCGCATAGATATCTAGCCGCTAGAGCATAGGAGAGGGTTAGACGAACCACAGATGCTTTCTTTTACCAGGCATCGAATGAAGCGTGGTCGAACTTGAGCTGTTCGGGTATTGAACGATGAGTGTGCGCATTACCATGGACATACTCTGAGCATTCTCGATAGACGGCGGCAGCGGAACGATACTGAACAGCCTCATCCGCTAGCCCTTCGGAAAAGAGATGAATGAACTGCTTCGAGAGGATACCCTTCTCCGCGTCGATCAGCGACAACCAATTGGTATCCCGCTGACCCCTGAGCCATTCTCGCAATTCACGTTCATTGGCTGACCATTGCACAGCTGCAAAACCGAGCTCAAGAGTCAGGCGAAGCGCCGAGAAAGCCGCGCGATAATGCCCCGCCGATAAAGTCAGAAGTGCGAACTGGTACTCTCTATGAGCTGCCTGGAACACTGGGACTTCAGGTCGCTTATCGAGTTCGACGATCCATAAGCCGAGATCGTCGATGAATGCATGGCTCTTTGCCATTTACTCAGCACGTGAGCCAGCGAATGATTCAGCTAATACAACGCCAGACTCTGCATAAAGCCGCTTATAGTGATCGTTGCAGACATTGCTCATTGTGTTAGTACTTGCATAAAAGACTTTGTTTGGACACCCTGCCAATAACTCTACTCACAGGAACAATTTGACGAGACAGACCCATCTGGCTCGAGATTGTCCTGTTCCTTTAAGTACTTGTCAATGCGGATAGCTATGATTCCGACCGCACAATGGTTTGCCGTAGTGGAGGCGCTCGTGTAAGCTGGGGCCGAAAGGGGCGTCTCATGACGCAAGCGGCACTCCTGGAGCATGTGACAAAGACGATCGTTGAACGATTTCGCCCGAGGAGGATCATGGTATTCGGCAGCTATGCCCGCGGCGAAGCCGGCCCAGACAGCGATCTGGATTTGTTCATCGAAATGGACACACCCCATCGTCCGCCGGATCGCGCGATCGCAATCAGCGAAGTGTTTGGACTCCGTCCATGGCCGATGGATATCGTCGTGTACACGCCCGAAGAGGTCCGCCGGTTGCGAAATATCAACGGCACACTCCTATCCGTTATCGAGAAGGAGGGCAAAGTGCTGTATGAGCAGCGCTGAGTCCAACTTCTCCGCATGGTTACGCAAGGCAGATCACGACCTCCTCAACATCGAGAATAATCTCGCGGCGAAGGGCATTCCTTGGGATACGGTGTGTTTTCACGCTCAGCAAGTGGCGGAGAAAATGCTCAAGGCCTTTCTCGTCTATCATGGGCGCGACCTCTTAAAAACCCATGACCTCGTCGCGTTGCTCGCCCAATGTGTAACTATCGAGCACACACTCTCTGATCTCGAAGCCGATTGCCGCAAGCTGACTTCATATGGCGTTGCGGCGCGCTATCCCGATGATCTCTTCGAACCGGGCGAAGCCGATGCACGTGAACTGGTGTCTGCAGCGCGTCGGCTTCGAGCGCGGATTCTCACCTTGTTACCAAAAATCGGATAAGTATACACGGAACGCCGCGCAATATATTGAAAATGCCTCGGATATCAATCCGTAACTCGACACGGCGTACGATCGCCAATGTATTTGACTGTCTCGATTATAAGCGCTTAGAGTCCGTGTACTGCTACGAGGGCGGCGATGAGTTCTGGCGCAGCAAGCGAGCTCCATGCCGACGACTGGGAACGAAGGTGGCCGAAGCTCTCGTGCGAAAGTTGCCGCATGATGGTCGAAGTCTCTATGTTGGTGCCGGAGTGACTGAACTTCCGGCATTGCTCTGTGAAGCGATCGACCGTCAACGCCAGGTTGAGCCGTATAATCTCCGTCGGTCTGAGGTGGCAGTACTTAATCATGCTTGTCGTGGCCTGCCAGTCCATTTTCACCCACAAGATGCCTCCTCGGCACAAGGTCAATTCGATCATATCTGGATAGTGAGCGTCTTGAACGATCCGGAACGGTTTCCACACCTTTCTCCGCTGTCTTATGGCCGCGCTGATCCCATTACGTTTGATCCAGGACGATTTCAGAAGGAACGACGGATCATCCAATCCATCGTGGATCGCTGCATGCCAAAGTTAGGACTACCTGGCCTTGTGACGACTTCGACCGAGGAAGTCATCTGGATTGCAGACTGGTGTCACCGCCGCAAGATTCCGTATCGTGTAGAGCGGAAACAGTACCCCACGGCGCTCGTCGGCGATCCGATTTGCTTCATCAAGGTTGGTAAGGGATGAGCTGTGATGGGTAAAGGCGATCATTCTCAAAGTTCAAAACCGGTTTTCTTTGTTGAATCGTCCATGTACTGCCTCGCGTACTTCACATAATTCTCCGCCGATTCTTTAAGCCAGGCCAACTCTTTGTCCGTGACCGGTCGCTTAACCTTTGCCGGTGAGCCGAGGATCAAACTCTTCGGGGGAACGATCGTGCCCTCCACAATAAGTGCTCCGGCTCCTACCACGGAGTCTTCCCCGATTACCGCGCCGTCCATGATGATGGCACCCATGCCCACCAGCACGCGATCCTGAATCGTACAGCCGTGCAACACCACATGATGCCCGATTGTGACGTCATTGCCAATGATGAGTGGATGGGTATCGTGAGTCACATGGAGCATGCAAAGGTCCTGGACATTCGTCCGTTCTCCGAGCCGGATGTAGTTCACATCGCCTCGGATCACGGCGTTGAACCAAACGCTGCAATGTTCTCCCATGACGACATCGCCGATCACGACGGCGGTCTCTTCGATAAAGCATGACTTGTGAACCGTCGGCTTAATGCCCTGAAAGGTTCGAATCATGCGGGCACTGTAGGCGAAGTGCGCCGGCTCCCGCAAGGGTCTAATTGACAGACTTTTTGACCCTCCCGTAGACTGCTTCCTATGTCTCAGCCATTGATTATCCCAAGACGTACGAAACCAACGGCCCAAAGGGACAGGCATCGATCCTTGATCGGAGCCAGTCCCCAAAAGACGACGATCGGGTTTGTGAATCTTGGCTGCTCCAAAAATCAGGTCGATTCGGAAATCATGCTCGGGTCTCTCGTGACCGAGGGGTTTCAACTGACCGGTGACCCGAAACAAGCCGACGTGGTCATCGTCAATACCTGCGGCTTCATCGAAGAGGCCAAAGAAGAATCGATCAACACCATTCTCGAACATGGGCATCTGAAGAAGACAGGAACCTGCCGTATCTTGATTGCGGCCGGTTGTTTAGCTCAGCGGTATCAAGGAGACTTACTGAAAGAGTTACCGGAGTTGGATGCCGTGGTCGGTACCGGGGAGTTCGGCAAGATCGCAGAGATTTGCAGAAACTTGTTGGCTCCTACAAAACGGCATCGACGTCTCTGGATCAGTCAACCGCCCTATCTCTACGACGAGCTCGCCCCTCGTCTCAGGCTCGGCAAGCAGCATAGCGCCTATGTGAAAATTGCGGAGGGGTGTAACCGCAACTGCACCTTTTGCGCTATTCCGCTGATGCGCGGGAAACAGCGCAGCAGGCCGGTGGAATCCATTGTTGCTGAGGCGCACCAGCTCGCCGCTGAAGGTGTCAAAGAGATCAATCTGATCTCGCAAGACACCATCAACTACGGTGTAGATCTCGGTCTACGCCAGGGCTTGGTCCGTTTGCTTCGCGAGTTGGTTAGAGTTGAAGGCCTCCGATGGATCCGGCCGTTTTATCTCTACCCTCAGCAAATCACGGATGACCTGCTCGACCTCTACGCCGGGGAAGAGAAAATCACCAAGTACATCGACATGCCGCTTCAGCACATCAATGACCGGATGCTCAAACGCATGCATCGTCTGGGTGACCGCACCGCTATCGAAACGCTGGTTGATCGTATCCGTACCCGTATTCCCGCGGTGACTTTCCGAACCGCCTTCATCGTCGGTTTCCCGGGAGAAACAGACGCCGCCTTCACCGAGTTGCGCGACTACGTGGAGCAGGCTGAGTTCGATCGTGTCGCGGTGTTTCTCTACTCCGATGAAGAAGGAACCTCGGCCGCCGACTTGGACGCCAAGGTTGATCGGGGAGTCATGGATGAACGGCGCAATGCCATCCTCTCAGTTCAGGAATCAATTATGGCCGCTAAAGGAAGGGCCAAAATCGGCTCCATCCTCGATGTGCTCATCGATGAGCGATCCGCAGAAACGGAGGGTGTCCTGGAAGGACGCCATGAAGGACTCGCCCCTGAAATCGACGGCGTCGTCTATGTCGACGAAGACTCGACCTCAAGCACCCACGTACATCATCCCCGCCCCGAAATGCCTTTTATCAAGCCAGGCGATTTCTGCACCATCGAAATCACCGATGCAGCAGGCTATGATCTCGTTGGACGCATCGTCGGGAAATCCGTGTCTTGAGTGTTCTATTATTCCAATCCACTCCACTGAAACGGTGGGACACCGGGATACGGTGGAGGATCTCGTGCGCAAAGGGCGGGACCTAGAAGTTGTACTGGCACGTGCCGTGCGGCGGCATATCGAACGGCGTGTGTTAGGGCCTGTTAACACTAACGCAAGCCTTCGACGATCAATGCGAAATGAATGAACGCGACGAACATGACATCGAGTTTTTCAAACCGCGAGAAGATGCGCCGAAATCCCTTGAGCCGGCGGAACAGCCGTTCAATCTCATTGCGTCGTTTATACATGGCTCGGTCATATTCCCATGGCGCGAGCCGATTGTGCTTGGGCGGCACCACTGGCACATAGCCTAACTCCAAGGCCAGGTGCCGCGTCGCATTGCCTTCATACGCCCGATCCATCAATAGGGGGATCGGGCGCGGCATTCTCCCGACGCGTTGTAACAGCTTTCGTCCCTCCGGTGCATCGTGGGCCTGGCCCGGGGACAGGGCAAAGGTTATGGCCGTTCGAGCATCCGCGGCAACCAGATGAATCTTGGTCGTCCATCCGCCACGGGACCGGCCAATGGCTTGCGGGCCGTTTTTTTTAATGCCCCCGTCCCATCCGGATGGACCTTGACGATGGTACTGTCTAAAGCCACGGCTTCGATCTTCACGCGGATGATCTGAGTATGTTGCAACTGTGCAAAGACGCGATCCAGCACCCCGCTCTTCGACCACCGATTCATGCGAGTATAAATGGTGTGCCAGTTGCCGAACCGCTTGGGCAGCGCGCGCCATTTGCACCCCTGCTCGGCGACGTACAAGATGGCGTTCAGAACGTGTCGATTGTCGAGCGTCACGTTGCCGCGTGGCGTCGGCAAACACGGCGCGATGTGGCGATACTGGGCGTCGGTGATTTCCATGTGCGCAGTATCGCATAAACAGGGTCATTAGTGTTAACAGGCCCTAGTCTACGGAAGAAAAACGGCGGTGTTCGACTAGCGGCGGTCGAATAGGGAGCAGGTCATCCGACTCTGCTCCCATTTTTCTCCTTGCAAGGGTTACACTTTCGCCGATAGGAACAGCGAATTGCCACGCCGAGTGACAAGAATCAATACATTGCCGCCCTTTTTCACATCCGAGGAGACCTTCTCAAAATCCTTCACGGACTTGATCGGTTGCCGGTTGATCTCTCGAATGACATCGCCCGGCATGAGTCCGGCCTTCTCAGCTCCGCTGTCCGGAGCAACCCTTGTCACCACTACCCCTCGTTTGCCATTGAGACCGAGTTCTTTGGCGGTCTCCTGATCCAAATCCTTGATGGCGAAACCGGACAAGGCAACGTCCGCTTCAGCCTTTTCCATCTTGGCGACTTTGGTTTCATCCGGCTGCTCGCCAATCCTGACCGTCATCTCACGTTCCTGACCGTCGCGAATCACTTTCAGCAACACTTTAGTGCCGACCGAGGTCTTAGTCACCAGCCGCTGCAAGGCGACCCCATCTTCCACCGGGATGCCGTCATACTGGATGATCACGTCTCCCTGCTTCAGTCCGGCTTGCTCAGCCGGGCTGTCTTCTTTGACGTCGCTGATGAGAGCGCCCTTCGAATCCTTGATGTTGAAGGACTTCGCCAGATCCTGATTCAGGTCCTGAATGCCGATGCCGAGAAAGCCACGGACAACCTTGCCGCTCTTGACGAGACTCTCATAGATGGGCTTGGCCATCGTCGTGGATACAGCAAAACCAACGCCTTGATATCCGCCGGTCTGAGAGAAGATCGCGGTGTTGATACCGACGAGCTCTCCTTTGGTATTCACCAGTGCGCCGCCTGAGTTGCCCGGGTTAATGGCGGCATCTGTTTGAATGAAATCCTCATATTGTGTGATTCCCATATGGCCCCGCCCAACCGCACTCACAATTCCGAGGGTCACCGTGGAATTCAATCCGAACGGATTGCCGACGGCCAACACATACTCACCGACTTGCAGTTTTGATGCATCACCCCACAATACGGCAGGAAGATCCTGTGCGTCGATCTTTACAACTGCGAGATCGCTTTTCGGGTCTGCCCCGACAATCTTCCCTTTAAATTCACGCTTGTCCGGAAGCGTGACATTGACCTCACGTGCCTTGGCAATCACATGATTGTTGGTCAAGATATAGCCATCCGAAGAAATGATGACGCCCGACCCTTGTCCTCTCCGAGGCCCTCGATGTTCAAAAGGGTCGGATGGTCCTCGCCCCTGAGGCCCAAAAGGTTTTCGGAAAAATTCTTCCATTCGGTCTCGTAACTCGTCCGGAACAGAGAATCCGTCCGAAACCTTCTCCGTCATGACCGTCGTGATGTTGACGACCGCTGGAGTAACCTGCTTCGCAACCTCAGTAAAGCCGTTCGCCGGCGGAGCGACGGCAACAGGCATAGGCGTCGGTGACGGATCATTGGAAGCATAGGACGTAGTGAGTGAGTGGTCGCCCCAGATGAGGGCACCGCTCACCAGACCGATTCCAATCACGGAACCGATGGTACGATACGGATACGATAACATGACTTCCTCCATGTGAAGATGTGGATGAAATAATCGACGGAGAACGAGTTCATGACTGCAAGGGTGTTTGCCGGTTTC
The DNA here is from genome assembly GCA_030123625.1 of Nitrospira sp. Classification (NCBI taxonomy): domain Bacteria; kingdom Pseudomonadati; phylum Nitrospirota; class Nitrospiria; order Nitrospirales; family Nitrospiraceae; genus Nitrospira; species Nitrospira sp. Next base: position 2,093,568 of record CP126121.1, read on the forward strand.
GAGTACAAAAGCTAACAACCGGTAATGAGAGGGAGATTAATCGGGGATTAAACTTCGCTAACAGGGTTGTTGACGAACTATTGCAGGCTGTTCCAAAAGGCCGTCCGGCAAGGCCGCAGCGAGGTCCGCGACGCGAAGAATAGTGAGCGTCACGTCTGCGGACGGGCGCGAGCCGGTGAGCGCCCAGTGTCTTAGAGGGCGAGGCGTATCTTTCTCACCCGACCCACCCCGAGCTGCTCTTAGCAGCTCTTGCCCGGTGGTACGTTGAGTCTCTGAGCGATGCGAGAACACCGCTGGCGGCCTTTTTCTAATGGGATGGACTCCCCCATTTCGATACGATGGGCTCCACCGGAACGACGGTGCGAACCCACCACTACCAGAAGGAGGGAGTCCACATGATACAGATCACACGCATGGGAATTGATGTGGCCAAGCATGTCTTCCAGCTCCACGGCGTCGATGGCCGAGGTCATACCGTGGTGCGCCGCCGCCTCGCGCGGACCCAGCTGTGCACGTTCTTCGCTCAGCTCCGACCTTGTCTCGTGGGAATCGAAGCCTGGGGCAGTGCGCATTACTGGGCGCGGGAGTTGCGGGCACTCGGCCATGACGTGCGGCTGATCGCACCCCAGTTCGTCGCGCCGTATCGGAAGAACGACAAGAATGATGGGAACGATGCCGAGGCCATCTGCGAAGCGGTCGGGCGGCCCCCCATGCGGTTTGTGCCGGTCAAGGACGTGGGGCAGCAGGCGGTGTTGACCGTCCATCGGGCACGACAACTTCTGGTGGCGGAACGGACCGCCTTGGTCAACCAAACCCGCGGGTTGCTGGCCGAATACGGGCTCATCGTGTCCACCGGCGTTGGGAAGTTGCGGCATGCACTGCCCGAGCTGCTGGAGTCGCCAGCGCTGCCGGTGCTGGCTCGTGAAGTCTTCGCCGATCTGGCCGATCGCCTGCGGGCACTGGACGAGCGGATTATTACCTATGATCGTCGTGTGGCGCCGGTCGCTCGTCAGACGGAGCCCGCGCAGCGGCTGATGCAGGTCCCCGGCGTGGGACCGGTCACCGCCACAGCGCTGGTGGCCACAGTCGGCGATGCCTGCGCCTTCAAGAACGGCCGTCAGTTTGCGGCGTGGCTGGGGTTGGTCCCCCGGCAACATTCCAGTGGCGGTACCCGGCGGCTGGGTCGAATCACTAAGCGGGGGGATGTGTACCTCCGCACGTTGTTGATTCACGGCGCGCGCGCTGTCATGCGGCAGTTGACTCGGCGTGCCGATACCACGAGCCGCTGGGTCACAGCGCTCAAGGCCCGGCGCGGGTTCAATAAAGCGGTGGTCGCCCTGGCCGCCAAGCAGGCTCGCATCGTGTGGGCGTTGCTGGCCACGGGCCGACCCTATCAGTCTGCAGTCGCAGGCCCCTGAGCGGAAGCGAGGGAACGAGGGCTCGTCGGGATGACGGAGGGCGAGGCTCATGAGCTGATGGTATGACCGGTCGGACCGGCGCCGGGGAACCCTGCTAGCAGGACTGGCCATCACAGGCCGCTTTTCTGATGAGGACTCGGTGCGCGAATGTCCATCAGGGCCCGAACCCGAAGATGGGTTCACGAGGAGACCGAATATATGCGTGCAGTCAGACCTTCTTGCCATAACTCGTGACCTTGCATTGAAGGGGGAGTCCATATAAACAGCCTGCTAAGCAGCGGGATGAGCGAGCGGCAACACAACCGTGAAGGACGATCCCTGGCCAAGTTCGCTTTTGACTTCTACTCGGCCCTTGTGCAGATCGGCGATCCAGGAACAAATGGCGAGGCCGAGACCCGTCCCTTTCTTTGTGTGCGCGCGGGCGACATCGGTACGGAAAAACCGCTGAAAAATCCGCTTGTGGTCAGCCGGGGCGATGCCGATCCCGTGGTCTGTGACCGACAGTCGAGCCTCTCGACCGTCATTCAACAGCGAAATCTCGACCTTTCCGCCCGGGTACGAATACTTCATCGCATTCTCGACCAGATTGAGCAGCAACTCGCGAAGCCGCAAGTCGTCGCCCTGCACAACCGCCGGCATAACCGTTCCCAGTACAACCTCGATATTTCGTTCTTGTCCGAGCAGGGTGGCCTGGCGATGAATATCTTCGACGAGAGACTCCATTGCAACGGGCAACGACTCCATTTTGACTTCCCCCATGTCGGCACGGGAAAGGAACAACAGTTCGTCGACGATTCTGGTCATTCGATCAATTTCTTCCAAATTGCTCTCAAGCACCGACTTATAGTCTTCGACTGCACGAGGCCGCCGCAGAACCAAGTCCGTTTCGCCTTTCATCACCGTGAGAGGGGTCCGCAGCTCATGCGACGCGTCACTGGTAAATTGACGGATTTGGCGGAACGAGACATCCAGCCGGCCGATCATATTGTTGAAGATGGCGGCCAAGCGACCGATTTCGTCGTGAGCCGCCGGCATGCTGAGGCGCTGGCTGAGATCTCCCGCGGCAATGCGTTGTGCGGCAAGGGTGATCTTATCGACAGGACGTAACGCTCGTCCCGCCAGAAACCATCCTCCGGCGAGAGAAACGGTCAGGGCGATCGGGATTGCCACCACAAGCAGAATCAGGAATCGACGGAGGGTCTCGCCGACCGATTCCATCGACGTGCCTACTTGCACGATATACAAGAGATTGCCCCGATACATAATCGGCACGGAGATCAGCCGCAATGGAGGTTCATTGGGATATTTGGCTGACTCAAAAATGCTCTGTCCGGCAAACGCGGTATCGAGGGCGGTCCGGCTGAGCGGCACTTCATGCTGTTTAATGTTGGGAGAACGGATCGAGATGGTGCCTGAGGGGCTGAAGATCTGGAAAAACTTATCGATGCGCGTCAGTTCAGGAAATTGAGAGAGCAGTTCCTCTTCATTGATCAAAGGGAGAAACCCTCGGGCTTCGAGTGAACGCACAGCCGTAGTCGCCGTTTCTTCCAGGGATTGATCGACGGCATCACGCAAATTACGTGCGGTTATGGCGTACAGAACCACGGAGAAAATCATCAAGACCACGGCAAGGGCTGTCCCGTACCAAAGGGTCAGCCGAACACGCAAGGGCATGAAGACATTCCTGGGCTGAGGTTGAGGTTAAGGTTAAGGTTGAGCGCCGGTCCGGCTCTGCGCTGAGCCTCGACCCTCAGCCTTCCAGCGAATCCCGCTAATCGGCCTTCAGCATATACCCGCTACCGCGAATGGTATGGATCAATTTCTTGGTTCGGCCTCGATCGATTTTATTCCGAAGGTAATTGACATAGACATCAATGACGTTGGTGAAGGTATCGAAGTCTTGATTCCACACGTGTTCGGAGATCATGGGTCTGGTGAGCACGCGACCGGTATGGCGCATCAAATATTCAAGCAACGCGTACTCTTTCAGCGTCAAATCGATGCGTTGTCCCCCTCGGGTTACGTCACGGGTCGCCGGGTTGAGAATCAGATCGTCCACTTGAAGGAGTCCCGGACTTTCGGATGCCCCACGTCGCAACAGGGCCCGAACACGCGCCAAGAGTTCATCGATCGCAAACGGTTTGGTCAGGTAATCGTCGGCACCGGCATCCAGTCCTTTGACCCGCTGATCGATTTGGGATTGAGCCGAGAGGATCAACACCGGTGTGTGGATCCGTTCGCGGCGAATATTCTTCAATACATCCAAACCGGACATGGACGGCAACATCACGTCGACGACCAGGAGATCATAATTGATCGCCAGAGCCATCTCCAACCCCTTGGCTCCGTCCTCACAGAGATCGACGGCATAGCTTTCTTCTTCTAACGCTCGCTTAATAAAACAGCCGACTTTGGTTTCATCTTCTATGACAAGCACCCGCATACACACTCCAACAAATGTTGAATGGCGCGTAATTATACCAGACCGATGGATGTGAATCTTGCAGCGTACGGATACTTTCGATCGTTCACGAAGCCGTGACTAGGTCGAATCGCCGGGGAAGGTCTGTTCCAGAGAGGTAATCATGGGCTTGCCGTCGCGGATATTGAGGACCAGCGTTTCTTCGCCTTCCGTCTTGAATTCACGATTGGCTTGCCGAAGCGTCTCTGTCGACTTGAAAGACACTTTCGCGCTCCGCTCATCCGAGGCCAACGAGACGGATGTATTCGTACGAGAAAAGTCATTGGCGCTGGGAAAGGCGAAACTCATGGCGAGAGTCTTCCGATATTCTTCCCGCGTCAGCAGAGCCATTTGTTGTTGGGGGCCATGTTTCAAATGTATGGTGATCGTCGCGTCGTAAGTCATATGGCGCATGACGCCGTCGACATCCTTTCGCCGAACAGCCTCGTCGAGTGCGTTGAGAAGAAGGTCGATCCCTTCCCGAGTCAGACGGACATCGGGCTGAAAAGGCTTCGACCGCGAATCTATGAGGCCCACGCCGGGCTTATTTGTCGGTAAATGGGGAGCCACAAGCTCCGTCACCGGACTCTGGTTCTTGAAAATCGCGTATCCCGCGTATCCGACGCCGACCACGGTCATGAAAACAAGCACCATGACGACCGCCTTTACCATGGAGAACCTCTGCGGTATTCCTTCTCTATTCTTTCATCGAGGCCGGCTTCGGGACAACTATAGGTCAACTCTCCGAACTGAGGCATGAACTAACAATAGCGTGAATTATGCGAAAAGCAATCAAAGCCGGCTGCTGTGCAAGATGATATACGCCGCTGAGTACGTTCCGAATCCAAATGGTTGCTTCAGACAAGGTCTTCCCCGCAACCGAGCTCTTGTAACGACGACCATGAAATCATCTCCAAAACGCGAGTCCTGGTCTCTTGGAAAAAGAGCTGAGAGCGTGGTACGTTGCCTTATTGGCAGGGGTATGACGCAACCACCTCTGCGAAGCAACCAGAGGGGGTAGCCGGCTCCATGACCACTCAGAATTGGCTCCAACCGACTGATGATTTTGTTCATCGACATCTGGGGCTCACAAAGGCCGATATTCAAGAAATGCTGGCCGTGTTGAGTCTCCCCTCGCTCGACACGTTGACCGATGCGGCCATTCCCCCCGACCTTCGTTTACGTCGATCCCTTGACCTTCCGGCCGGCGACGGCGAACAGGCCGTCCTGACCCGCCTGAACAGCATCGCATCCCAAAATAAGGTCTATCGATCGCTGATCGGCATGGGATACTACGATTGCGTGACTCCGGGAGTAATTCAACGCAATATTCTAGAAAATCCGGCATGGTATACGCAATACACCCCATACCAAGCCGAGATCTCCCAAGGCCGCTTAGAAGCGCTCGTAAACTTCCAGACCATGGTGGCAGACTTGACTGGTCTGCCGCTGGCCAATGCCTCGCTGCTGGATGAAGCGACCGCGGCAGCCGAAGCGATGGCGATGTGTTACACGATCGCCCGCAACGCAGGAGAGGAACGAAAGGAATTTTTTGTTTCGCGCGACTGCCATCCACAAACTTTGGCGGTGTTGCAGACCAGGGCCGAACCTCTGGGTCTTGTCATCAAGACCGGTCTTGCCTCGTCCGTTGATTATTCGCGTCCTCAGCTCTGCGGCATTCTGTTGCAGTACCCGGCTACGGACGGCTATGTGGGTGATTTCAGCGCATTGGCCGCGCAGGCTCATGAGGCCGGTGTTCGAGTGGCTGTTGCGACCGACCTTCTCGCCTTGACCTTGCTCCGCTCGCCCGGAGAATTCGGCGCTGATATCGCCGTTGGTTCGACACAACGGTTCGGTGTCCCGATCGGCTTCGGTGGACCCCATGCCGCGTTTCTCGCCACCAGAGAAGAGTACAAACGGCAGGTGCCGGGCCGCCTCGTCGGTATCTCAAAAGATGTGACCGGCAAACCGGCCATTAGGCTTTCACTTCAGACTCGGGAGCAACACATTCGACGGGAGAAGGCCACCAGCAATATTTGTACGGCTCAAGTCTTGTTGGCCGTCATGGCCGCCATGTATACGGTGTACCATGGGCCGGACGGGCTGCGTCGGATCGCCGAACGTGTGCACGGTCTCACATTGCTGCTGGCTGAAGGTCTGCGTCGACTCGGATTCGATGTCCTACCGAAAGTCTTCTTCGATACGGTTCGTATACCATTATCCAAGGCCCAAGCGGATCAGATTGCGACGCGCGCGGATGCACAAAGAATCAATTTGCGACGCTATGAAGACGGCTCGATCGGCATCTCGCTCGACGAAGTCAGCTCCGAGGAGGAAGTCCAGCGCCTCCTGCACATCTTTGTCGGTCATGATCACCTGCCGTTCCACCTCTCCGATCTCGCTGCGGTCATCGATCTCAACTACTCTTCCATCTTAGCTAGAACCAGTAAATACCTGACGCACGAGGTTTTCCATCGCTATCATTCCGAGCACGAGATGCTCCGCTATCTTCATAGGTTGCAAGCCAAAGACCTGTCCCTTGTCCATTCGATGATCCCGCTGGGTTCCTGCACGATGAAACTCAATGCTACCGCTGAAATGCTGCCGGTGAGCTGGCCGGAGTTCGCTCACCTGCATCCTTTCGCGCCGGCTGAGCAAACGCTTGGCTATCGAACCTTGTTTGGACAGCTCGAATCATGGCTGGCAGAAATTGCCGGATTTTCGGCCTTCTCGCTTCAACCGAACGCGGGCTCTCAGGGAGAATATGCGGGTCTAATGGTAATCCGGGCCTATCATCGATCGAAGGGAGAAACACACCGAGACGTCTGCTTGATTCCTGTATCGGCCCACGGCACGAACCCCGCCAGCGCCGCCATGGTCGGCATGGAGGTTGTCGTCGTCGCGTGCGATCGGAATGGAAATGTTGATATCGACGATCTGGAGACCAAGGCCGCTCAGTATCGAGATCGATTGTCGGCTCTGATGCTCACGTATCCCTCCACCCACGGAGTATTTGAGGCAGGCGTCAGACGTATTTGTCAAATCGTCCATACCCATGGTGGTCAAGTCTATATCGACGGGGCCAACATGAATGCCATGGTGGGCCTTTGCCGTCTGGGCGACATCGGGGCCGATGTCTGCCATCTCAACCTCCATAAGACGTTTTGCATTCCCCATGGGGGTGGAGGACCTGGCGTGGGGCCGATCGGAGTGGCACGACATCTCGTGCCGTTTCTTCCTGGACATCCAGTGGTCCAGCTTGGTACGCCTCAAGCCATCGGTCCTGTCTCGGCGGCTCCGTTCGGCAGTCCGAGCATCCTTCCGATTTCCTGGGTGTACATTGCGTTGATGGGCCGTGACGGATTGACCAAAGCCACACAGGTGGCCATCCTCAATGCCAATTACATGGCCAAGCGGTTGGAAAAGCATTACTCCATTTTGTACAAAGGAGACTCCGGACTGGTGGCTCATGAGTTCATCCTCGATCTACGTGAATTCAAGGAAAGTGCCGGCATCGAGGCGATGGATGTCGCCAAGCGATTGATGGACTACGGCTTCCATGCGCCGACCGTTTCATTCCCGGTGGTCGGCACGCTCATGATTGAACCGACCGAAAGTGAATCCAAGAGCGAACTCGATCGGTTCTGCGAAGCCCTCATCCTCATCCGTGCCGAGATTCAAGAGATTGTCGACGGACGCCAACCGCGAACGAACAATGTGCTGAAGAATGCGCCTCATACCGCCGCGATCGTGACGGCCACGGAGTGGAATCGCCCCTATAGCCGGGAACAAGCGGTCTTTCCGGCCCCTTGGCTCAGAAGCAGCAAGTTCTGGCCGAGCGTCAGCCGCATCGATGAGGCCTACGGCGATCGCCATCTCATCTGCAGTTGTCCTCCCATGGAGAGCTATCAGCCCTAACAGGATCGTCTCCTTTATTGCTGCTGTCCCTGAGTCCGCTGGAATGGTCCGATCACTCCTTGCCTACCTTTCTGGCAAACAGTAGAGTAAAGCTGTCAGCTCTGACCCGGAGGTTCGTATGAACGATGTTGGACGTCGCGGCTTTCTGGTGCGTACGGGTTTGGCCTTGAGTGCAGCGGTGCTGGCAGGTGCGTACGACCCAACTTTTGCCGATCAGCAGTCCCCGCAGAGCCGGTTCAAGAATTGGGATGATTTGCGGGCGCAGTTCCTTCTATCTCCGCAGCTCATCCATCTCGCGGCGTTTTTTCTCGCGTCCCATCCTACACCGGTGCGTGAAGCAATCGAACGACATCGCGCTGGTCTTGATGCCGATCCCATCGGCTATTGGCAAGAGCACGAAGAAAAACAAGAAGCGAAGGTCCTTCGTGCCGCGGCCGACTATCTGAGCGTTGAACCAACCGATATCGCCTTGACCGACAGCACGACCATGGGTTTGGGGTTGCTCTATGGGGGATTGGCACTTCGCAAGGGACAGGAAATTCTGACAACGACACACGACCATTATTCGACGGAGATTTCTTTGCGCCTTCGTGCCGAACGCACGGGTGCCTCCGTGCGGCAGATCACCCTCTACCGTTCACTCAAAACAATGTCCCGTGACGAGATCGTCGATTCTCTGCGAAAAGGTGTCACCCCCGCAACACGCATTGTGGCCGTCACCTGGGTTCATTCCAGCACGGGGCTTAAGCTGCCGATTCAGGAGATGGCTCAGGCCATTCAATCCATCAATCGCTCACGAGGTGAGCAGGATCATGTCATCTTCTGTGTGGATGGAGTTCACGCGTTGGGAGTCGAAGATTTCCGACTGAGGGAGCTCGGCTGCGACTTTCTGATCGCCGGAACCCACAAATGGATGTTCGGGCCACGTGGAACCGGTCTTGTCTGGGGCAGTCCAAAAGCCTGGCCGATCGCACAGGCGATCATTCCGACTTTTAACTCTCGCGCTTTCGATCAATGGATAGAGCACGGTTCGTCGGGCAATCTGCCCCAGTCTATTTACATGACGCCGGGCGGATTCCATTCCTTCGAACATCGATGGGCACTCGATGAAGCGTTCAAGCTCCATCAGGCGATCGGAAAATCCAGAGTGACGCAGCGCATCTTTGAATTGAACCAACAGCTCAAGCAAGGCTTGACGGCCATGCCGCACGTCACTCTGCACACACCGGTATCGCAGGATCTTTCGGCCGGGATCGTCTGTTTCGAGGTGGGTGGGATGACTCCCCGTCAGATCGTTGAGAAGCTCCGCCAACGCGGCATTGTCGGCAGCGTGACGCCGTACGCGACGCAGTATGCCAGACTCGCACCGAGCCTCCTGAATTCACCGCAGGACATCGAAACAACTTTGGGAGAGATCCGAAATCTTCGTTCCTCGTAAATAGGAGCTGTCAGGCACAAGTTCCGTAATAGAGGAAGGGATTCGCTTCAACGCCGGTGATAGGGAACGCAGAAGCTATTGGAGCAGTGCGCCACTTTCAAATCCCCGTCCGTCACATCGTAGTAACTGATGAGGCCGCGACCGTCCGTCCCTATGGTAATCGTCGTGAACTGACCGACGTCCCCCTGGCTTTGAACGACAGTATGGGTCGCCTTGTGACAGTCAACATCAGCGCAATGAGCGACTCGTAAATCTCCGTTCGTCGCATCGTAATAGCTAATCAGACCACGACCGTCCGTGCCGACGGTGATAGAAGTAAATTGGCCAATGTCGTCCTTGTTGTGAAGCGTGTTCACGTTGGCAGAGCGACATGGAAGGTCGGTGCAGTAAGCCACTTTCAGATCGCCGTTTGTCGCATCGTAGTAGCTGACCAGCGCGAATCCGTCCGACCCGATCGTCACAGAACTATGCTGCCCTACATTGCCCCTGCTGTCCAATGTGCTTTCCGTCGCAGATCCACAGACCACATCCACGCAATGCGCGACTTTCAGGTCTTCGTTCGTGACGTCATAATAGCTGATGAGTGCCAGCCCATCGGTACCTATGGCAATCGAGGTGAACTGACCGACGTCTCCCTTGCTGACCAAGGTGGTAATGCTGGCCGAACTACAAATGACATCGTCGCAATGGGCCGCTTTCAGATCGCCGTTCGTGGCATCGTAATAGCTGATGAGGCCTCGCCCGTCCGTCCCGATCGTTATCGACGTAAACTGACCGACCTGATCCGCCTGGTCCAACGTAACGGCCGTCGCAATGGTGCAAGCGACGTCAGCACAGTGCGCGACTCGCAGATCGCCGTTCGTGGCATCATAGTAGCCGATGAGGGGAAGCCCATCCGAGCCGATCGTTACGGAACTGTACTGGCCAACATTGTCCTGGCTCTGAACGGTCGTCAGCGTGGCAGAGGCGCAGACGAGGTCGGCGCAGTGAACCACCCTGAGGTCGCCGTTCGTCGCATCGTAGTAACTGATCAACGCCTTGCCGTCGGCTCCCAGCGCCATCGAGGAGGATGCACCCACGTTAATAGCCGCTCCGTCCAGCGTAGTAATAGTCGCGTCGGTGCAGCCCACGTCGCCGCAATGGGCAACCTTCAGATCCCCATTGGTAACATCGTAATAGCTGATGAAGGGCAGATCATCTCTCCCGATCGCAACGGACGTGTATGGGCCGACGTTGCCGGTACGGTCCGGCGTGGCCAGTGTGGCGGAGGTACAGGCGACATCGCCACAATGGGCGACCTTTAAATCCCCGTTCGTGGCATCGTAGTAGGTGATGAGACCCAAGCCATCGCTACCGATGACGATGGACGTGTATTGGCCGACATTGCCTTCGCTCTCAAGGACGGTGCGCGTCGGAGAGACGCACACGACCTCCTCGCAGTGGACGACTTTGAGATCGCCGTTGGTGGCATCGTAATAGCTGATGAGGGGGCGACTATCCATCCCAATTGTCACCGAGCTGTACTGGCCCACATCAGCGGTTTTATCGGGAGTCGTAGTGAGAGTAGGCTCCGTACAAGGCAAATCCGGACAGAGCGCCGATTTCAGGTAGTGATCGGTCGCGTCGTAATAGCTGATGAGACCCTGCCCTCCGGCAATGGTGACGGCGGTGTATTGACCGACGTTCTCTTCCGCCTGTAAGAAGGTGAGGACAGTGACTGTCGCGGCCTCACAGGCCACATCGGTGCAGTGCGCAATCTTCAGGTCCCCGTTCGTGACATCATAGTAGGTAATGAGGGGAAGCTTGTCGATGCCGATAGTCAGGGAACTGTACTGACCGACGTTTCCACCATGGTCGAGGGTCTTGAGCGTGGCCGACGTGCATGCGATATTCACACAGTGAGCGATTTTCAGATCTCCGTTCGTCGAATCGTAGTAACTAATGAGGCCTAGATCGTCGCTCCCAAGCGCGATAGAGGTGTACCGGCCGACATCCCCAATGCGGTCCAGAGAGCTGATCGTCGCGGAGGTGCACATCCGGTTCGAACAGTGCGCCACTTTCAGATCCCGGTTTGTCGCATCATAGTAGCTGATAAGGCCGAGGCCGTCAGCCCCGATGGCGATGGAAGTGTATTGACCGGCATCGCCCGAACCATCCCGGGTGATAATCGAGAATCCTGGACGTTCCAGAGCCGGGCCGTCAGCTTCGGCACCAAGGTTCACCAGCAAGGTTGCACAAAGCGCCGTTCCTACAACGAGAGCGATTCTGCACAATAAAATCTTACTGGTTCTCAAGACCCTCATCGTGCGCCTCATCACAATGGCTCTAAGTCAAGAGAGACGCGGGAATACTCAGTGAATTCTCGCCGTATGACTTTTACAGTCTATATCTCGACAAAGATGAGAGTCCACTGGTGGAGTTGGGTCCGTGAACCACCACGTCAACCTACGGGATGGAACTCTGCGAGAGGAATGTATTCCACGATAAGACTGATGGTCGGGTAGGGTGCAGTCACTGGAACAGGAACATCAAACCTGGTGCAGGTTCTACTTCTCGTCACACTTCTTGAACTTCGACTCCAAACAGCGTTGGGCCAGCTCCTGCGCTTTCTGGATCTGATCCGGAGTCATATGTGATGCCACATTTTTCCGATCCTTCATCAGCTCTTGTTTCGACCCGCCGCTTAACGATTCCACTGCGATGCTGTACCACATATAGGCACGAACATAGTCTTGTGGAACGCCTTGTCCCTTGGCATACATTTGGGCTAATTCATTTTGCGCTCCCGCGTGACCTTGCTTCGCAGCCATGCCATGCCATTTCAGTGCGGCTTGGTAGTCGTGCGTTACGCCCAGACCGCTGGCATATAGCAGTCCGAGGTTGTACTGCGCTCGCGCGTCTCCTTTTTCCGCCAGAGGGTAAAAGAGCCCCGCCGCGAGCCTGAAATCTCCACTCTTCAGCGCCTCGTATGGCTCCTCCCCGGACAGGGGTACCGCTTTCTTGGAATCACTCCGTAACGATTCCGCTGTCGCCGCGACAGACGCACCGGTCAGAATCCAAACACCTAGGACCACGATTAGCCTCATCAATATACCTGCCTTTCGGCGTCGGCCTTGGAATTCAAGTGGCCTATGTTCAACAACCATTTCATTCATTGACGTTACTCCCAAAGAGCACTGTTCGGTCGTCTTTGTTATTGACTAAGACCGCTGTATTGTCAATTATTGTTGTGCCACGAGCCTTCGAGACCTCATTGGCAAGGACCAATGCCGCCGGCTCACTCGCTTGTGCTTTCCATCCGCTGCAACGCTTCTTCCGTCCAAAGCGATCGTAGGCCTGCTGACACCACAGTGTCTGCCTCTTGCTCTATGGCCCCTACTTTGGCATGACACCTTTTGAGTTGTAGCAATTGACTTGCTCTGATAAGTACACGATCAGCCGGTAAGGACACAGTCGGAGAAACTCAGCTCGGGGAAAACGACGATCGAGGTAATCCATGCCGACGACGTACCAAGAACGATTCGGGAATAACGACGATCTCATCCATGCTTACGCCAATGATAATTCTCCTCGTGCGTCCGAAATTCAATATCTCTATGGCCTGATCAAGCGTCTCAAAGCGCGACGGGTCCTGAATGTTCCCTTCGAAGGTAGTCTCATAAAGAGCGTCGCGACAAATGAGCAGGTCACGTTCGCGGATTTCGTTGTGCCGGCGACCTTGCGCAGGTGGAATATTCTCAAAACAGACTTCGGCTTGACCGGAATACGGAGGAGCTATTTCGACGCGGTGATCTCCATTGCAGGGATACATCATCTTACGGATCAGGAACAGTTCGAATTCATCGCAGCCACTCGAAAGGCACTGAGAGCCGGCGGAAGGCTGCTAATGGTGGAGGTGACAACCGACTCGCCCACGAGCCGTTTCCTTGACGGTTTTGTGGGGCGACATACTGCTACGGGCCATGTCGGAAACTACCTTAAAACTGACTTCACCCGAATGGTGAAGCTGGCCGGATATCAAAAGATCAGCAGGAAAACCGTCATCCATGAATGGGTGTTTCGGGACAAAGAGCATCTCTATACCTGGATGCTGAAGTTTTTTGGTTTCTCCGTTCCCAAAAAGAATCTCATCACTCAGGTCGACGGCATCTTGGGCATCAATCAGCGAAAAACGTGCTTGACGGTGAATTGGCCGTTGGACTTTGTCAGCGCGCAGGCCGAAAGAACACCTCAGAAAATATCTTCTCCCCATCCGCTGGATAAAATCGGCCGATCCCGCCTGCGGGCAAATTCGTCAGCTCGCCGAAAAGCACCCGTTCCGTATCGGTAAAAAAGTCTACTCGGATATAGGAGAACTCTGCCGAAAGAATTCGCGATTGGCTCAACAAGTTCGGCAAGAACCCCCAGCTAGCCGGCTCGAACTCTTGGAGGGGGTAAAACAAGCTTACTCCTAAAGGTGTTCCGTCTATGTCGAACGTCTGCCGCGCTTTGGTGTACCGATCGATCAGGCTGACGAGCTTGGGCTCCCCCCTCAGGCAGTGCACTGATCCTTCAAGTGAAAAAGAGTCGTCGATGTACTCCTCAACGATGACTTTCCGCTCAAGAGCGGCGTAGTTCTTTTCCAGATCAGACATAAAATAATCCTCATGAAACCAATTCTTAATCTTGGATAGCGCCGTCATGTATTCATCTTCCGAGCGCGCGATGATTACTCTCCCGGAGCTATTCGTGGGTTTAATTACGCAAGGAAATGTCGACGGCCTATACCGCTCAACTTCGCCCTCAGTCCGCAGGACATGGGTCGTTGGAGTGGTTGTTCCCGGACCGAGCCTCTCCTCCGTGTACAGCTTGCAGTACTCCTTGTCGGTCACGCGTCTTCGTAATGAGCCCTCCAGCTCAGCCCCGGATTTCACTTGAAAGAGGAAATCATTAAATAACCGGCCCGGTCTTATCGGAAGCCTGTGATGCGCTGCTATAAACTGAAAGAGATACGTCGGATACAGAACGACATTGAGCATCGAAGGGGGAACGTTTCTTCTGTAGAGCGTCAGCGAGACCCGGCGAAAGCGTTTATAGAGAAAAACGGAGAGTTTCACCAAAGCGGCAGAGGATTGTTTCATTGCAGGAGCGCGATTTGTGAAGTCGCCGGTATATTATTATTCAGGGGGCCGTCGGCACACTGTTAATCGATTGTTTCAGGCGTGCTGGCTAGCAGAGGATTACCAGCCATCCATAATGTCGCCGAAGAAGCCCGGATTGGCGATTTCCACTTAGAGCTCTCTCTTCGACATAGTAATTCACTCCTGCGCCCCGCCCATGATGGTAGAGGTGCTTTTAAATTCGTACATCTCATCAGGACCGAATCGGCATGGCATGCAATACCGAAGCTATTGGTCTCTGGAGGCAAGCAGGGAGCTACCTAGATCAGTCTGCATGGCCGGCAATCCGCAGTGCTCGCGGTGGAATACCCCTCAAGGGTTCCTAAACGAATACCTATTAACAAGGACTCTCTAAACAAAGAAACCCACCGCTGCAAACGATCTTTCACAAAAAATGATTATGCCGGTCATTCTACTTGTAGGGCTAAAGGATAGCCAGTTATGTAGAGAAGTACGAGACGAGTTCCTCCGTCCCTCCATGTTTCCACTCAGAGGTCCTAGTTCCGTCACCATACAAGACAGACCCTCCATCCCTACACTTCACTGTGTACTCTGGTAGACATACTCTTGGCGCCATGAGCAACTAATTGGTGTAACTTATGATAAACCGAGGAATTTTTCAGTGAGACCCATTGTCCAAATATCTCCTGACGTGCTGCTCTCATGGCATTCAACTTGCTGTAACAGAGCTCCATATTGAATGGCATCCGACGCCGAGTGTCCGGTGGTCGGTAAACGAACCTGTCGAACCACGGACGCCGCCACCGAACAATCCTGTTGAGATATGGATGACGACGGAAACTCCGTATGAGGACCAGATGAGGACCAGTGTGCTCCATTGCAAGAAGAAAAGCATACGGCTGCTATATGCTCAAGCAATTGCGGATCTGCAACACCGTCTATCTGGAGGTTATTCACAAGTGAGGGAGGCGTATTTGCTGTATCACCTCATCGCTATCCCCTGTGCGCTCATCCTTGATTGTGCGGTGTGGCTCGGCAACCGCATCATGCCGAGGATCAAATAATCTGCGATCTCCGCAACATGATCTTTGCGTGGGCTCGGGCAGTACCTTTCTCGCCATGGGCGATATTGTGTTCGCCGTGGCTGGGACCGCATCTTCCATGACCTGTGGCACTGTGCGGTAACAAACCTGGCCGACGAGGCGTTGAAATTGAAACCTTCATGAAGATCGTCGGGTATTCCTCTGTAGACATCCGCAACACGTGCTTCCCCACGGATCTGTCACTTCTGGATAATGAGATAGGAAAAGAGTTGGTGCCGAAGCCGGGATAGTAAAGGTGGGAATCGTTGAAGCCTTTGATGGAAGCGGCGATTCCTGCCTATCCCCTTGATACACTAGGACCATGTTCTTGTTTCTCTTTGTCTGTCTCTGGTACGGTTCGGCTCGATCTGTCGCTAAAAGTAACACCCTAATAACACCTGGCAGAAGACCTCCCCGGCATGTTCCGGCAGCTAAGGGTGGCCTTTGGAGTCCTCTAGCGCTAGTCATTTATCCTTCGCGGTTCACCTGGACTACCCCCAGCCTTCCAAAACGAATCGCACGCCAAAAAGGAACCCACCAAAAAGGAAACCACCAACTGGCTTCACCGCCTACTACTAAAACAATGGCGATGGAGAGGTAACCTGTCTAGGCGGCCTAGGGCTGCAGCGGTATGCTAAGTGGGCGTTCGCGAAGAACTCCTTTCGGGATGACACTGCAGAATTTTGAACTGGCAAGTCGCTACTTATAACGATTTTCTATGCATCCGTAATAATGAAGGTGTATGCTTGGCCCAGTTTAATACCCTCAAATCCATAAAAGGTTTATCAGTTGATCAAGGATGCCGAGCTTTTCATAGGGTTAGTTGGTGCGGTTGGTTCTGAATTGGATCAAGTCGTGTCTGCACTTGAACATGCCCTACAGTTAGTAAGCTACAAGTGCAGAACGATCAACGTTATAGAGCAGCTTCGAGAATTTAGAGAATATGCCCCTGACCTCTCAGATGCAAAATCGCTGTATGACCGATACATGTGTCGAATGGATGCCGGTGATTGTTTTCGCCGATCCACTGAATTGGGCGATGCATTGGCAAGACTCTCAATTAGTTCAATAAGAAGGACGCAGCGAGCACCACATAGTAAACAAAATGATCCAGCAGAACCTATACCAAGAACTGCATATATTCTACGATCCCTCAAACATCCAGACGAAGTTGATTTTTTGCGGAAGGTTTACGGACCAAACTTTTACCTGATTGCAGCCTATACACCAAGGGATCTCAGGGTTGCACGCCTCCGAACTCGTATTGCTTCATCAAGTCATGATAGCCAAACTGATCAATATAGGGTCGATGCTGAAAAGCTTGTTTCTCGCGATATGGATGATAGGGACAATAGGTACGGTCAAAAGGTAGGGTCAACATTCCCCAAAGCTGACTGTTTTATCAATGCTCAGGCAGGCGCTGACATTGATGGAGAAACTAAGCGTTTCGTCGAGCTTCTGTTCGGGAATACATTTCGGACTCCTACTTACCACGAATTTGGGATGTTTCATGCTCAGGCCGCTGCTTTGCGCTCATCAGCCCTCGGTCGGCAAGTTGGTGCCGCTATCATGACTCCGAACCGAGATGTCATCGCGATTGGAACTAATGAAGTTCCGAAATATGGTGGCGGACAATACTGGGAAGGAGACAACAATGACACCCGAGACTTCCATCTTGGGGAAGACAGCAGCGACACAAAGAAACGAGAAGCACTTGCTGAATTGTTTCATAGGTTAAAAGAAAACAAATGGTTCACATCAGAAAAATCAGATGGATACTCCGTTGAAAAGATGGTCGAGCATGCACTCCCAGTACTAAAAGGTACCCGATTGGTTAATCTTACAGAGTTCGGCAGAGTAGTTCATGCTGAAATGGCTGCACTTCTTGATGCTTCTAGAAGGGGTGCTTCTGTACAAAACTCGACAATGTACACTACGACTTTCCCATGCCATAACTGCGCTCGACACATTGTAGCGGCTGGAATTAGAGAAGTTATCTACATCGAACCATATCCGAAAACACTGGCCGCAGATTTTCATCCTGACTCTATAGCCGTTGATACCCCTGGACCAACTACAGCTCAGGTTCACTTCCGTCCGTTCGTAGGGGTTGCTCCAAGGCTGTATATGCAACTATTCGAAATGTGCCTTAGGAAAGATGCCCACGGCAAAGTACTCAAGTGGAAGAACATAGATGCAAATCCCAGACTTGCATTGTCTGCTAATTTCTATATAACTACTGAGGTAGCGGAAGTGAGCAACCTTTATGAAAAGACGGGTCGTTTAGGTCTGACTCCATGCTAAATAATCAGCATCGTTATTATATAGTTCACTGCCATAATGGAGGCCTATCATGGAAGCTGGCTGGCTAAGGCAAGAAATAGAGAATGTCCAGCGTGAGGTCAGAGACTGGCCGGAATGGAAAAAGGGAACAGCAAGCGATGACCGATTGGAAGTGAAAGAGACATCCTTGAGAGAAAGTGATGACCAGCATCAACAACGGACTTAATAGTAAATGGGGTAGTATCCCAGCTTCCCCCTCCCTTCCTTTTTACCACAACATATAATCCCAATAGTTGAGTCACTTGAATCGTCCTTTTTCGCACCAATACTTGACTTCAACTATACCAAAAGTGCCTCCCCGATAATGTGGCTGGTTTGCGGTGAATAGTTCTTGCGCAATTTCACAGTTCGCCCGATTGTATTTTGTGTCTTCATTGATACTGTTTAGTGGACGGGCATTGAAGGTTGCGACGTGAATCCTCAAAGTTTCATCATGGTGCGCTGGGATGTCCATCCCACTACGATAAAGAGTGTATTCCACGCCATCTGATAATGCGCACGAGCTAAAGGCTCCAACAAAAATGACTACGATAAACCACATCATGATATTTTCCCCATGTCTAATGCTCCAGAGAGACGGCGGCATGGTATGCAAGTTTCTCAATGTCTAAGGATCCAGTCTCCTTAACCACTGGTCTAATCAATTCTCCTACAAGCTCCCTGATAGTCAGAATCTAACCAAAACACAGCATGATTACTGAGGAAAGAAAATGTCCCCTTCAAGCGATTCTCAAAAGAGAATAGCTGAATCTGGTCTCCAATCCGTTTAAATACAAATAACCCGCCGTGACTAGCTCTACTTGGGACTTCTATATCGAATAGCCCGTCGTTATCAGCCCAAAGGACCCACCATCTATTTTCCGTTAGTTTGAAATAGACTATTTCCTTTATTTCCTTTCCTTCAAACTGTCCATCACATTGATACGACGTTTTCTTTGTAGAGAAAAAGAAGAGAAACACAAACACCCCCGTGATGAAAACGGACAATCGCCAAGACCACGTCCGGGTCATCTATTGAGCTTCTCCCTACTTGACCTTTCAGGAACATATAGAACCATTTTATTTAAAGGAGCAAGTACCAATTGTGTGTATTTAAGTTTTACGATATTGACACGCCTTTTTAGATTTGATAAAAATCTAAGGTGTAATTACACATAGTCTTAGCCAGCGGAGAGGCCGACAGCCTCGCAGATCCTATGGACTTCCACTGGCGAGCACGGTAAGCCGACAGCTAGGCCGAGCGAGACGTGATCCAGGGTATTAACTGGTCACCTCCTCGGTCTTCTTTTTGTCCGACAGGTGGCCGTAACTAGGAGCCATGCTATGCCGGACAAAGCTCTCGTTCCTTCCGCAATTCTTCGCCTGAAAGATGTTCAAAGACAACTCGCTCTTAGTCGGAGCGCTATCTATTCGCGCCTAGCGGATAACGATTTCCCTGAGCCGCTCCAATTAGGCCCCCGTGCGATCGGCTGGCTTCAAGCCGATATTGACGTCTGGATCGAAGGCCGAAGGCGACAGGGTCACACGGGGGGGCAGCCATGAGCCTCACACTATCAAGATTGCGTGCGCAAGATTATGCAGCGCTTGAAAGTGAATCATGGATTGATGCCGCCACAGCAGAGGCCTTCAAGCTCTCTCGTGTTTCGAGGATGGAAGGAGCGGAGCTGGTTGGACGAACTGACCGTGGAGACTACGCGGGCATCAGGTTCCCCATCTACTGGCCCGGTGATCCAACCCCTCGCGAACACCATCTCCGACGTGAGCATCCGCCGGTGGAGGACGGTAAGCAAAAACAGAAATACCTCGCGCCGCCTGGCCGAGGGAATATGTTGCTGTTTGGGCCAAATGAATCGGTGGAGGCCCTGACCGATCCCGCGTGCCCGATCATCCTTGTTGAAGGGCTCAAGAAGCTGTTAGCGGCCTATCGCCTATCCCGTTGGGAGACGACCGAGCCCCGGTTTCTGCCCTGTGCGATCTCCGGCGTCTGGAATTGGCGTGGGAGGATTGGCAAGACATCGGATGCTACTGGCGCACGGGTCGATGAAAAAGGCCCAATTCCTGATCTAGCTCGGATCAGCTGGCCGGGGCGTGATGTTGTCGTCATTTTCGATAGCGACTGCGCCACCAACGACAAGATTGCCGCTGCTCGGCGCGGGCTGGTGGCTGAACTACGGAAGCGTGGAGCCCGTGTGGGCGTGGTCGATCTTCCGGCGCTGGATGGACTGGACAAGACTGGCTTCGATGATCTTGTCGCACAGCGCGGTCCAGAGGAGGCGCTAGTGCTAATTCAGAAGACGATTGCGGAACAGGTAGAGGCCAGGGCTGATATTACCCCCTCTGCGGAGGCTGCACAGCTGCACACCCCTCCGGCACTGGCGCAAGAACCTAACATTCTAGCGAAGTTCGAGAAAGCCATCGGCGAGCGCGGCATGGTGGGCGAAGAACGGTGTGCAAAGGTACTCTATCTCGCCTTCACCAGCCGCCTCCTCGATCAACCCGTTTCTGTGGCAATAAAAGGATTGTCAAGTAGTGGGAAATCCTTCACGACCGAAACGACGCTGAAGTTTTTTCCGGCGACAGCCTATATCTCCATGACGGCCATGAGCGAGCGGGCATTAATCTACATGAAGGATGATTTTCAGCATCGGACGCTGGTGATTTTCGAGGCGGTGGCGCTACGAGAGGAGCGCGAGAAGAACGAGAGCAACCTGACTGCCTACTTTGTGCGATCGTTGCTCAGTGAAGGGCGCATCGCCTATCCCGTCACCGTGCGGGATAAGCAAGAAGGTTTCGTCACAAAGACCATCGTCAAGGAAGGACCGACCAATGTCATCTTGACCACAACCTCCACGGAGCTACACGGCGAGAACGAAACGCGGTTGCTCTCCTTGCCGACGAATGACTCTCCGGAACAAACCAAGGCAGTCATGCGGCGTTTGGCGGAGGGTATGTCCCATGAGGTGAACGTTCAGGAATGGCACGCCTTACAGAATTGGCTTGCCGTAGCAGAGCATCGCGTCATTATTCCCTTCAGTACCTATCTTGCCGATGCTATTCCACCCATGGCAGTTCGCCTCCGACGTGATTTCAAGACACTCCTGCGGTTGATCGAGACGCATGCCCTACTACAGCAATGCTCTCGTGACCGTGATGCCGAGGGGCGTATTATCGCGACACCAGAGGACTACTTTACCGTGCGAGGACTTGTGGCAGATCTCTTCGCTGCAGGTGTTGGGGCGACCGTGCCACATACTATTCGCGAGACGGTGCAAGCGGTCCAGCGTATTGATAGCGGAGAGGGGGCGACTGTCCTCCAAATTGCGAAAGAATTGAAACTCGACCGATCAGCCGCACAGCGCCGCACCCAGGCAGCCCGAGAACGCGGCTATCTCGCAAACCTGGAAGAAAAGCGGGGACGGCCAGCACGCTACGCGATCGGCGAGCCGCTTCCCCAGGAATTAGAACTCCTCCCGTCCACTCTACCAGGGTGTGCACGCAGTTTCGCATCGACGCATAGCTTCATGCACAGCGTAAGCTCTTCAGTAACCAAAGATTTTATGGAGGGTGTGCAGGTGTGCAGTGAATTCGGGGAGGAGATGGAGGTGATCACCGATGTTGCTTGAGGCAATGGGAAAGCCGTTCTGTTACCGCTGGCCAGGCGGAGAAATCGTGTTGATTCCTGGGCATCCACGCGACCTGCCGGAGGACCGCGCCTGCCGATTGCTTGAAAAGATGGCAGGTAAAGTACGAGTGGTCGAACCGGCATCGGTAGTGGAACGCTTGCAGGCTGGGGTGTGGGTGGAATGGCTCAGCCCGGCTTTACCGAAGCAGCAAGGGGAAGTCCTTGCAGTATACCAGGACAGCACCTTTGAGGTGTTCCACCCACTTGCGGCGACGTTATGCAGACTGCCAATAGGATGGGTGATCAGGGTTTTGAGAAGCCCCATCAATCCTCAAGGGAGCGCTAGGCAGATGGAAGAAGGCCATCATGAGCGATGAAAATAATTCAAGATCAATCAAGAGCCATGGTGGAAAACGTCCTGGTGCCGGAAGGCCGCCGGGCAGCCCCAATAAGCTCACTCGGCCATTGAAGGAAGCAGCGGCATTGCATACCGAGGATTGTCTAGCCGTCCTTGTGCAGTTGCGAGACCATGCCGAGTCCGAACAAGTAAGACTAGCGGCTGCAATGGCACTCTTGGACCGAGGGCATGGAAGGCCGCGCCAAGAACTTGATATCAACAAGACTGAAGGCGTCACGGTCATCATTGATCGATGGCCTCCTATTAACCAGACGCACAGCGCCCCGGTGATGATCGAGAATCACTCCAACAATACGCAATGACTGTAGTCACTAGCGATAATGCCGCAAGAAATTTCATCCATGACCCGCCGCCTACTCAATATCAGGCAAGTGGCCGACTATACTGGCCTTTCTGTACACACTCTCTACACGATGGTATCGCAGCGGCGGATTCCCTTTGTGAAACTTGGACGGCTGACCAAATTTGACCGGTATGAACTTGACCGTTGGATTGAATCGCACTCGGTGAAGGCACGTAAGCCTTTCACTGTCTCCACCCCATTGACTATTGGTAGTTAAAACACTACCATGGTGCCCATGCAGACGCGGCTTAGAGAATGGCGAGAGAAGCGGGGCTTGAGCCTTCGGAAGCTCGGAGCCTTGTCTGGTGTCCATTATGTCTCTCTGGTCAAGATGGAAGCCGGAAGGCTGGACCCGCAACTCTCAACCTTGCTGAAGCTGTGTCAGTCGCTCAGTATCACTCTTAGTCAACTCGTGGGAGAACCACGAGGAAAAGGAGGGCGTTCACATGGGACTGACGCGAAGGGGTAAGTGTGCTCGGGGATGCCCGGACGGGATGAAGGGCCTGAAATGCCCTTGCCCGAAGTCCTGGGCCTATTATGTCGAGTTTTATGTGTTGGATGATGGCGAACGGCTGACGTTAACCAAACGCATGCCAGGGGCGAAGCTCAAACGCTGGAAGGTCGGTTGTGACAATAAGACGCTTGCCCGGCAACAGGAAGCCGTCATCAAGACCAAACTCTTAGCCGGAGCTATCGAGAGTGAGCGGGGCAAGCAAACGGTCATGACCTTATGGCAGTGGGCCGAGGAATACAAGGCGACTGAGGAAGTCCGAAGGCTTCGCTCCTACAAAGAACGCTGTCAGAGAATAGACAAGGTTATTGTGCCTTTCTTCGGGACCAATCGCTTGCTTCAGGATTTGGCGGTAAAAGACGTAGAAGCCTTCCGGCAGGAACGAGGCAAGGGGCGTATGGTCGGAACCGTGAACGTCGATCATAATTACCTCAAACACATGCTGAAATTGGCGATGAAACGGGATCTGATTACGCGAAATGTCGCCTCTCTCGTGGCGGCTCCCAAACCGAAGAATGCAAGGAATCGAGTCCTTGACCCCGAAGAATGGCAACGGCTCTATGGTGCCGCGCCTGACTGGTTCAAGCCCGTACTGTTAACCGGCTATCACACCGGCATGCGGTTAGAAGAGATTCTCACTCTGACTTGGGATCGGGTGGACTTGGAGAAAGGCCGGATCTTCCTTCCTGGTCATTTGACGAAGACGGGGCAGGAGCGCCTTGTTCCGATCACGGCTACCTTACGGCGAGAACTCCAACGTCATCGGAGCCTTGACGGGGTTACGCGCATTCAAGGCTTGGTGTTTCACAAGGACGGGCGAAAACTGAGCCATACCTACCGGGAAGTTCAGCGGCTCTGCCAGGAACAGCAGATTGAAAATTTCGTCTTCCATGACCTTCGGCACTGTGCTGTGACGAACCTGGCCGATGAAGGTGTTGAAATCGAAACCATCATGAAGATCGTCGGTCATTCCTCGGTGGAAATGTTTCTTCGCTATCGCACAGTGAAGGCGGATCGGTTGGACGCTGCAATGGCCCGACTGGACGCCAGACTTAACACCCCCGCAACACGTGCTTCCGCACGGTTTTCTAACTCATTGAATAATTAGGCAGGAAAGGGTAGTGGTGCCGAAGCCGGGATTTGAACCCGGACACCCGTGAGGGCGCTAGACCCTGAATCTAGTGCGTCTGCCAGTTCCGCCACTTCGGCCTTGGGGGATGTTGGAAAAGCCCGTCAGCTTTGTTCTCGCGTCGACCGAAGGATATTGGCGCTCACGGGACATGGCCCGCTCACCCTCTCGCGGGCGTCCACAGATGTGCCATGCCTTATTCGGCATGGCGTGGACCTCGCGCCCGTCCACAAACGTGACGTCATTATTCTTCGCGTCGCGGACCTCACTGCGGCCTCGCTGAACGACCCTTCGAACATCCGGGGACTACAACCGCAAGGAGCTGGATTATCCTGAATTTTCCTCGCTCGCGTCAAGCAAGCGCCAACTGCTCACTGTGCGACAGGACTAGCCGGTTGAACCATGGCCCAGTGCCCAAGAGTAGCGATCTCACGTGGATCGCCGCTGACGATAATGCGTTCACGTACGAGCCCTGCCGCGGCTAGAAGTGAAGGCGCGGCAATCCTCGGAGCCTCATCGACCATTAAGACATCAAAGCGCACTCTGCCGAACAAGGGATCGCTCGCGACTCGAGTCGGGGTGGCAGCAACGACTCGCCGATTCTGAATAAAAGCCTGGCGGTTCGGATTTTCTTCAGCCGCCAGTAACTCTCGGACTTTTTTGGTTCCTCCCAATTTCGTGACGTGCTCTTTAAGATCCTCAAACTCGGCCCTTGTCCCCCTCGGAACGGCCGCCTCCGGAGCAAGCTGTTGAATGCGCCCTTTGGCGACATCGAGTTCTTTGTTCACTTGATTCATCTGGTTTTGATACAACGCGCAGTACTGTTTGAGGGATTCTGCATTCTTTCCCACCGCCTGCATCGTGAGACGTTGAAACAGTGGTAGGTTTTCGAATTCCTCGAGCGTCTTCCGGACATCGGCTATCCTCACTTGAAGATCTCTCAATTGCGTGACAAGACGCCATTCCAATAGGCGGACTTCGTCTAGATCTTTCTGTTTCGCTTCTTTCTGAGACAAAAAAGGTATGAGCTCGCGGAAGCGGTCGTATTTATATTTCAAAGAGGCCTTGTCGCCTTGTGACTTGGCATAGAATTGATGCATTTGCGCTTCGAACGCCAATTCGTGAAGCTCCACACCGCCGGCGTGCGAGGCAATCGGGAATTCATACCGAGTAATCCACATTTTGTGGTTCAGTCCGCCGGCCTTCATGGTACGCCCCACTATTCCCACAATCTCATCGCACTCTTGGTGATCCGCACTGATTAGGAGAATACGTTTGTTGATGCGAATGAGCTCCATTGCCAGATTTCCGAGTTTTTGACGACGGTATGCTCGGTCATCCGACCACACTGTTGTGAGGACGGATGAGGCGGAGGGTAATGCGGCTGTCTCACCTTCGTGCATCTGCAACAGTGAAGTCAATCGCTCGACCGGCCCAAAGTGATACAGGCTCGGCTTCGCCAGCATGTCTCTCAGCCGCGAAGCCGACATGCTGACAAGACCCGCTTGGTCCGGAACAATGGTAACAGAAGGAACTTCGCGACCGAGGGCGTCGACCAGTTGGACCAGAAGGCTGTCGCCCGTTTGCCGCAGCACGATTCCCTCCGTCGCATCTGTCTCGCCGAAGGGAATGACGGATACCGGCAGGTCGACGGACCGTTGGACGCCTGCAGGCACGATAAATTCATACAGATGGAGTGCGCCGATCGTCTTGACCAAACGGCCTCGCGACGCCACGACAGGAGCATCCTGCCCTGTTTCAGTCAGACGAACTTGCGCCCCTTCGAGGCGCGTGATCCATAATTCGATGAGTTCTGTTGCAGTCATGAAGACGGAAATCTCTTCTCCATTTCATCCGGGTAAGGAATACGATGATAAATGCCCGCCGCGATGCCTGTCCACCATAGGATCGATAGTGCCCTTGTCTTCGCGACCAGATCTTGTCTAGAATGAGCGCCTGGAGGAACCTGTGAAGGGCCTACGATTCGAGCGGATCGCTAATGGACGTCACTACAATATTGTTTTCCACATCGGGAGTACGTATGTGCCGGTGAGTGACGACACGGTAGAAGAACTCAAAGAGCAAAGCCTGCTGCCGGCCGAACGATTTTTGGATCTCCTCATCGACCGTGTGGGTTATTCATCCTACCTGAAGGATCAGATCCGCAACGAACTGAAAGCGACGGGCGATCCCACCACGCAGATCACAGTGCTGCAGGGGGCAATCCGTGAGCTGTAAAGCCATATCCCGTCATTCATGGAGCGTACTCATCAATCCCCCACCTGCCCCTCTTGGAACAGCTGGTTCATGATCTGGTTCTTTTTCTCGGGATCGCGATAGTACTTCAGCGCCTTGGTGTAATTTTCCATCGCGCTCTGACGCTTCCCCCGCAAGGCATAGATTTCAGCGATACCGTGATACGCCCGCGCATCTTCCTCATTGCACTTGAGTGCCCGGCTGAAGATATCCGCCGCCTCTTGAAGCCGCTGCTTGCCTAATGCGAGCCAACCGAGCGCGGAATGGGCTGCGCCAAAGTCCGGATCGGCATGGAGTGCATCTTGATAACTCTTGTGCGCGAGGTCCAGCCGCCCGCGTATTTCGTAGAGTCCGCCCAGCGCGAAGTGGACTTCGGCGTCCTGCGGGTTCAATTTTAAGGCGGTCTTGTAGGATTGCACCGCCGGTTCCATCTTCCCCTGTTCCGCGAGAGCGCAGGCGAGATTGGAATATACCGCCGAATCGTTGGGAGTGAGTTTGGCCACCTCTCGATATTCTTTGATCGCCATCTCCAGGCGCCCTTGATGTTGATATGCGACTCCCAGATTCATTCGTGCCGGTGCAAAGCCCGGCGCGAGACGGACGGCTTCACGATACTCCTTAATCGCCATTTCAAGATGGCCGGCGCGTTCGTGAATCTGTGCCAGAAAGTAATGCGGATGCGCAGATTGCGGAAGCAACCGAGCGGCTTCCGCGTATGGTCTCATGGATTGCTCGGATTGACCCGATTGCGCCAGAAAAAGACCCATAACCAAATAGGTGTAGCCACTGTCCGTATGCCCATCGAGCAGATTCTTCACCCATGTTTGCACGGTCGCGATGTCCTTCTCAGCTTCCAGGCAGAGCGCATGGGTTTTCCAGGCATCGGCGAACCGACCCTGCAAGAGATACACGACGTTTCGTGCGAAGAGAGGACGTGGATCTTTCGCCCCTTCCGGATCCCGGCTCCAGGCCAACGACTCGGCCAGCAAAGTGTCCCATGCTCCGGCCACAATTGCAGCTTCGCATTGTTGCTGGTAGATGCTCATCTAAGAGACAACGTCTTATCTAGTCAGTGCGTCTTCAATATCGGGTGGCGTCGCATGGATCTGTTCACCGAGGCAGGGATACCGTCGAGTGAGCTGCTGTTTCATCTTCCAAGCGACGGCTCGGTAGGACCAATGCCCTTTGACGCCGGACCTTAGCTTGCTGATGTATTCCGCTTCTGCATAATCCATTTTAAACAAACACCGGACCTTGAAGCCGAACGGAATGGCGTAGAGTGCTGCTTCCTGGTCCTTTTTCTTGAGCGACTCGATATCCTGACGTACGGCATCCATCGCCTGCCGATACTCCTGATCCAGCCCTGCCTCAATAAGCGGCGGCGGGACATCATAGCCGTGAAGCGTCGTGAAGTTTTGTTGTATTTGCTGACACCGTCGATGACGGTGCATATCTCGCCAGGCGCCGATGTCCATGAGGATATCGAAATTGAATGCATAGCCGCTGCGGAATTCTTTGATGAGTTCGTCGTACGGCCCACGCTGCCTTGTGGCCACTTCAATGGTCGCTTGTTTCTCCTTCTCAGACCATTCGCTCACGACCTCGAGGATCTTCCGGTACGGAGCCTGCGATACCCGATAGAGGAGCGTCGTGACGAGTTCGTCGAGCGGATGATGTGGGTCAATCAGCTCGACCGACTCCACGGCACCCCACGTACCAGGCTGATCCAATCCTGTGCCGCGTAACGCTTCTTTCGCATGGCAAGCCAAATCGGAGTAGACCGATTCCTGATACGCGTTCGCTTTGGCATGCCGGGCCAGCGTCGGCGCCAAAGGATCGTTCGAGCTTGAGGGCTGACCGCAGAGTTCGCTCCATAGGTTCACCGGCGGCCGTTGGCAAGCTTCTTTCAAATCTTCGCCGATCCCCCGCAGTTCCGGCAATTGCGACGACAACAGACGCGTCATCTGTTTTTCCAAGGTCCGAATACTGACGACTTGTCCGACGTTGGTCTTGGCCGAAAGAGGAAGCAAGTAGCGGATGACATCAAAGGCGCGTGCCGCGATCGTCCGCTGATAATCGGCCTGTTTCATGGACTCCGGACAGGCGTCCCGCTCAGAGAGGTACGCGATCAAGGGATCGTGCATCAAGCGATAAATTTCAGACAGACTGCGGAGAATGCCCTCATAGACCGCCTCGGTTTCGCTTCCTCGAATTCGGCCCGGCACAAACCACCTGCTTGAGGCGAAATTTTGATAGCGGCTCGATTTCGCCTGGCCGTCCCAGAGCGACTCGTCCTCCAAGCGTATGGCGGCAAGTTCCGAAATCTCCTCAAAACAGACGATGACGTGGCCGAGGTCGGCGATCGACGCATGGCCGTAATCGAAATAGAACTGCTCCCAGAACTTTTCCGAAGAATGTCCGTGAACCCACCGGATGCTTTGTTCAATGGAGTCCGGCGATCGGCTGTACCGAGCCAGTGCGTAAGCAGACTTCTCCGGCGGCATGGGAGCGACGGCCACGACCCGGCGACCTGATTGATCCTGACTCATCAAAGGTCTTTCTTGTCGTATTGAACCCTAAGCCGCGCACTATACCGCTCACGTCGGTGCGGTGCAAGCTGCCGGTCCGTTGACTTGCCGCAGAAGCCGCCGCTATAGTCCGCGCGAACTGGGCAGTATGAGACGCACCGTCGTAAGGAGATGATCCGTGTCCATGATCAAAGGCATCAAAGGCGTCAAAGATCTGTTGCCGGAAGAGACGCCCCGTTGGCGCCTCATCGAAGAGGCCGCCAGACGGTGGGCAGGCCGGTATGGATTTCATGAGATTCGTATTCCGATCTTTGAAATGACGACCTTGTTTGCACGGAGCATCGGTGCCTCGACCGATATTGTCGAGAAGGAGATGTATACATTCCAGGACCGGGACGGTACCTCGCTGACCCTTCGTCCTGAAGGGACTGCCGGGACAGTCCGAGCCTATATCGAGCACAATCGTTCCGCGATCCCCGTTCCTCAGAAGTATTTCTATTTTGGACCCATGTTTCGTCACGAGCGGCCGCAAGCAGGGCGTCTGCGACAATTTCATCAGTTCGGCGTCGAATCGCTCGGTATGGCCGACCCCCAAGCCGATATCGAAGTCATTGCCCTCCTTTGGCGAATTCTATCTGACCTTGGTCTACCCGGTCTCACTTTGGAAATGAACAATCTAGGCTACGTCGCTGATAGAGAAACCTATCGGCCTCAACTCGTGAGTTACCTCAAGCAACATGAATCCGGCCTTTGTGCAAATTGCCGCCATCGCATTGAAGCTAATCCTCTGCGGGTCCTAGACTGTAAAGTCCCCGAGTGTCGCGCAATTACGGAGACTGCACCCCGCTTAAGCGACTCACTTTCAGAGACAGCTCGTTCGTACTTCACAAAAGTCTTATCAGGCCTTGATCTTGTTAAGATTCCGTACTCGTTAAATCATCGGCTCGTTCGCGGGCTTGATTACTACAACCTCACCACGTTCGAAGTCACTGCGATCAATTTAGGCGCTCAAAATGCTGTAGGGGCCGGCGGACGCTACGACGGATTGGTCGAAACTCTCGGAGGACCGTCAACTCCGGCTGTTGGTTTTGCCGTCGGCCTTGAAAGAATATCTATGTTGCTGCCGGAGAATGTGATAAGGAAAGCAACGGATGACGTGGCTATCTATGTGGCCGGATTCGGTACTCAGGGTGCTATAGCCGGCCTCACCGTCCTGGAAGAGCTTCGTCTTGCCGGCCTCCAAGCAGTCTCCGATTTTAGGTCCGTAACTTTGAAGTCTCACTTACGGCAAGCTGATCGCCTCGGGTGTCGGTTCACTCTCATCATCGGTGATGATGAAGTAGTAAAAGGGTCCGGTATTCTTCGGGATATGGAGACTAAAGTGCAGCATGACGTCAGTCTCTCTACTGTGCCTCTTCAGATTCACTCTGTCCTTACCGGCTCCTGACACGGCATTTTTTCAAGTTGACTTTCTTCCCAAAACCTCTTAATCTCCCAAAGGATTGAATTTTATAACTATTTAAAATTAATCATAAATTCCTGTGGATTTAAAGAAAATAGGTTTCCTCCTCGCTCTTCCTCCATCACACAACGGTGCCAAGACTGTTCACAGTCTTGCACGCGCGGCTCTTGATACCGGTCATGAGGTCTACTTGTACCTTATTGATGAAGGCGTAAAGAATATTCACACCGACTACTACCGAACTCTCGCACAAGCGGGAGTCCGCGTTTTTGTGTGTGCCTATGGGTGTCGGCAACATCACGTTCCAACGGCGACTATCGACCCGAAAATGTCTCTTTGCGGTCTCGTCATGCTGTCTGGAATCATTGATGCCTGTGATCCATTTTTATCGTTTACCTGATCATCTTTTTATGGCAAAAAATATAGCGGTCGTTATTCAAGAAGATCCTCGAAAGACCCATCGGTCCGTCGAGGCTCTCCGTATTGCTCTTGGCCTTGCGTCGGGATCCCACGTGATAACTGTCGTTCTGCTCGGTGAGGCGGTCCGCCTCCTGGGAGATGAGACCGACGATCTCTTCGATGGAGAGATCCTCGAAACATATCTTCCTGCGATTAAACAGCTCAAAATCCCTTTTATTCTCCAAAATACATCTGATCGGATACCGGTTCGAGACGAGTTCTTCGTCAGGCGAGAAAATGATGAAACCGTCACCTCATTCGTTCGATCCATGGATTGCGCACTCGTTTTTTGAATCTGGAGTTTCTGTTATGCTGGCGGTTGTCTATGCTGTCCGTTCTCCACTTCGTACCCTGATCCACGCACTGTTATCCGAGAACACTTCCGCCGTAGTCTTCTTTCTGGAAGATCCTCTTCTTCCAGGGAACGTATTTGATACAGGGAATATCCACGAATGAACAGAAGGGACCTGTTTCGCTTCTATGCAGGTATTGGCGATAGTCCGTGAAACTCAAAAGTTATAGCTCTGTGACTCCGAAGTCTTGTTAGAAAGAAAATTAGCAGTCGTCGAAGTAAGAGTAAGGAAGTGAATAAAGAGAATAAGTGTGACTGTATTGATTTTATTTATGAAATATTGGTTCCTAATGAAGGATAACATTGGGGATTGGTTCTCGATAGAAGAGCTGCAACCTGTGAAAAGCTTGTGAAGAGGGGACAGGAATGGGTGATGGCATTTTCGCACGGCTCGACATCACCGGGTGCGGCATGGTATTCACGTTTGCTTTTTGGCAAGCACGGAGCGGATTGAAGGATTGTTATCCACAGGTGTGAATAATCCTGTGTATAGGAATTTTGAGATCTTATGAGTATTGATACTGTGTGGCAGGATGTATTGCAGTACATCCAAAGGAAGGTCCCGAAGCAGGTGTATGACACCTGGTTCATACCGGTTCGTCTGGACCGGATTGAGAACTCGACGGCGCACATTGGAGTTCCAAATAAATTCTTTGGAGAATGGTTGGACGCTCATTATGGATCCTTGTTGGCAGAAGCCATGGCCACGGCTCGTGGTGGGGAGCTGATGAGTGTTGCATTTACCGTCCGTGAGAAGGGAGCTACGCTGCAGGCTGAACCCCAAACGCTCATGAATGGGCCTCGCGGTGCCATGCAGCCCAAGCCTCGGCGGGGAATCCAGCTGAACCCAAAATATACATTCAAGAACTTTGTCGTTGGTGCTGGGAATCAATTCGCCCATGCGGCCTGCATGGCAGTTGCCGAGCAGCCCGGGCACACATATAACCCGCTCTTCATTTACGGCGGAGTGGGACTTGGAAAGACTCACCTCTTGAACGCCATAGGAAATCATGTGGCTGAAAAGAGCGATCTCCGCATCGCGTACTTAACCACCGAACAGTTTACCAATGAAGTGATTAACTCCATTCGCTATGACAAGATGATGGACCTGCGAAAGCGCTACCGACATATCGATATGCTGATGATCGACGATATTCAGTTCCTGGTCGGGAAAGAACGGACGCAGGAAGAGTTCTTCCATACATTCAATGCTTTGTACGAGGGGCATAAACAGATTGTCCTCTCCAGCGATCGTTTTCCCAAAGATATGCCTGATATCGAAGAGCGTCTCCGATCTCGCTTCGAATGGGGGCTGATTGCGGACTTGCAGCCTCCCGATGTGGAGACCCGCATCGCTATCCTGAGAAAAAAATCAGAAGATGAGGGAGTCACGCTGCCGGAAGACGTCATCCAATTCCTATCGACCACCATGAAGAGCAATATCCGAGAATTGGAAGGTAGCCTGGTTCGATTAGGCGCCTATGCTTCGTTGACTGGACAAGTGATAACCCTTGATCTTGCTAAGAATGTCCTCCGCGATCTCATCGGGGACAAGAAAAAAATCGTTGCAATGGATGATATTCAAGAGGCGGTCTGTGCCCAGTTTCATGTGAAGATGACGGAACTGAAATCCCGCCGTCGGAGCAAGACCCTCGTGCATCCTCGACAGATCGCCATGTATCTATGTCGCGAGTTGACCGACGCATCATACCCTGAAATCGGGCGCCAATTCGGAGGCAAGGACCATACGACCATCATCCACGCCTGCCGTCAGGTTGCGAAGGCCAAGGAGACCGATACGATGTTGCAAACGACGATTGAAACATTGAAAGAGCAAATTCTTAGAAACTAAGAGCTTGGTCGGGAGAGGTCTCCATGAAAGTACGTATCGGGCGGGATGAATTGCTGACGGGACTCCAACGGGTGCAAGGTGTCGTCGAAAAACGGAACACGATGCCGATTCTATCGAACATACTATTGGAAGCCAAGCAAGATGGGGTAGAGATCGTAGCGACTGACCTCGAGATCGGCATGCGAGGTCTTTACAAAGGTACCGTCCTTTCGACCGGCGGTGTCACCATCTCAGCCCGAAAGTTGTTTGAAATCGTCAAAGAGCTACCTCCTGGTGAGATTGAACTGACGGCGACCGATAATAACTGGACTACCATTCAGGCCGGGAAGAGCCAGTTCAAAGTCGTAGGCCTCCCCAGCAGCGAGTACCCCGCACTGCCGACGATCGAGCGTGAGGGGTTGACACCGCTCTCGGGAGAAGGACTTCTGGAATTGATCCGAAAGACCCTCTTTGCTGCAGGAGATAACGATGCTCGGTATATCTTGAACGGCCTCCTAGTCACCCTCATTGTCACTGACAAGAAGACCTCCCTTCGATTAGTCGGCACAGACGGCCATCGTTTGGCGGTGGCGGAGCAGGAAGTCGGCAAGGCCGGCAACAAAAGTGTGCCCCAAGAAATGAAAGCGATTATACCCAAGAAGGCTGCGCATGAAATCCGCCATTTATTGGAGGAAGGCGGAGACGCCGACCCGCTCATCGGTTTCTCGAAGAATCTCATGATCTTCCGCAAGAGCGGCTTACTCCTCACATCGCGGTTAATGGAAGGCAACTACCCGAACTACCAACAGGTCATTCCAAAGGAAAGCGGCAAGAAGATCAGCGTGAGCCGAAGTGAATTAGAGAGCGCGCTGCGTCGGGTGTCGGTGCTGGCCAAAGACAAAGCCAGCGCGGTAAAGATTTCGTTCGCATCCGGTCAGATGACGTTGTTTTCCAGCAGCCCTGACTACGGAGAAGCCACGGAAGAATTGCCCGCTCGGTATGAAGGAGAGACTATCAATACGGGATTCAATGCCCGTTATCTTCTGGATACCTTCAACGTGATGGAGGGGGAAACCATATCGCTTCAGATGGAAACCCCGCTGAGTCCTTGTCTGATTCAAGAGCCTGAAAGCCCGGGGTTCAAATGTGTGGTCATGCCGATCAAGGTTTAGCGGGATGCTCAGGAGGTCCGTCGGCACTATCCTCGTATCGCCGAAGGCTCAACGTACCACAGCGTACGATTCCTTCTCCGTCAGTCGTCACTTATCGAGCAACCTTTTCGAGCGTTCTGAACGTCACAGGATCAAACAACGCGAGGCGCTTCTCAACAGACTATTAGGAAACGGATGACCACAGACGACTCTTTCCAACCCAAATCAGACAGTTACAGCGCGGATCAGATCAAGGTGCTCGAAGGTCTCGATGCCGTGCGAAAGCGCCCGGCGATGTACATTGGGAGCACCGGCGTCGACGGACTCCACCATCTGGTCTATGAGGTCGTCGACAACAGCGTCGACGAGCATATGGCAGGGTTCGGGGAGGCGATCGAGGTGACGATTCACATCGACGGAAGCGTGACGGTCATCGACAACGGACGCGGCA